>SIAF01000290.1 GCA_009691905.1 Planctomycetaceae bacterium | reverse complement strand
CGATAGATTTGCTCGCGACCGTTAGTCCTCCTGAGGTTCGGTCGATGTCGATCGAAGCTCGGCTGGCGCTTCGGCATGAATTGCTGTGGCAACTCTATTCGAAAGAGCAACGGTATTCAGACGCCGAGGCGTCGCTCCGTGCGGCTGTCGAGTTCCGCGGCAAGTTCGCCGAACGGTCGCCGGACGATGTCGGGAATTGCAGCCAGCTCGCGATCGACTGGACCTGGATGGCAATGACGGCCCTTCAGAGTCGCGTCGCGACAGCCGCTCCCGAGATGTTGCAGGAAGCCGAAGAGATTCTCCTGGCGCACCCCAACCTCAGTGAATCTCCAGATCTGCTGAAGGCGTTGGCGAGAGTCCACGGTTACTGGGCGGTAGTCGAAGTCGAACGCGGCCGGGTTGAACAGGCGCTGAAGCGGCATGACCGGGGTATCGCCGTGGCCTCCGAGGCGTTGACTCAGGAGCCAAGGGATCTGAGTCTGCGGACTGTGTTGCACGGTTTGTATCGCGCTAAAGCGTACATTCTTTGCCGCGAAGGACGTGCCGCAGAAGCATTCCCGGTTTGGGATCAGGCGCTGGCCGTTGTCGATCCAGCCGGTTACGACTTTTGTCGGACGGAACGAGCGCTCGAACTCGCCATTGTCGGCAGGCACGCGGAGGCGATCGCCGAAGCCGCCCAGATCAAGTCTCATCCCGAGCCGTCCGACAACACATTGCTGCATCTGGCACGCGTGTCTTCGCGGGCGATCGAGGCAGTCGAACGCGAGCAGCAGCCAGGCGGCAGCGATCGGTCGGCCACAATTGCCGCTTACGCGACCGAGGGGGTCGAGTGCTTGCGGCGTTTGCCGGAAGCCTTCCGACTCGAATTGGAACGACTGAAGGAACTGGACACCGATTCGGCCCTCGCCGCACTGCGCGCTCAAAGCGTTTTTGCCATATGGCGAACCGGTGAGGCACCCGCCGGCAAGCCCGAACCTTGAATCGCTCGTCAGCCGGGACAGGTTGACCGTATGCGAAAGACCGTGGCGATCACCTGCCGTTTCCGGCATACTACCTGAAAATTGACCCAGGGGCTGCGAACCGACTGCGGAAAATCGATATGAATGCACCGAGTTGTGCGGGTCGCACCCTGGCCTTTGCGTCGCTTGTGCTGCTTGTCAGTCGGGTCTCCTTCGCTCAGAGCGCTCGGCCCGAAGTCGAGCCCGAGCCGACTGTGATTTCCGATCAACGCATCGAAGCCCTGCTGGCGCCGATTCTCGAAAAGCACAAAGTGCCGGGGCTGGTGGCGGGAATCGTCAAAGACGACGCGCTGATCGCCGCCGGTGCTGTCGGCGATCGAAAAGCGGGTACCGGCCCGGCTCTGCGCGTCAACGACAAACTGCATCTGGGATCCTGCACAAAGGCGATGACCGCGACCTGCATTGCGGGTCTGGTCGAGAAATCAAAGCTCAACTGGCAATCGACGATTGGCACCGTTTTCTCAAGGCTGGCCGCCGATCTGCATGCCGACTTCGTTGACGTGACGCTCGAACAGTTGCTGACGCACCGCGCGGGACTGCCGGCGAATGGTCCGTGGGGGCAACTGGGGAATGGTTCTGTCGTTGAACAACGGGAGACGCTGCTGAAAAAGATCCTCAGTCAGGCACCGGTCGATCGACCGGGGACGAAGTTTTTGTATTCAAACGTCGGGTATGTCGTCGCCGGCCACATGGCCGAAGAAGTCACTGGCCAATCCTGGGAAGACTTGATGACCGCCGGTCTGTTTACGCCCCTGAAAATGACTTCCGCCGGTTTTGGCGTTCCCGGAACCAAAGGCGAAACCGATCAACCGTGGGGACATCAGTTAACGTTTGGAAAAGTCGTGTCGATTCAAAACGACAACGTGCCCGCGCTGGGCCCGGCGGGCACGGTCCATTGTTCGCTGCCCGATTGGGCCAGATTCATCGCGGTGCATCTGCGCGGCGCCCGAGGGGAGGGGGGTCTGCTGAAACCCGAAACCCTGCGATTTCTGCAAACTCCCCCCGAGGGGGCCGACTATGCCTGCGGCTGGATCGTCGTCGAACGCCCCTGGGCGAAGGGGAAGGCCCTGACGCATTCGGGCAGCAACACCTATTGGTTCGCCACCGTCTGGATTGCCCCGGAGCGGGATTTCGCGCTGCTGGTCGTGGCCAACCAAGGAGGCCCCGCCGGTCAGCAGGCGTGCGATGCGGCCATCCTGGCGCTGATCGAAAATTACGAGAGTCTGACGCTTCCGGTCGCTCCATAGTGGTCTGTTTCGAAAACCCGTACCGGGGTCAAGTGGCGATCCCCGATGATTTCGAATCCAGCCACAGAGGGACACGGATGAAACACGGACACGAGAAGTGCCGTTTCCGTGTTTCATCCGTGTTTGTCCGTGGCTCATTCGTTGATGACCGCGCCGGGTGCCGGCTCGACGATTCGTAGAATCTGACCGGCCCCAACATCTTTCAGGACTTGCCGACTTCCCGACGGCCAGCGAATCGTCAGCGAATCAAGTTGTTCGACATCGCCCAGGCCCCAGTGAATCCGCGGGTCGCTGGACGAGAGGTAGCTCGTGGCGGGTGAAATATCGGCAAGACAGATCTGGTTGCCAGCCTTGCCGATCACGCGGGCGCCGTAGGCGAACACGTTGGGAGCCGACCCGCGCAGGTCGAGCGTCAGCCAGTGATTACTCGATTCGCTGCGGTTTTCGAGCAGCATCACGGGACCTTCAAAATCAACCACCAGCAGGTCGACGCGGCCGTCATTATTGAAGTCGGCCGTCGCCGAGCCGCGGCCGACCAGGGGCCTTTGGACGTCGGCGCCAACCTCTTGTACGACATCGACGAACTTCAGCCCGCGCTCGTTGCGAAACAGGGACAGGGGTTGCCGAAACAAAACAGCGGGGCCTTCGACATCGGGGGCGTTGTCGTACACGTGGCCGTTGGCAAACGTCAGGTCGGGCCAGCCATCGTTTTCGAAATCGAGCCATTTTGCGCCGAACCCGAGGCGATGTTTCGTGGGCTGCGCCAGACCGGCTGAGCCGGCAACATCTTTGAAGCTGTTGTCGCCGAGGTTTCGAAACAGCGCGAAGGCCAGGTTTTGATAGTTCGTCACCGCCATGTCGAGCCGTCCGTCGCGATCGAAGTCGGCCCAGTCGGCCCCCATTGCCGACATGGGCTTCGCCGTCTCAGAGACCGCCAGTCCCGCCATCACCCCGATGTTCTCGAATTGCATTTTCCCCCGATTGTGCATCAGGTCGGCGGGAGTGCCGTCGTTTCCCAGATAAAAATCCATGAGCCCGTCGTCATCCAGATCGAAGAAGGCTACGACGAGCCCGGCTCCCTTGGAGAGCGCCATGCAGGCCGAATCGACAACCTGTTCGAAGCCGCCGCGGCCGGTATTTCGCCAGATTTCTCCCCGTTCGGGGGTGTATTCGCGGGGGCTGCATCCCGATTTGACTCCCGGCTTGAATTCGCAGTATTGCGGAGCATCGGGGCCAAATTCCAGATAGTTGAGAATCACCAGATCGAGCCAGTGATCGCCGTCGAGGTCCATGAACCCCGCGCTGGAGCCCCAGAGCCCGTGATTGTTCGGGTCGAGCCTGGCCGATTCGGTTGCCAATTCAAACTTGAAATCGCCCAGATTTCGGTAAAGGGCCAATTGATGAAAGCCGGTCAGCAGCAGGTCGAGGCGTCCATCTCCGTCATAGTCGCCGATCGCGCAGCCCATCCAAATCCCATTGGCGCCCGACAACCCGCTGGCGGCCGTGACGTCTTCAAAACGCGACTGACCCAGATTGCGATACAGGACCGGGTGAGGGTTTGCCACAAGTAATACGTCCTGCCAGCCGTCGGCGTCGGCGTCGAAGGCAGCACATCCGGAACCGATGGATTCGAGAATCGTCATGGGTCGGGGTTGCTCGGGCCAGGCATAGCCCAGGCCCGCGTCACGGGCGATATCAACGAACACGACCGCTTGCGGCTTAGCCGCAGCAATCGCGTTGCGTCGAGTTATCGACTCGTTCGTTGCCGCAGGCGTCGGTTCACCGGTTTTTGTCGATACCGTGGGCGCGACCGTCGCCGGAGGGGCATCGTCGCGGCAGCCTGGAGTCAACAGCAGTGCGGTCAGACTCAGACCGACCAGCGCGGCAGTGCGTCCGGCAAGCACCATGCGGATTGTGACCGACCGATGCGCCATCAAAACCTCGTCGCATGAAGATTCAGGGAACCGAATGGGAGTGACCCGCGATTGTCTTCTTCGACTTCCTACGCGAAATCGATGTTGAGCCGCAATGAAAAGTCGGCGGAATTCTCGAATGAGTCGGTCAATCCGCGCGCTTCGGCATGGCCCCGCAGGCGTCGAGGGCCATGATGGCGTAAGCCGTACCGGCATTCGAGATGTAGTGCAGCGTGTGCGGCGGACCCAGTGAGTGCGTAAACCAGCGACCGCTGGCCCGCTGGTTGGACTTCAGCCAGGCGATGCCCCGCGCCAGACGCGGGTCGTCGGCCGCGACGCCGGTTTGCCGGGCGACGAAAATCACGAAGCCCGTGGCGTAGCCATCGCTGGCGAGTGGCGCCGGATAGGCTCCGTCGCGGCCGGCATAGATCAGAAAGTCGACCCCGTAACCGGGTGATGCCTTGAGATCGGTCAACGATCGGCTGGCAGGAGCGTCGACGGAAATGTTCTCAACGAGATTCGCCAGCGACCAGCCGCCGTCCTCCCGCTGGGCCGCCATCAGCCGGCTCACGACCTGCATCCGCTCGTCCATCGTGAGCAGGTCTTCGACGTGCGTTGAGGCCCAGACGAGCATCGCCTGCTGGTGCAGGCTGACCGCCGGATGGTCCTTGAGATACTGCCGGATCTTCATCAACCCCGCGCGGGCTGCCTCGGTTTCAGAATACTCGTCCGGGGCGATTCCCGCGCCGATCGCGGCGAAGGTGACGCCGTAATGTTCGTCGATCTTGATCGGCGGCGCATCGCGGAAGGGCCACTCCCAACTGCCGTCGTCCCGTTGCCGCGTCCACATCCGATCGAGTGCTGCGCGCGTGACTGGGTGCAGTCGGCCCGTCGTCAGTCGATCGTTGACCGCCAGCGCCGTCGCCACCTGCACCGAGACCGCAGAAATCGCGTCCACCGGAAGCATTGGCTCGGCTTCGAGGCGTTCGACGACGATGCGTTCGACAAACGCCCTCACGTCGGCTTCGGTTCGCCCTCGTCGCGGCAGCAGCGGCCGGGCCATCAGATAGGGCGGGATCGTGTGACATGCCGCGCACCGCCGTGCTTGCGCCCAATGATCGGCGAATTCGTCGAGATACTGTGCTGCCAGCTCGGGTGAGAATTCGCGGGCCAGCGGTTCGTCGACGCCGGCAGGTGCCGGAACTGGGGGTTCGTCTCCGGCAGCCACTGAAGTTGCAACGGCAACAACGATCGTCGTCGCGAAGATAACGAAACAGGCGCAGGTCAATGCCTGTCTGTGACGTACGCGCTCAGCGACACTCAACATCGAGCGATTGACATTCCCCGTTCGCCTTTGCGAATTTTGACCCCCCTGAAAAACTCCGTTATTGGCCGATTCCGGCATGGTCGCCCCTCAAAGGATCCGGGTTTTCTCACAGAGCCTCACATATGGTCTCCGTGCGATTACCCTGTTGGTTGTTGCAGGCGTTCGCACTCATCACGCGGAGCGATGATGACTACATTAAAGTAGTCTTCATCGCTCCGCGTGAAGAGTCTCGGGACGTCGTGATTTGATTGCGGGTACTCGCACATCTCAGGACGAATCGGCTACCTTGGATTTTACCACGCCGCGCGGCACCCCGAAAAGACCGCGGTGCGCAAAACTGGAAAAGACGCAACAAAGAAGTGCCCCCGTAGCCGTGGCTACCCGGCGCCATAAGTCGCGTATGTCAGGCTTTCGCCTGACGTCACAGGTCTACCGCTTGCGGGTGGGCGGTTGAATGCGAGTCATCCGCCCGACGCCAATCAGTCAACCAGCCTCACGTTGCACACGAGCACGCGAAGAGGTGGGTCACTTATGAATGTGCATTCGTGGCAAGGCCTGATTCAGTTGCGCAACTCCGGCGTCAGTCACTTGGGTGTTTTCGACAATAAGCGTTTCCAGCCCCCCGCAACTTCGCAAATGCAGCAGGCCCGCGTCGGTCACTCGGGTGCCGCTCAACCTCAGAAACCAGAGGTTCGGCAGACTCGTCAGATGTGCGAGACCGGCGTCGGCCACCCAGGTTTGACTGAGATCCAGATATCTGAGGTCGGCGAGTCCGGCGATGTGCTTCAGCCCGTCATCGGTGACAGGGGCCCCACGCAGTCGAAGGACTTTCAGGTGGGACAAACCTGCCAGATGCTCCAGTCCTGCGTTGGTAATGTCTTTTCCTGAAATCGTGAAGTCACGTAATTCCACCAGGCCGCTCAAATGAGCCAGGGCTGAATCCGATAGCTCGAAATCGGGAATATGCAGGCGCTCGAGATGAATCATTCGGCGCAGATGGATCAAACCGGCCTCGGTCATGCGAGTTCCCGACAGATTTAACTCGGTCAAGTTCGTCATATCTGCGAGGTATGCCAGCCCGGCATCCGTAACGTCGGCACCCGACAAATCCAATGTGTTCAAACGGGTCAGTCCCGAAAGATGCGCCAACCCGGCATCTGTGCATCCACTGTCCCAGAGGTAGAGCCGGGTGAGTTGCGACATTTTTTCCAAAGGCCGCAAACCCGCATCACCAGGATGCGTCTTGCGTTCACCGAATTCGGTAATTTCGCCAGGCCCCACTTGAGCACTCTCTGCTTCGTCAAACAGTGCCGAGTTCTGCGCACCGATCCAGCGAATCATCCAGTCCGGTGCTCTCGCTCGCGTGCCAACGGACCATCCCAGTCGCTCGGCCTCCTGAATGGATACATGCTGTCGGCAAAAGTCGACGCCGATCCACACCGTGGCCAGGCCGGAAACCGCCAGGAGCGCGACGAAAATCCATAGCGAGAGCGGGATCCACCGTCGTTGACGAGGCACCTGCTGCGTCTCGGAATGTGCATTCATCTGGGGGACCATACCGAAGCAGCTTCCTGGTTTGGACTTTGCGAGCGCTCTTGCTCGCTGCGCATTGCAGACCGGTGGGGTCAACCCACCGGCTCGCTGGCTTGAGCACACCAGCTCGCTGTCGCTGGGGCGAAGGCCGGTGCCTCCTACAGTTCGTTACACACCCAGCAATTGCCAGAGGTACAGCCCCGAGAGCGATACGGCGACTGCCACGGCGCCCATGACCGCCCAATACACGAGGCGACCTCGCGTCAAATCGGGGATCGCCGGAAACTCGACCTTGAACTGGTGCTGCCGCGCGACTGTCAACCGGTCGCCATTTCGCAGAATCTGGTCGGCAACCGACGCGCCGTTCACCTGAATGCCGTTCTTGCTGTCGAGGTCGATTGCTCTCCAGCTAATTCCATCGAAACGCAATTCGCAATGCCGTCCGGAGACGTTCGCGGACGGCAACCGCAGGTCGCAATCGAGATCGCGGCCGATCAACACGCGCTCACCTGTCAGTGAAATCCGCTCGCCCCCTTCCAGCGCCACGAGCGCCGGGCCGGATTGGGCGGGGGTCGTGTTGACGTCGTTGCGAGACAGCGACCCCGACTTCTCGACCCCTGCGAACGGCGCTTTGAGCGAAACGGCCGACTCAGACAGTCGCGGGGGAGCCTCGACCGAGGTCTCGGCGCTGACCTGCGGCAGTCGCTTCGTCGATGCGCTGTTCAACCCCCTCAAGGCCCAACTCGACGAGGCGATGCTGCTGGCTCCCGGCTGTGAGCGCTGCGCCGCAAATCGTCGCCGCGCTTCTTTGGCACGCCAGGCCAGCATTCGGGGAAAGTCGAATTCGACCGGCAATCGACGCGAAAAGGGGGCCAGGGCCTCGGCCACTTGACCCATCGTCTGGTAGCGGCCTTCGGTCCGCTTGGCCATCATCCGCTCGACAACGCTCGCCAACTCAGCCGGAACCTCGGGAACGATTGACCGCAGCGGAGGGGCGACGTGGTGCCGATGTCCTTCGAGTTTCTCACTGCTCGACGCGATCGGGAAGGGGAGTTTGCCGGTCAACGCCACGTACAACGTGCAGCCCAGGCTGTAGATGTCAGCCCGGGCGTCGACGGCGATGCTGTCCAGCGACTGTTCGGGCGAAATGTAATCGGCGGTACCAAGGCAACTGTGGCCGAAGATCATCGCCAGTGAAAACTCGTCATCTTCGGCCGTGTCGATCAGAGCCAGACCGAAATCGAGCAGCTTCGCGTTCCCTTGCGCGTCAACCAGCAGGTTGCCGGGTTTGACGTCGCGATGGACCAGGCCGTGGGAATGAGCGTGCTGCAGGCCAGTGGCGGCCTGACGGGCGATATCGGCCGCCTGCTGCCAGGGAATCGGACCATGCAGATTGACCAACTCTTCGAGATTGATCCCCTCCACGTATTCCATGACGAGGTAATGCACTTCGCCGAACACATCGTCGGTGCGATGGATCCCGTGAGTGCGGATAATGCTCGAATGCCGCAGCTTCTTGCCGGCCCTGGCTTCGAGTTTCAGTCGGGCCAGCATCCCGGCATCCGACTTGTGCTTGTCCGAAAGCACCTTAAGTGCGAAACGTTCGCCCGTGCCGGCTTCTTCGGCAAGATACAGGCAAGCCATCCCGGTGGCACCGAGAATTTCCAAAACCTTGAAGCGGTGGATAAAGAACCCGCGATAGCGGCCTTCGAGCAAGCGTTCGGCCTGAAATCGCGTGATCAGCCCGTCGCGAACCAGGAGCCGAGCCATATCTTTCGGGGTGGCTTGATCGCGCAGATGCAGCCGGTGGGCGGCTGAGTCAAGTTTCTGGGCCGTCAGCAAGCCGCTGCGTTCGAGCAGCTCGAGAAAGGCATCGGCAATGAGAGGTGTTTCCATCGGCGAATTCACGCCCCAAACACAGAGACCGGCCCGCGCACGGTCAACCTGTCCCGATGGGTCAAATTAACGTCTGGTGCAAATTCTACGTCTCTTGCCCAGTCGATGCAATTCCACCAGCAAAAATCGTGCGGCTTTGTCAAACCGCCACTCATAGGCCCGTTTCGCAGGGATCCCAACTCCCACCGGCGACGTGGTCTGTTTCACAAAACCGTACCGGGGTCAAGAGGCAACACCCGGTGATTTCGAAACCAGCCACAGAGGGACACGGATGAAGCACGGACACGGGAGGTGACGTGTTGGGTTTCCGTGTTTCAGCCGTGTTTGTCCGCGGCTCATTTTCAGCGGGGTCGGACCTCGCCTCGTTCCCAAGCTCTGCTCTCATCCTTATACACAAGAAAATTCGCCGGAACGGGAAATTCCGCAACCGACGGCACGGCATTTGCGCCAGCCTCTTGGCCCTCAGCGTCTAATCACCGAGGTCTCACGGAGGGGTATCATGCAGGAAT
>SIAF01000289.1 GCA_009691905.1 Planctomycetaceae bacterium | reverse complement strand
AAGTTTGGCCAAACGTCGCCAATGCTTCCGTGCCGCGGGGGTCATGCCGGCTGGGCATTTGGGCATTCCGAGTGGAAAACGCACGTTTCCGTGCCGATCCTGGCGGTACGTATTGGCTAAAACATGCAGTTCTATGGGTTTTTTTCGCATTTGTTCATTCACCCCCCCCCCACCCAACATTGCCAAAAAATAGAGAACGCGGGGACGCGGTATCGTTCTAATCGCTGTAGAGAAATGACCTACCCCCCCCCGGGCGGCGGCATTACGCGAAACATTTGCCTACATCATTCATATTCAGGAGACGCTGTACTGACGATTGCAGAACGAGCACTTTCGTATCGTCGCTGGAAAACGGTTACGCATTTAGAACCGGCACCTCGCGTCAGCCGACTTTGCGCTCCCATGTCGTGCAACGACATCCGCAGTTCACGCACTGGCGCCGGCGCACCAGACTCCCCTGCCGCGATCGCGTGTACAGGACTTTCAGACGGCCGCCGCACGCGCCGCAGGTCAAACCTCGGGTCGGCACAATGGATTTCCGCGAAGTCTCAGTCACGATTTCCTCCAATCGTCAATCCCGCGTTGCAAACCAAAACCAGATACCGGCTTAAAAACTACGGACAGCGAAAACAAACTGTGCTTCGTATTGCGCGAGTTCCCCCTGCCGTATCTTGCCCAAACTGCCAGGGAGGAACCAAAAAAATCAGGCCGGGCATGGGGCAGGCACCTTATGGGCCGGCACGACCAGCGCCCAGCCCAATCGCTCGCCGGCCTTGCGTGCCAGCCCGCGGCGCTCCAGACCGCGAAGCAGCTCCCGGGTTCTGACCAGAGAGAGACCGGTCGCGTTGGCGACCTCCCGAGTGCTAACGATGGATTTCCCTAAGTAATGTTCCTTAGGGTTTTCCATCGTTAACCGGCGCATGGCCTCCAGGACCTTGGTACTGCCACCATTCAGCGATTCCATCCCGGCATCCGAAATCGGCAGCCCGCACTCCTCGGCACTGAGCACGACGACCGCGCAACCGGTCTCCAGAATGCCTCGTCCCCGGCCGATTGCCTGAACCATCTGTGCGCGGACCAAGTCCCGATGTGCAGCCCGCCATGCTTCGTCGTCGTAGCCCCGCGAGCTGACCTTGATCGGTTCCCCGGATTCGTTCTGGCCCTCCCAGTAGACCGTGACCCAATCCGGAACGCGGCAAGCTGCGCCAACCTCACCTACCTGAATCAAATATGAGGCGATGGCCCCGGGACGGATTCGTGGGGTGCCGGCGACGACGATCAGGTCACACTGCTCGTACCAATCGTTCGACGAGCGGTCTTCGCCGCTGCCGAAGTAGGTCACCTTGACGATCCGCTGGTCGAATTCGGCCCCGAGCGACTTCGCCGCAGTAACATGCGGTCGGTGACAAATCACGCCGACTCGCTGAGACTGCGGGCGGTCGGCCAGAACGCCCCGTAAGTAGTTGGCAAAGATTCGTGGCTTGCCCGCGCGGGTAATGTCCCTCAGGATTTGAACCGCCTTCTGCCGTCGCTCGATTCTTCCTCCTGGTGTCATGTCCTGAACCGGCCGGCCAAGAATCATTTCCAGACGTTCTCGAGCCAGCGTGGCATCGTTGAACCATGTGACCGCCCCTGTACTCGGCGGATTATGTTTGAACCCGTTCACTGATTTCAGGACGATGCCGTTGCCTTGACCGCCGCCTTTGACAAACCGCGTTTCGACGAGGATCGCAGCCGAATGGAGTTCGCCCGATGCCGCAGCCAATACAAATCGCCATGCCTGCCCTTGAAAGGTCGCTTGGGCGGCTCGTGTGGCCTTGAAAAGTGTCCGCTCGATGCCCGTTGCACACTTCATCGCTGCTTTCGACTGCCATTCCGTCGTGATCTCGGCCTGTTCCAGAGCGCTCACCAACGCGTCAATTAGCTCGATCAAATGCAAGCAGAACTGATACTCCCGGTCTCGGCGAATGGTCTGCTCCTCGTCGTGGTAGCGATTTCCTTCGTCATCGATACGAATGTCATTGCCAAACCAGTCGAGAGATTCCGGATCGGTGACGATGCGACTCACGATCCGCTGCACTATGAACAGATCCTGCTCGGTGATCGGGACGGCCGGACGCAGAAGGTCGATCGGGTTTTCATGAATCGAGACGTACTGGCGACCGTTTGTCATATCGAGCAGGCTGGTGTATTCGGCTCGCTTGTGCGTACAGAGCGCGACGGTTGCGTCTTGCGCTGCAATCAATTCACCGAGGTATCCACACGCCAAGCATTTCTGCCGCGACTTGCAGCTGGGGCAGACGGTCTTCACAACCGGTAGTCCCATTCCCTCCGCCCGATCCGCATCCTCGTTCCAGCAGTTTTGCGGCATCTCGTCGGACTCTTCGGTCGTCCGCCCTGGGTAGGTTGCTGCGCTGATTCCTGCGGCGAGGTAGTCCTCCTCGACCTCACGGCAGTTCTTGTGTGTGGGGTAAACGAGCAAGGCAGTCATGCCGCGGCCCCCCGTTGAAGGAGGACACGAATGGCCTCGAAATCAACCCGCGACTTGCCGGCCCCGGTTGGGCTGTGGTCGAGATAGATGCCTGGGTGTCCCAGAGACTGGAGACGGTCCTGAAACATGGTGGCCCGCCACTCGTTGAGCGGCAGCGTGTTCTTTGGCTCGGGCGCTGGGGTGAGCGTGATCGGCGGGTTGACTCGCTTGATATCGATCCCGGTCTTAAACAGATCGGCCAAACGCTCGACCGGCAACTCAGGCATTGCCTGCAACCAAGCCCGGGAATCCTTGGCATCATCGGGAGGTAACGCCCAGCCGATTGTGCGGTCGAGGGCCTCGGCCAACTGTGTGGAGACACTGATCGCCCCCTCGCGGCCTGGCCAGCTACCATTTGGCTTCTGGTCCCGTTCGCCGCCGACGATGATCTCTCGGTCTGTGGCAATGTCGAACAGCAGATCAGTCAGTTGGCCGACGCCGGCCAGATTCGACGGGCGTCCGACAACGGCCAGGCCGATCGTTTTCAGCGCGGCCGTGTCGGAAGCCCCCTCGACCAGAAAAATGGGGCCAGTCCCCTCTCGCCAGTCGCTGGCGAATGTCAGGCCCGATTTGCTGCCGGTTATCCGCTTCTTCTGCCCTTGCCTGTCTCGGGTGCTGATCCCCACGACTTTGCCCTCGCCATTTCGCTCGGGGAATGTCCAGCATTGCCGATTCACGGACCAACCCGTCCCGAGGGCGGTGAGCGACGCAAAAGACACACCCAATTGCTGCGACAGTTCCAGAATTCGAGCGGCGGCATTCTGAGCAAAGTACTCTGCGCGGTTGCCCCAATCGCGACTGGGCTCGAATTGTTGATGTGGCTGATCGAAGTTCGGTTTCCACGCATGTGACGCGTGGTCTGAATCCTTCAACCGATGCAGGAACTGTCCGCCGGCGTTCTTGTCGATGGCACCTTCGGAGATTCGGCCGCACCAGCACAAGCACTCGTCTAGGGAGACGCTGCAGTTGTCCGGCTTGCCGCATTTCGGGCAGGGGTTGAGTCGCGTTACGCGGACCCAGTTTGATTGCGGGCTGGTCATTATCGACGAAATTCGCAGGCTATTCTCAGTCTGGTTTCCTCGCTGGAATGCTACGCAGCATGTGGTGCAATCTGAACTGGGCCACGCAAAGTCAGCTGCGCCGCGTACGCGCGAATTTACTGGGTCACCGTCGCGCTTTACTGGGTCACCGTCGCGCTTTACTAGGTCACACGCGCCGCGTGCGATTTTCACTTCGCAGATCTCAGGCTAGAGACTTGACCCTGATCGGCGCGAACAATTGGGGGACAGATGTCATGTTCGAACGGCTCGAAAGACCGAGCATTCGCCGGAACCCCCCGCGTGCCCTTTTCGTCGCAACTGGCTGGACTTTCACCCCCAAACGGGCATCCTGCGCAAGTGCCCGGCGTGGTGCCGGACCGTCCGCTGTCCATGGCATGGATCACGGACGAGCTGATCGCCGAAACGCAGCGTGTGTGGTCGCCGCAATACGGTCGGGAATTGTCGGCCGAAGAGGCGATTGACATCCTGCAGAACGTCAAGCGGTTCGCAGAGGTCTTGAAGACTGCGACGCGGGAAGGCAGCCGAACATGAACATTGTTGTTTGGGCACGCGTATCGTCACGGGAGCAGCGCGAAGGCTACAGCATTGACGCGCAATTGCGGACCGCACGGGAGAAGGCCCACAAGGCGGGCTGGCACATCACGCGGGAATTCGTCGTCGCCGAGTCGGCCAAACGCGGGGCTGAACGCGTCGCTTTCAATGAGATGTTCCAGTGGGTCAAGGCCAACGCCCGTCGAAGCAAGATCGAGACGATTCTCAGTCACAAGCTCGATCGGGTTTGCCGTAACCTGCGGGACGCCGTACGGTTGCAGGATCTGGAAGACTCCTGCGGCGTGAAACTCAGCTTTGTCGAGAACGAGTTTGGCCCCGGTGCTTCCGGACTATTGTCGTTCAACGTCATGGCCGCCTTCGCCCAGTATTACAGCGATAACCTGCGCAGCGAGGTGATCAAGGGGCTGGATGAAAAGGTTCGACAGGGGTGGCCCACGGGCGCCCCATCATTCGGTTACATGATCGTCAAGGACAAGGCGGAACCCGTCCAGCCTCACCCCGAACGGTCAAAGACCGTCGTACGGATCTTCGAACTCTACGCTTCGGGGAGCATGACATTCGCGAGTCTGGCGGATCAGCTTGAGCGGGAAGGGCACGTCTACCGACCGAGCATGCCACGATTTCACCGCACGGCCCTGTCGTACGTCATTAACAACCGCCTGTACATCGGTGAGATTCACCGCAACGGGCAGGTGTTTCCGGGTCGATACAAGCACTTGATCGATCGGACGACATTTGACGCCTGCCAGGACGTCATACATGGCCGGAACCGCCGTACCGGTAATCCTGAATCGGCACTGGCCGGGGGGCTGTTTCGGTGCGCCTTTTGCGGCCAGTCGATCACCGGCGAGCACATTCAGCGGAAACTGAAGTGTGGCGGTGCGCGGCACCATCACTACTACCGCTGCGCTAACAACCATCCCGGACCGGACCATCCGCGGGTGCGATGGAGTGCCGCCGACCTCGAGCAGGCGGTCGTCGAGGACCTCGAACGTCTGCGAATGCCATCACCAGACGTCGCGAACTGGTTTCAGACCGCGTTGACGGCAGCGTTCTCCGATCTATCAACGCAGGAGCGGCAGCAACGCACGTCGCTGACGAAGCGGCAATCGGAACTCAAGGCCATGCAGGACCGCCTGCTGAACGCGTATCTGGCCAGCACCGTCGACGAGGCGACGTTCAAGGCGAAGTCGGCCGAACTCGCCCACGAGGCCGCCAAGGTGATGGAAGTCGTCGATAGCCTCGGGGACTACGACCCGGCTCGCGGCGACGCGGCGCTGGCGATCTTCAAATGGAGCCAAAACGCGGCAGAAATCTGGCGCGGTTCAAACAACGCCCTCAAGCGCGATATCCTCGATTCCGTATGTTTGAACCGTACTTTGAGCGACGTAAGTCTCGTCACAACAAAGAGAAAGCCGTTCGACATTCTCGTCGAACGGCCTCTTTTTTCGGAGAGTCGGGGCGACAGGATTTGAACCTACCGACGATTCTGATGCAACCGATAACGCTGCAAGCCTTTCCGAAAATCGTCATCCGGGCCGCGCTGCACCGGCGCTGCATTCCGAGGTCACTCCTTGTCAGCAGTCGTCGCACATCGACACGACACTGGACGGCCAAAACCACGATTCAGCACTCGATGCTCCTGCCCGCTCAGCAGCGATCGCGTTCATCGTTGATGCGTGGCCGCACCTCCCAGAGCATATCAAAGCCACAATCTTGACCTTGATCAACGCCTCCGCACGGGGAAGGCGTGCCCTGGAGGCCCTCAGTGCCGAGGAGAATCTGACGCCGCGGTTCTCTCTCGGCGAGATCGTGATTACGCCCAGAGCAATGCGCGACATTTCGCACCACGACAGGGTAACGGCACTCTGGATGCACGGTCAGGGACACTGGGGACACGTCTCCGAGGACCAGGCAGATCAAAATGACCTTGCCATTCGCGAAAGCGGAGTTCGAATCGTCTCTAAGTGGGAAGAAGAGAAACGTAGTCCATGTTGGATCATCACTGAAGCCGACCGTTCCAAGACGACCATCTCGCTTCCTGAAGAAAACTGACGCACTCGGGGCCGGTAGAGTCCGGCCCCCTCGACCCGCAGCCGACCAGCACGAGTCATGTGGGCCCGCGTCACACGCCTCATTCAACTCATGCCAATTGAAGACAAACCTTCAACGACCAAGCCGGAAAACACGACCGCAGAAATCGTCGTCGCTACGCTCCGCCGACCACCGGCTCGCCAATGGATGCCTCCCACGGGGCGAGATTGTAGACAGAAAAAACGCCGCTTGCGCGCTTCGGCCGCCTCGCTGACCGCTTCAAGGTCGCAGTTGTCGAGGATCGGCATCCCCATTGCCACCACCACGACCCAGTTCACCGGCAGCTCGAACCCCTCGGCCCCCGAGGGGAGCACATCGAGCGCCAGGTCGCTGCCGACGATCGCCACGTCGCGCTCCTTGAGCCACGGCAGGCACGAGGCGTGCAGGCCCGCCGAGTTCTTCATGACGTCCCAATCGCCTTCGACTTTTCCTCGCGCCCAGCGACCGGTGCGGATCAGCACCGCGTCGCCGCTGCCCACTTTGATCCCCGCCGCCTTCTCCCAGGCCTCGAGATGCGACGGGTAGATCGCCTGCTCTCCTTCCAGAAACCTGACTCCCGGCAACTTTGGCATGTCCATCCGTATGCCGCGGGTGAAGATCCCCTGCTTGGCGTTGACCACCGACAGCTTCGCCGCCCCGCGCTCGGTCACTTCTTTCTGCGAAAAGCCGTTGTACATCTGCCCCTTGTAGAACATGTGGCACAGGGCATTCATGTGCGTCTGCGTGAAGCCGTGGTAGGCCACGCGGTACTCGTCAGAGGCGCTGGTGATGTCCATCTGTTGCGGCAGCCCGGTCATTTTGTGGCCGAATTACGGTGCGGCCGCCGATTCAGTCTTGATGACGTTGTGGGCGAGGGACACGCTCACCCCTTCCTGCACCAGGGTCGCGGCCTCCTTCCGCTTGTCGGCGGTGATCAGGTTGAGCGTACCCAACTGGTCTTCCTTGCCCCAGCGGCCCCAGTTGGAAAGCGTCTTCATCATCCCGTCGATGTCGCTGCGGGTGAGCTTCGGTTGCACGGCCTGATCGGGCTCTGCGGCCCGACCGCGGCCGAAGACCACCACCAGCAACGAACAGACGACCACCGACAGAACAAGTGTGCCATGCTTCATGGTCATGCGTCTCCGGGACGTGAGGGGGTGTGGCTGCGGCCTGCAACTTCGGGGATTATGCCCGACCGACCGCCACAAGTCAAAGAGCTGCGAACCAGGCTTTCGTCCGGACTGTCTTAGCCCGTCTTAGCCCCTCTGGACTTCGTCGAAGTTGCCGAACCGGTTGCAACGCGCATCGCCGAATGAGTATCATCCCCGGCGAATCGACAACTCAACTCGGCGGCCCCACGCGCGGCCGTCGAGATCGACGGATTTTACCTCGCCATCGAGCGAACCGATCGAACCGATGCGACGAACGGCGACGGATCGTGGCGATCAGTCGGCCGACCCGAAACACGGGCTGAACCACCTCGATCATGCAAATCCAGATTTCACGATCCAACGATCGACTCTCGGCAGCATCGAATGCTTCGCTGACGGCCGATCTTTCGAACCTCGTCGGCTGGTGGTTCAACACCAGCCGCTCCACCGGAGAGATTGCCAGGCTGGAGATTGCACAACAGGGTCAGGAACTCGTGTTGCAGGTTTTCGGTGCTGGCCCGGGAGAGACAATTGCATGGCCAAAAACCTCGGCCGCGCCTTTTGTCGAGAGCCTCGATTCGCCCGAGGTCGCCGGTTTCGAGGCGCATTGCGATCTGGGCTTCATGGAGACGCGCCTGGCAGCCAACATCAAATACGGCGTGCTGGTCGTCCAAAGCTATAACCGTTTCAAGGACAACTCTGGCCGCGCGAACTACTTCACTCGAGAGTTCTTTCACGAGAAAGTTGAATTCGAGGACGAACCGGAGACATTTCACAGCGATGGCCGCGGGCCGGAATTCATGATGTCGGCCGACATTTCCCGGCAACGCGGCACCAGACACAGCATAGATCTGGGAGAACTGACCGGATTATGGAAGAACACCAAACGTTCGACCGGGGTGATCCGCGAGCTGGAACTGTCGCAAAAGGGCGATGGTTTCGTCCTGCGTGCGACTGGCGCCGGTTCGCCGCGCGACTGGGGCGAGGTTGCCGTCACCCCCCATGCCAGCGGGGTCGATGCCTGGGATCCGGCCGGTTTTCACGCGGCTTACGACTTCGGCTTCATGCGGATGCTCCTCGCCGCGAACATCAATAAGGGACTGTTGATCATCGCCTCATACAACACGTTTCTCGACGGAAGCCCGAGGTCGAATTCTTTTGCCAGGGAGTTTTTCTATCGGGTCGAGCGCTGATCGGCCGCGGCGGGACCGGTGCGACGTATTCGCACGGTCGCTCGCCCCGTCGACCAGGAACTGGCCGGCCACTGACTCCTTGAGGAAATGTGAATTAAATTCTTCGGCAGAATTCAGTCAATGGCTCGACGTGTGTGCGTCTCGAAAGTGGGTAGTTGTCAAGAGGCGGCGGCCCTCGTCCAGTAGTGTTCCCATCGCTGATCGGAACTGAGGTACAGCGCCCGGAGATGGCAGAGGCTGTCAGTGCCGGGTTCCCGCCAGCGCATGCCGGATTGTTTTAGGCGTCGGCAAACGACCGTCTTGCAGGCCGATTCGACCACGCCGGATCCAATTTGCCAGCCGTTGGCGAGGTAGGTCGGGTAGTCCATCCGGTGCAGATTGCTGTGGACATAATTGGTCAGCAGGCGGTGACTGTCAAGAACATTCGGCGGTGCACCGGACAGGTCCAGGGCCTGAATGATCTCCAGCAGCCGCTCCCCACCGGCGGTTTTCAATTCGTGGCACCAGGCCGCAGTCCGCGCCTCGCGTGTGGGTGAATCGTCCGGCCACAGCAACTTTCCGAACTCCGTCAAGTGCTCGCAGGCATGATGAAAATCGAGCACAAACTGGACCTGTCGGGCCACGCCCCCCAGGGCCGCCGTCAGGCAGTCTTCCAGACCGTTCCCGCCATCCGTCAGGCAGATCACCAGGTCGCAGCGATTCATCTGCACGGCCTGCGCCTGGCCTGATGAAATGTCTAACTCAAGAGGTAAGAAGTTGTTGCGCATTTTGTTTGGGATTTGAATTAATTCGCCTCGTCACCAGAATTCGTGGGTGAATTTTGGAGTGGGGAGGTCGGATAGGGTGTGATACAGGGCGATTTTTGCGATTTCCGGGGAACGAAAGCCATACGCTTTTCTCAGGGTCAGTTTTGCCTTGTTGTTGA
>SIAF01000288.1 GCA_009691905.1 Planctomycetaceae bacterium | reverse complement strand
CGCGTATCCGGGGACCAAGCTGCAGCTCCATTTCACCTCCTTAGCACCGCCCGCCAATCCAAACTCGGTGCCAAAGCAAATTCCGCCAGATCAGGAGGTCTGAGCCTCAGCAGGACTCGCGACTTCGAAACGCGAACTGTCCCCGGCTTCATGTCGAGATCGGCGGCCACGTCGGCGGCGGTGCGTCCTTCGACGACCACTCCCCAGAAGGCTTGCCACGTTCGCTCGTGGAACTCGCCGCGGATCGACTCCAGCGCCTTCCGCAACAGTTCGTCCAGAACCACGACGTCGGCCATATCGTTTGTCACGTCGCACGATTCGTTCTGTGCCGAGGGGTCTAGAATCTGCTGCAAGCGCAGGGCCGCTTCAGACCCTCCTGCGGCTGCGGGCTCGGCCGCACGGCGGCGGAAGTGGTCGCGGACTTTGTTCCTGGCGATCGTCAACAGCCATCCGCGGAAAGTATCGGTGGGGCGCTCTTTGCGGAAACGGTCGAGATGGCCGGCCACTGCCGAAAAGACATCCTGAAGCAAATCGCCCACGTCCTGCTCGTCGACGCCCCACCGCCGACACCACGATGCCACGAGCGGCGCGTACAGCCGCACGAGCCGTTCCCACGCCGCCGGCACCGCCTGCTTTGCGTCGGCCAGCAGGCTGCGCGAGGTCGACCCGCCAGTCGGAATACGTTCGTCCTGGCTTTCGTCGGCGGTCATTGGGTAACCGCCTTTCGCCTGCGCTTGGCGACGACCGTCACCGCAACGCTGATCGCGACCAGCAGCGACGAGATCGTGACCACCAGCCCAAAGGCGCCGCGCAGGCCCGCTTGCGTATTGTCGATTTCGCGCTCGAGGGGACGGACGATCTTCAGCACTCCCACCACGTCTCCCACCTTCCAGTCCTTCTTCGAACTGCGGCTGTCGGGATGGTTGTGACAGCCGATGCAACTCGTTTCCATATGGCGGGCCGAGTAATAGAGAAGCTTTCGACGGCCGTGGTCGTCGACGAAATGGGCGTATTCTTTCGCCGGCTCGTCATCGGGTCTGGCATTTGTTTCCAGCCATTCCAGGGCGGTCCGGTCAAACTCATCCTGCGGCCCGCCATCCTTGCGGTTGGGCCACGGGTAGCGGCTGAAAACACGGACTTCCATCCCGGGATTGCGGCGGCTGATCCGCTCGCCCAGATCGATGGCAAACGTCGCCGGCAACGGGAGCGCGGGATGCACGTTCTTGTAGTTTTCAGTGATGACGACGTTCGTGGTCTTCGGGTCGATGTCCGAAATCTCTTCACTGTAGAATCGCCACACCTCATCGAGCATTTTCGTCTCCAGGCGGGCGCTTTCCAGGGCTGTCTGCCGCACGAAGAATTCCGACAGGTTCGACAAATACCACAACCCGGCGACCGACCCGACCATCACCGCCAGCAGCACGCTGACTGCCAGCGGGTACCGACGGCACCAGCGCACCGTTCGCTCGGTATATCCCATCGGTCGGGCGAGAATCGGCTGCCCTTGCAGATATCGCCGCAGATCGTCGGCCATGTCGCCCGCGGACTGGTAGCGCCGCGAGGGGGTCTTGCTCATCGCCTTGAGGCAAATGATTTCGAGGTCGCGCGGCAGATTTGCCTTGATGGCTCGCGGTGGACGTGGTTCGTCTTCGAGCACCTGCAAGAGCAGCAGCCGGCGATTGCCGTGGAACGGGCGCTCGCCCGTCAGCATCTCGTAGAGTACGACGCCGAGACTGTAGATGTCGCTGCGAGCGTCGACCTGGTGTGAAGTTCCTGCTGCCTGCTCGGGAGACATGTAGGCAGGCGTACCGAGGACGCGCCCGTCAGACGTCATCGTCAGTTCGCCCGTATCGCGCTTGGCCAGGCCGAAGTCCATAACGTGGGCCCGTTTCTGCCGATCGAGAATGATGTTCGACGGCTTGACGTCACGATGCACGACGCCGTGCTCGTGCGCGTACTGCAAGGCGTCGGCCAACTCGTCGGCGATCGCGGCCGCCTGGTGAGAAGCGAACGCCCCCTCTTTCAGCCATTCTTCCAATGTGGCTCCGTCGATGTATTCGCAGACCAGAAACCAGACGTCGTCTTCGGTCTGGCCGGTCTCGTACAGCGAGACGATCGATTGATGTTTGAGCTGGGCCGCGCTGCGGGCCTCGCGCAGAAACCGCTGCACCTCTTCTTTCGACGCGAGGCTGCCCGTGCGTTGCACCTTGAGGGCGACTTCACGTTCGAGCTGCGGATCCCACGCCTGAAACACATACCCGAACGAGCCGACTCCCAGTTCCTTCCGCAACTCGAACCGGTCGAGGCGAACCGCCCCTTCCAGCAGGCGACGCGCAAGATCGCGCCCCGCGTCGGCGACAATTCGCGAGCCCGAGCGCTCTGATCGAGACACGATCGCGATGACGGCTTCGGCCCAGGGCTCGCCCCCCTGCGGATCGACCCCCTGCGGATCGATGGGGGATGCACTCTGCAACTTTCTGAGCTGGTCGACAAGCGGGTCGCTCGATTGATCGAGTTTCTCTAGTTCAGCCTGGCAATCTGGGCAGCACTCGACGTGCCGTGCGATCGACTCGAACCGCGAGACATCCCCAAGACCGAGGGCCGCCTTACGGAGTTGCTCTGAATCAGGGCACAAACGTTCCATCACGGCTGCTCCCGTTGATTTCGGATTGGGGCGATGACCGCGGCTGCGTATCGAGCGATCGTCTATCTATATTAACCGTCTCACGTTACAACCGGGCGTGCGTCTAAGAAAATCACCGTGCATACCTGAAATAAACGAGGCCGGCCACCCGGTCTCAGGCGTCGAGCCGTCTGTGTGTAACGCTGTTGCGTTCTAGAAATCAACCTGCTTTGATGCATCGACCCGCTTCGGGTCAATGCCTCTAAACTTCAGTCCCGGTGCCCCTTTCACTGAATGGAGAATTCCATGACTCCCAAGAACCGTCGCGAATTTTTGTCGGATGTCGGTCACAGCATGCTGGCTGCCGGGCTGGGTGCTTCCCTCGCCTCTGATCTGGGGTTCTCGACAGCCTTTGCCGACCGCGGGCCGGAGAGCCTGAAACTGGGGCCCTACGAATCACTTGTGGACCTCCTCCGCAGCACGCCCCCCGAGAAGCTGCAGCCGATCTTGATCGCCAAGCTGAAAGCGGGCGAAGTCGACAACAAAAAGCTCATCTCGGCAGCCGCGCTGGCGAATGCCGAAGCCTTCGGCGGGCAGGATTATGTGGGGTATCACACGGCCATGGCGATGCTTCCCGCCCTGGAGATGACGAAGCTGCTCTCCACGGAGCGCCAATCGCTGCCGGTCCTCAAGGTGCTTTATCGCAACTCTCAACAGTGCCAGCAGCATGGCGGAGCCTCGAAGCCCACCCTGATGGCGCTGCACGCTGCCGAGCACTCTGCCGAAGGAGACATGGGGCTGAAAATTCGCGATGCCTGCCGTAAGGCGGACATGGATGAAGCCGAAGGGCTATTCGGCACACTGGCCGGTGCTTCGCCGCGCGATGCATTCAATGCCCTGCAGCCCGCGGTTCATGACGACATCAACGTGCATCGCTTCGTTTTTGCCCACCGGACCTACGGCATGATCGGGCTGCTGGGCAAGGAATACGCCCACACGTTGTTGCGGCAGTCGGTCCGTCAAATGGTCGGTTTTGAGCAGGACCACAAGCGAAATAATAATCCGGACAACCCGATCCGGGCTTTGCTTCCCAAGCTGCTCGAGCAGTACAAGCTGGTCGGCAAGACGCCTGGGAAAAAAGACCCCGGTGATGCCGCTGTCGATGAGCTGGCCCGCGCGGTTTATACCGGGCCGGCTGCCAGTTCCGCCGAAGCCGTCGCCGCAGCTCTGGCCGATGGAGTCGATCCCGAAGTGGTGGGCGAGGCGATTTCTCTGGCATCGAACATGCTGGTGCTTCGCCAGGGCGCCGATCGCTGGCGGACCCACGGCGACTCGGCGGGCGTACATTCTTCCGACGCCACGAATGCCTTCCGGAACATGGCCCGCAATACCGATACTCGCCACGCCGTGGCGGGGCTGATTGTAGCGGCCTACCACAGTGCCAGCCATGAGGCGTTCCGGGGAGAGACCTATCCGCTGGAGGAACACCGCAAAGCGATCAAAGCCGACGACGCCGCGGGACTGCTGGCCGAGTGCGAAGACGCGGTCAAGGCCAACGACCAGGGGCGGGCCTCGGCTGCCATCCAGATCTATGGCGAAAAGGGACATCCGGTGGACGGGGTCTTCCAGACGCTGATCAAGTACACCATCAGCGAGGACGGCCGGCTGCACGGCGAGAAGTTCTTCCACACTGTGCGTGAAGAGTACCGCACCACACGGCCCGCGTTCCGCTGGCGGCAAATTACCGGCCTGGCCCGCGTCACCGCCAGTGCGTACGGCTACGACCGCGAGGACAAGCAAGGGTTTCACGCCCCCGGCTATCAAGAAGCTTGCAGGCTGCTGGGAATCGAAGCCTGAGGGTAACTCCTGGCGATTGGCTCACGACAGACCGTTGAGACCTCAAGACGCCGGACGCATATGCGTCCGGCGTCTTTGTTTTATCGAACTGAGCACGACGAGTGTTGCCTGCTGGTTTATCGGGCGGTCGGCTCGGCGACGATCGCGGGCTGGAAGAACCGTGCCGCGACGGTCGCGTCGGTCGTGTCGCAAACGATTTGCCCGTCATGCAAAACGACGTTGCGCTGGGCGGTGCGGGCAATGTTGAAATCGTGCGTCACGAGGATGATCGTGATCTTCTGTTCCGAATTCAGCTTTTGAAAGAGGGCCAACACATCGCGACTGGTTTTCGAATCGAGGTTTCCGGTCGGTTCGTCGGCCAACAGAATCGAAGGCTCGTTGACGAGCGCCCGTGCGATGGCCACACGCTGCTGCTGGCCGCCGGAGAGTTGGTTGGGATGGTGATCGAGCCGATCGGCCAAGCCCACGCGAGCCAGCATCTCGGTCGCGCGGCGGGTGCGTTCGAGTGTCGATATTCCGCGCGTATACAACAGCGGCAGTTCGACGTTTTCGAGGGCTGAGGTGCGGTTGAGAAGATTGAAGTTTTGAAAGACGAACCCGAGGCTCTGGTTACGAATGCCGGCCCGCTCGTCGCGCGACAGGTTGGCGACCTGCTGCCCGGCCAGTTGATAGCTGCCGGTCGTCGGCCGATCGAGACAGCCCAGCGTATTCATGAGGGTCGACTTGCCCGAACCCGAAGGGCCGATCAGGGCCACGAACTCGCCCTGTTCGATATCGAGGTTCGTCGATTTCAGGGCTTCGACCTGGATCTCGCCCAGGTCGTACGTCTTCGAGATGTTGCGGAGTTCAATGTGTGCCATGACCCCATCTATTGTAGCAGCGCGTTCGAATCAGGCGTTGCCGCTCGAACGGATTGAAAGTCCCGGCAATTTGACAAGCTCATTGACACCGCCGCGTCGCCGCGTTGGTATAGATTGAAAGATACTCGCGAACCGACCCCGTCGGTTTCACATTTCGTTCGACGCATTCCACGTCCCCGAAATGCCGATGGTCGGGCGAATTTGCGGCTCACCGATTTCCATGAAGAATGTTCTGCGTCTATCGGCCATCGGTCTGCTCGTCACAGGAGCGGGCGCCGGCGCGCTGACCGTCGGAGCCGATTATTGGAAAAAGCATCATCAGCCCCGATTGCGGATGGCCCACGTGGTGCAGGGCCCGATCGTCTCGGTCGTGAACGCCACCGGCAAGGTGCAGCCGGTGCGGACGATCACCGTCGGTTCGTTCGTTTCGGGGCCGATCGACACGTCGGTTCCGCTGGCTAACTTCAACCAGGAAGTGGCCAAGGGCGAACTGCTGTGCAAAATCGACCCGCGGATTCACAAGGCCAATCTCGATCGCGACCAGGCGACGCTCGCCTCGCGAATCGCCGAGGTCGATCGCGCCATGGCGCAATTGCAGCATGCCGAACTCGACATGGAACGCATCACCAAGCTCGGTGAACGAGACAAGACGTTCATTGCCGACACGGAAAAAGACAAATTTCACTTTACCGTGCTCAAGACCCGGGCCGAGGTCGCCCTGGCGCAAGCCGGCGTGAAAGTCGCCGAATCGGCACTCACGTATTCACAAGCGCAGATGGATTACTGCGAAATCCGGGCTCCCGAATCGGGGATCATCATCAACCGCAAGATCGAGCCGGGGCAAACCCTGGCGGCCCAGTTCACCACTCCCGAGTTATTCGTCATCGCTTACAACCTGCGCGAGCGAATCGACGTTCTGGCCTCGGTGGACGAAGCCGACATCGGCCTGATCCGGCAGGCGCAGCAAAAGACTCTTCCGGTCACGTTTACCGTCGACGCCTATTCGGACCTGCTGTTCGAGGGCCGCGTCGAAGAGCTGCGAATCAATTCGACGACGACGCAAAACGTGGTCACCTATCCCGTGATTGTGGCGGCGGCCAATCCCGAACTGAAGTTGCTGCCGGGCATGACGGCCAGCCTGTCGTTCGAGGTCGACCAGCGGGCCGATGCGATCAAAATTCCTAATGCGGCGCTGCGGTTTTTTCCCACGCCCAAGCAGGTTCGCCCGCAGGATCGCCATCTCGTTGAGGGAACGAACGATCCTTCGACGTCAGAAGACGACCGCGAAACCGGCGGCGCGAGCTCGCTGTCGGCGGCCGACCGCAACACGTTGCGAAAACAGCGCAATCGCCGACACGTGTGGGTTTCCGACGGCGAACTACTGCGGGCGATTGAAGTCGTCACCGGGCTGAGCGACAGCCAATATACCGAGCTGGTTCAGGGCCAACTCGCGCCGGGAGACGAACTGGTCACCGGGATCCTGCCGCCGCTTCCCTTCGGTTCGTCGCCCTAGCAGCCTGTCATGAATTTCTTCGTCACTTTGCGGATCGCTTTGCGGGCACTTGCCAGAAACAAGATGCGGGCCGGGCTGACGGTGCTGGGAGTGGTGATCGGGATCGCCGCCGTAACCACGATGGTCTCGCTCGGCCAGAGCGCCCATCGCCTCGTGCAAAGTCAGTTTGAACAACTGGGGACCAACGTCATCGTGGTCTTCCCCGGGTCGCGCCGCAACGAAGGGGTGCGAACCGGCACGGCACCGACTTTGACCTCGAAAGACGCCGATGCGGTCGGCCGCGAATGTCCCTCGGTTCTGGCGGCCACGCCGCTCGTCGGGTTCGGCGGACAGGTCATCTACGGCAACTCGAATTTCAGCCCCCGCGAAATGTACGGCGTGGGGCCCGACTATCTGCTGGTTCGCAACTGGCCGTTGCAGTCGGGAGGCTTTTTCACCGAGCGTGAGATCAACTCGGCGGCCAAGGTGTGCGTGATCGGGCAGACACTGGTAGCGCGGCTGTTTCAAACCGCCAACCCGCTGGGGCAGACGATTCGAATCAAAAACATTCCCTTCAAGGTCGTCGGGGTGCTCGACCGGAAGGGGGCCAATATGGTGGGTGAAGACCAGGACAACATCATCCTGATGCCGTATACGACCGTCCGCAAACGCCTCGCCGGCTCGGAGTTCGACAACGTAAATGTGATCATGGTGTCGGCTCGGTCGCTGGCCGTCGCGCACGATGCCGAAGCCGAGATCAGGCAATTGCTTTCAGAGCGGCACCGCATACTGCCGGGCGAGCCGTTCGACTTCACGGTTCAGGATACGGCCGAGATCGCCGCCATCCTCGGGACGGTCACCGGGACGCTGACCTTGATGCTGGCGGCGATTGCGGCGATTTCGCTGCTCGTGGGCGGGGTCGGAATCATGAACATCATGCTGGTCTCGGTGACCGAACGCACGCGGGAAATCGGCATCCGTATGGCGGTGGGCGCCCGCTCGGGCGACATTCTGCGGCAGTTTCTGACCGAAGCGGTGCTGCTTTCGAGCGTGGGCGGGGTGATCGGCTTCGCCCTGGGAATCGCCGCCTCGACGGGGGTGACGATGCTGATCAATTCGTTCTCCAGCGGCACGTCCTGGCCGATCGTGATTTCGATCCCTGCGGGAATTACTGCCGTTGTGTTCGCCGGCGCCGTGGGCGTGTTCTTCGGGTTCTATCCGGCCCGCCGCGCCAGCCTGCTCGATCCCATCGATGCGCTGCGCTACGAGTAAACAGAGCCGGCCCCCATCGTGGGAACCGGCTCTGTTTTGTGACTGCGTTGTTTTCAAAACTCGTCCGTCGGAGTTCTGACGGACGAGCGTTCATTTGACCTGAACTACGTTAGTTGCAGGAGTTGCACGAGCCGCACGAGGCACCGCCGCACGACGCAGCGCCGCAGCGCCCGACGACATGGAACCACAACTGTTACAGGCCGGAACCATCGTCTTGACGGTTGTGGGGACCATTCGGCAAACCGAAACGGAGATCTGCTTCTCGACGGTCACCGGCATGCACACCGTGTAGTTCTCCGTCCGCTCTTTCGCGACGCAGGTGTACGTCGTGACGTTGCGGGTGCTCTGCCGCTGCTCGGGTTCGCAAACCGTGTAGTTCACGGTGCGAGTCCGGGCTTCGGGTTTGCAATCGGTGACCGTGTAGGTGCGAGTGCGATTTTCGGTCGTCCACTCGCAAACCTGCTTGCTGCGAGTACGGTTTTCGGTGACACATTCGGTCACCGGAACCATGCGGGTCCGCGTTTCGGTCGAGCATTCCGTCACCGGAATACTGCGGGTCCGATTTTCGGTTTTCCACTCGCACTTCGAAACCGTACGGCTCCGATTCTCGGTGGTCCATTCAGTCGTCGCAACCTGGCGCGTCCGATTTTCGGTCGAGCATTCCGTCACCGGGACGCTGCGGGTCCGATTTTCGGTTTTCCACTCGCATTTCGAAACCATGCGGGATTTCGTTTCGGTGGTCCAATTGCACACCGGAACCTGCCGCGTGCGGGTTTCCGTACGGCACAGGCTGACCTGGTAGTCGTACGTTTCAGCAACCATCTGGGGACGATTGACCGTCACCTGAATCTGACTCTGAACGATGTTGGGCACCCAGACGCGACAGGTCTGAGCGCAGCAGTTACCACAGCCATTGTCGCAGCTATTGCACGAGTTGCAGCTATCGGAAGCGTTGCCGCAACCTACAACGCGATCTTCGAAGTGTCCCTGGTCCTGGCAGAGGGTCCGCGTTTCGGAGACGGGGCTCCAGCGGCAGACCTGACGGGTCGCCTGGCGGGTTTCGGTGTAAGGAACCTGGACCGTGTAGCTCTGGTCGACCGTCGTCGTCACCGGAACTTGCACCGTGTACTGCTGCTCGACCTGCGTGGTGACGGGGACACATACCGTGTAGTTCTGCTCGACCATGCGGGTCACGGGCACCTGAACGGTGTAGCTCTGCTCGATCATTTTCGTGACCGGAACCTGCACCGTGTACGGCCAGGGCTTCCAAGGTGAGGAAATTTGTCGTAATAAGTTCGCCGACCGGGGGATACATCGATTTCTTGGGAGGCGACAAGGATGTTGCTTGGATGCATGTTTGATAACTTCGTGAAACGGAAACCGTATTGTGTGATGGCTCGCG
>SIAF01000287.1 GCA_009691905.1 Planctomycetaceae bacterium | reverse complement strand
GTGCGACCAGCGCCTCCAGTTGCGGGGGGCAATCCAAAACGATGCTGCCGACGGGGGTCGGGGTCTCCTTGACGTGCCGTTGCATCACTTCGGCCATGGCCCCGCCACGAAACGGCGGCTGACCGGTCAGCATCTCAAAGAGCACGCAGCCCAGGGCGTACAAATCGGTTCGATTCGACAGCGGCGGCTTCCCCTGAATTTGCTCGGGCGACATGTAATGCAGCGAGCCCATCGTCTTTCCGGGGGCGGTCAAACGGCTTTCAGCCGTCATTTGTGCCATCCCGAAATCGCTCAGCTTGAGTTTGCCCCCCTTGGTGATCAGCAGGTTGGCCGGCTTGAGGTCGCGATGGATGATCTGTCGGTCATGGGCGTATTTCAGCGATTCGCAGATCTGCAACCCGAATTCGACGGTTTGCCGCCACGGGAGCCGCCCCTGCTCTTCGATGAGGGCCGCCAGCGTTCCCCCCTCGACGAGTTCCATGGCATAGAACTTCACGTCGCCCTCACACGTCCCGCCGAAGCAATGGACGATATTGGGGTGCCGCAGGTCTTTGAGCAGTTCCATCTCGCGTTGAAACCGCGCCGTAAGGGTGGGATTCGCGGCAACATCGGGGGGCAACAGCTTGAGCGCCACGCGGCGGTCGTTTTTCACAAACCGCGCGCGATAGACCAGTCCCATCGCCCCTGAGCCGATTTGTTCTTCCAACTCGAATGGCCAGATCCAACGTTTTTCCATCAGCGTGTTGCCCGACTGAATCGGTCGTCCCACCCGCAGTATTGTAGAATCCGCGAGACAAACCGGGGAGACCGGTTTAGACCTGACGCGGCCATGATGAGACATCAGCGAGCCGCGTGAGGTATCAACGAATGGAAATCATGCGAGCGCGGTCATACCGCGCGGCGGTTTTTCCAAGCGAGCGCCGCCAACCCGACCACGAACAGGCCGAACCCCGAATTGCCGTAAGGGAGCGCGAAATACCAGACCAGACCCCCCAGCGCGAGCGTGATCGGGAGCCAGCGGCGAATCTTCGCGAAGGCATCGGCCTGGCCGAGGGCCGCGATCAGCCCCAGCGCCACCACAAGCCATACCGCCGTCCAGACCAACCCGAGAATCGCTTCCAGCGACGCACGCGGCCTGAACCCCAAAGCCAGTTTTGCGTCTCCGCCCGGCTTCGAAAAGGTCAGCTTCTGCCCCGTCGCGGGAATCGCAATCGCCAGCGAAAGGCCGCCCGCTTGCGTCCAGTCGCCTGCGGAAACAACGCCGTCGGTGTCACCGTGCAGGGCCTCGTTCTCGTCGCCGGCACCCTCTGGTGCGCCCGCAAAGCCGCCGCCGCCACCTCCCATTCCACCACCTCCCATTCCACCGCCCCCCATTCCACCGCCACCTCCGCCTCCACCTCCACCTCCACCAAAAAAGCCACCCCCCCCCATTCCTCTCGCGAAGCCAGTGATCCCGAGTTCGCGACCTGCTTTCTTGGGTTCAAACACGTCTCGACCCGCCAGCCGACTCGAGTAGGGTATCTTGCCTCGAATTGGTACGCCGGCCATCGCACGACCCGCTTCATTGCTGTTTTGCTCGAACTGCGTTATCGAATCAGCATCAAGCTCGCCCTCGACTGGCGATCGGATCTGGATCTTTCCGTACCTTTCTTCGGAAAAATACGATTCAGCGGGCTGGGCATCGCTCGGTTTCCCTTCGGCTGCCGGCATCCGCGACCGAGCATTGGGCGACTGCGCCGCCTGACTGTAATTCAATTCGGCCCCCTGTTGTGCCGTGTCGTCGCGCAACGCCGCGCGACTTTTGGCAGTTCGTTTTCCGCTGCTTTTTTTCTCTGCCGCCGGTTCACTGCTACCCGGCCGATTCGCAGCGGGCGGCATCTGGTTGAGCAGTTCGAGCCCAACTTCGGCCGTCTCAGCCGATTTGGAATCGCTGACGAAGTCGCCGGAATTGTTGGAGAGGATCTCCTGCTGCACTTCGCGGTTCGAAATCTGTCGTTTGTCTTTCTTCGCAAGCGTTCGGTCGTGACCGCGTTTCGCGGTAAACGACAAATCGCGGTTGGCCGCCTGCCATTGCTCTTGTAACTCGTGCAATTGGCGCGACTGGCGATCGTCCGTGTCGGGGGTCGCATTGCGGTTTTGCTGACTTTGCAATGTCAGATTCAATTGTTTGAGATTGCTTTCGCACCGGAGCTGCGCATTGAGACTGAGAGTCCGGTCTTTGGCGAGCGCCGCCAGTTGAAACCATTCCTGATACTGGGCGATCAGCCTCTCGGCCCCTTCGGAAGCAGCGGTCACATTGGTGCGATCGGGGTCGTCGACCGGCTGGGCATCGATGTCGTCGGGCAGAACGACGGTCCATTCGGTCGCAGCGACCGGGGCGCCGAATTGTGCGTCATCGCGGGTCGACAGCACCTCGGGCGACGGGAGATCGAGTTTTGTGCGAGAAACCTGCACCCCGCGGGGGAGCGACTGATCGAGTCGGCCGGTGAACACCAGTCGAATTTCAGCCGACAGGTCGCCGACGGCCGTCTTGGGCAGCGGCACCAGCACCACGTTCGGGGTCGCCGGTCGCCCAGGGTCAATCGGACGGGCGGGCTTGTTGTTCACGAACAGCGACAGGACGCGCGACTGCGCGGGCATGCGGATCGCCAGAAACTGCCGGCTGCGGTTATTGACGCGATAATAGGCTTCGGCCCGCCAACTGCCGTCGCGCGCCAGTACGTACGTCAGTTTGGCGACGTTGACCGAAGCCGGCAGCGATTGCAAAGTTTCGGCTTTCTGCACATTCCAGCCGATCGCAGCCCGCGGGTCGCGCACCAACAAAATCTCGGCCGCCTCATCGCTGATCTCTGAACCGATTTTGATCGGAAGATCCTGCGCTGCGATCGGTTCGACGGCATCGTCCTGGGCGTCGCGGTCGAGCCGATTGAGAGACTGGTTCACCAGCACCAGATGCTGTTGCTGACTTTCAAGCGCCTGGTACCGCCGACCGTTCTCGGCAGATGTGGCGCGTTCGAATCCGATCTGGGGCGCGGCAATCTGGCCGTCTTGAGGCGGGGGCCACGTGGCCTGGGCTGAAAGCAGCAGGACGCTTTCGCGCGGGTCTTCGAGCGTGACGATCCACCGCAGGCGGTTCCCGGCGATTTTTTCAGTCGCGATGTCGCGGACCCGCGCGCCGGGCTGTCGACGTTCGATTTCCAGACGGTTGGCAAGCCAGTCGGGCGTTGTGAAGACAAACGTATTTTCCCCGGCCAGCGAGATTCGCCAACGCAGGTACATCGAGTATTGCACCGATGTCTCGCGGACCAGAATGACGGTCAGCGCCTCGCCGCTGAGCCTGGATTCGGCCCGTTGCAGCGTGAGAGCGATCGGTTGCGCGGCCGTCAGATTCGACGTGAACGCCAATTGGACAGGGGTCTGGCGCGCCCCCCGCAGCCTCGCCGAAAGCTGCTCGGGGTCGATCGATTTCCAACCGTCAAGCTCTCCAAAGCTTGCCGAGACGCTCGATTCCATCCACACCGCCAGCGACGATCGCAGTTCGCCGACACCCAGCGGCATCGGGACGATCAACACGGGCTGCAGGTCATCGACGGTGCGCGGAATCACCCCATCGAGAATCAGCTCGATCTCGCCGGTTCGCGGCACGGCCAGGTCAATGTTCAGTATCGGCGACTCACCCTCCGGGACGGTGCTGACGCTGTAATCGGCCGCGTCGTGCGACTTGAGATCGTACAGCAAAAAACCGGGCGGCAGTTGGATCGAAAGCTCAGAGCGCGGCGCGCCGACCAGTTGAATCACGAGCCGCGAGACCAACCGCTGTTTGCGATTTCCCAGGTAGCAGGCGTGCTCGGCGACGCACCGCGAAACCGGCTTTTGTCGAGGGATCAGAAGCTGCAACTGGAAGGGACGCACGGCAAAGCGGTACGCCAATAGCGGCGTCCCTGGAATCGACTGCGGCATCGAAAATTGCCCCACATCGATTTGAGTCACCCCCGTTGCGGCCCCGGCGGTCAATGCCAGTTGCCTTTCAGCATAGACCCCCAATGTCCCCGTTTCGCGAGTGACGCCGCGCGGCGCAAACTGCGGTACCGCGACCGGCTGCGGCTGATCGGTAATCGTCAGAGGCTGAAACAGATCGACATCGAGTGCCGTCGCGTCGGTGACCGGACGGCGGAGAAAGACTTTCAACGATCGCTGCTCTAGCTCGCCGACGATTTCCCAGCCTCCCAGGTCGAGACCGGCGATTTGCCGAACGAGTAAACCCGTCGGCAAGCCAAATGTCACCTCGGTCAGGCTGCCTTGCCGAACAATAAACCCGAACCGTGACCCCAGTCGCAAACCGGCATCGTCGAACCGCAGCGCGGTACTCGACTCGACGTGGACAATTCCATCAACCGCTTCGCGCGACTGCGCAGGCGACCAGGCCAGCGTCACGGGGCCGCCCCGATCGATCGGCACGATCGCGACAGCCGACTCGCCGTCAACGACACGGCGAAATGTCCCGGCGCCGCCGGTCACTTTCAGCGTCTGATCGGCCGCCGCAAGCGGGAACCGTAACGTACCCGCCGGCACAGGCGTCAGCGGCAGCGTGAATTTACCGCTGGGGCCGACCTGATCGGCAGCAACCGAGAACTGCAGATCGAGAACGTGCGGCCCACGGTCGGCAACGACCACGGCCAACTGGGGCCCCGCATCGCCCGTCGTCAACACCGCAGCCGATTTGCCGTCGAGCGTCGCCGCCGACAACGCCACCGGCCCCAGGGGCAGCCCCAGGGTGATCGGCTCGCGATGGAAGCTGTGCAGCACGAATCGCGCGACGACCTCGACTGAGGCCTTCTTTCCGGCGGCGGCAGGCACCAATTCGGCCGCATACAGCGCCTCGGCGACAACCCCCTCACGCGGTGCCCCGGTCTCGGCGAGGTCGCCGGGATGGGCTTCGTTCCAGAGTTCGAGAAATCGATCGAAGGGGAGAAAGACCCGTTGGGCTTCCAGGGGGTTGAGGGCGTCGTCATACGGCAGGACAATCGTGGCTGCAGACTTTCGCGGCGTCGCAGACGCCGGCGGGTTAGCGGCAGGATTTGTCACGTCATCGGCGAATGCCAGTTCGTACGACGGACCAGAAACCCGTGCCTGGGAACCATCTTCGGCCGAGACTTTACCTGATCCACAGGTCAACATGCCCGTCGCAACCAGCAGTGCACCAAGAGTGTTTTTCGGTTTCAGGTCGCTCTTCAGAATCTGCAATATGCGGAACGGGCTATTCCTTAGACCGACAATGATCCACAACAGCAGTCCCCAGATCGTCCCCAGGAAGATCCCATCCAGGTGCGGAAAGGCTTCCAGCGGCACCAAAGGCGTGAGGGCCAGCGGCCCGGCCAGGCCGAGCACGGCCAGCGCCGCACGAACTCCGGCCGAAGCGCGACGGGCAAACCAGAATAACAGCAAGACCCCCGCCTGCCACGCCAGACCGGTCAACACGAGGGCATGCCGGTTCTGGTAGTCGACTACGAGTGTCGGTTGGGTGCCGACCTCGGGCGTCCCGGAATAATGAAACTGTGCCACGCGACTGTCGGGACCGGGTTCCAATTGAATTGCCAGAGACAGAAGCGCACCGGAGCCTGCTTCTCCTTTGGCGTCGATGGTCAACTCGGCTCGCCGGAAAGGTTCGGCTTGAGGCGCTGGTTGCTCGGCCGCCCCTGCCGCCCGGACAGGCACCGGCCCTCCGAAATGCGGGCGGACCGGCTCGGCAGGCATGTCGTCCCCCAGCATGAGATCGTCTTGGACGAGCCCCTCGTCGCCGGCGGCACCCCTGTTCATTCCAGCCCGGCCCGGTTGTCCGCCGAAGGCCAGGTTCGGCTTCGAGCGATCCTCCCCACTTTGAACTGACTTGTCCTCCTGCGACGACGGCAATAAACCGACAATGCTGCCCTGTCGCGGGTACTGAGTCTGGTCAAAGCGCATCCTGCTCGGCCCCGCCGCAGATCCCGGTGCCGCCGTACCTGGCGCGCCGGCCGTGGGTGTCTGCCCGTCCGGTGAGAAATCACGGTCGCCGGTGATAAACGAAACGGCACCATCGCTGACGGTCATGCGCTCGTCGTAATTGTGATCGGAAACAGCCATCGACTTCGTGTTGTCCATCAAAAAGCTCATTCGCGTCGACTTAGGAGCATATTGCGTTTCGGTCAGTAGAAACGCGGCGATCACGAACAGCAGGCCGCCGACGACCGTGACGGCCAACACCCCTTTCGCACCGCGGCGACGGACGGTGAGCCACAGCACGGCCATGACAACGGCCGCAATGGCCGCGGCGAGAAGTTTCATGGCCAATTCGTTCGGCGCCCCGAGGCGGATTCGGCTTTGTAACCAGCCCAGGAGACTGGGCCGGGCCGGCTTCTCGACCGGTTCGAACTCGCCGGTGCTCGACGTGATGTCGACGCGGTTGGGATAGTGCAGCTTCCAGTCGCGCTCGAGGATTTCCAGTGGCTGCGGTTGCCCCTGCCCGCTGACGACTTCCAGCGCCGGCGGAGTTTGTCGCAGTGTGCCGGCTGAGCCCAGGCCTTCAGCCGCCGTCCGGTAAAGCAATTGCAGCCGCCGCGGCGCGGTCGGGTCGGGCGAGGGGGGCAGCGGCACAAGGTATCGCGATCGGCCGCTCCCGCCGGTCGGGTCGACCCGAACCTCGATCGGCGCACCGTCGATCAGAGTCGACCACAACCGCGCGTTTGCCGGGACTTCGAAGCGCAGGCTTTGCACGCCGGTGGCCCGAAACTGAAAATCGGCCTGGTGCTGCAACTCGCCGGCTGTTCCGACGACCGTCGTGAGCACGGCCTTGTCGCAAATTGCGGTGGGAACCGCCTGCCGATCGAAGCGCGTTTCGGTCAGTGTGACTTTGTAACCGGGATGGACCGCCTGATAGGCGGCGACGATCCGCTCACGGGCTGCATAATCGGTCGGCGACCCCACGTCGGCGGGATCGACCTCGGCCAGGGGCTGCCCCCCTGCATCGACGGCGCCGAGGTTCAATTGCTGATCGGGGCCGGCTTCGACGGCGAGCTGCCCGCTTTGTCGGTCGGCACCGACGATTCTCAGCGCCGGCAAACTGAATTCCCGCGTCTTCGCATCGCGTGCCGCTTGCAGGTCGACAATCAGCCACAACAGACCGAATACTCGCTGATCGAACCGCAGCGTCCAGATCCGTTCGCCGTTAACCGGCGCTGCTGAGGTCTGTTCGATGATTTTCGGCGGTCGAATTCCCGGCTGTTGTGAACGATTGACCAGACGAAAGCGCAAGTCAGTTCCACTCGATTCGGGCAGCGCCAGATCGATCTTGCGCAAACCGCCTCCCTGCGAAACGATGCGGGCTTCCACATGCGACGACAGCGTCTCGCGGTCGAGGCGATGAAACGCCAGTGTCTGCGCGGCCAGCCGCAGCGGCTTTCGCGCCACCCGCAGGGTGCCCTGGAAACGAGTGTCCTGGTACTCGTACACCAGCCGCGGTGCCCGGGCCAGACGCTCTTCCTGGGGCGATAGTCGGACGGGATCAAGCCCGCTCAGCTCTTCAATCGATAGATCCAGGTCGTCGTCAGCGGCAATCATGTAGCGGCCGTCGGTCACTCCGACCTGCGAGAGCGCGACTTCCGGCAGCGGCATCTGCAAAGGCTCATCTTCGATCGGCCAGTTTTCGCTGGGAATGCGACGGGCGATCAGCGTCAGATTGATCTTTCCTTCAGCCGGAATCGGCGGCTGAAATGCGACTTGAACCTGGTTTCGTCCCGCTTCGACCGGCACGACGCGCCATGCCGCCGGCTGATTGCCGATCAGGACCTGGGAAACGCTCCAGTCGACCGGAAGCGCGAATTCGACATCGAACAATGGCGCGAATCGGGTTTGGATGGCGATGCTCGACCGCAGGCCCAGCTCGCGGGAGTCGATGTCCAGCCGCGTGGCGATGGTTGCCTGCAGTTCACGAGCGCGGGGCTGGGTCACGAACAGCAACGTGAAATCTTCGCGCCACGCCGCGTAATCCAACCGCTGCGCCGCCTCAACGCGAATCGCCAGATCGGGGCCGACCGGCAAATCGGCGGCAACCGCCTCGTCGGCGCTGATCCGCCGCGCTCCGGTCGCTTCAAGCGGTTGCAACCTGAGACCCGCCGGGTGATGAACCAGGACGCGAATCAGGTGCGACGTGGCGCCGGTCAAACCCAGTGTGGGCACGCTCCAGGGTTGACCGATGACGCTCGTGCTGACCCCTTGAAAGTTCACTGTCCGGGTTTCCGCAAACGGCTGACGGTAGACCAGCTTGAGCAGCGTCGAGCGGTCGCCCGGACCATTGACGATCTCCCATCGCTCGAGCCCGGTCGATTCGACCGACACGATGTCGAGCGATTTGGGAATCACAAATTGCACGGCATCGATCGATTTGCCGAACACGTTGAGCGTCGTCACGGCTCGCCAGGTGCGTTCTTCGGGTGCGACATGCAAGCCGATGGCCGTGGCGGCAAACACCAGTGTCGCCGATTGCTGTTGTGTCTCGCGGCCGGTAATCCGCAGGTTCAAATCGCTTCGGCCACCGACCGCAATACGGTAGCTCGCAGGCTGATCGGCCGGGGTCGGCCGATCGAGCGCCACATCGTCGACCCGCAGGTACTGTCCCGCAGGCAGTGTGATTTGCATCGATGCGGCGGGCACCGGCGCCAACCCGAAGGCGGCGACACGGTCGCTGCCGACGCTGGCGAGACTTGTCGACATCGTCAGCGTTAAAACGTGTTTACCCGGCTGCGACGAGAACAGAGTCAGCGATCGCTCGGCACCGCTTCGGCCGAGCTGCGCCGGTTGGTCGTCGAGCGTCGCGCGTTCGATCGACAGGTTGCGATACGGAAGCGGAATGGTCTGCCAACCGGGCTGCAAATGGTTGAATTCGACGATCGCCGTCAGCACCAGCGAATCGCCAATTGCCTCGGCCGCGTATTCGGCCTTCGAGACCACGACCCGATAGGCCGCCGGGGGAAACCTGGCTGACTGCTCTCGAGCCAGTTTCGTCAGCTTGACGAATTCGGCTCGCGACAAGACCACACCCTCTTTGTCGTGTTCCACAACGGCGTCGAGGTCTTCGAGCGGAACAAACACCCGGCGGGCGTTCTCGGGCAGCGGCTCAGAATCGGGCGCCGTCTGGGCCGCAGCGCGGGTTGCCAGAGATGCCGAAACCATCAGGAACAGACCGGCGGCGAAGCGGAACCTCATAGACCAATCCCTGCGCGAAGATTGAACGCAACCATCTACTCTTCAAACGATTGAAGACGCCTCAATGTTAACAAAAGTTCCGATACGAGTGTTATGAAGAGGGAAGAGGGGCTAGGGACGAGGGGCTAGGCTCAGACCTCCTGATCTGGCGGAATTTGCTTTGGCACCGAGTTTGGATTGGCGGGCGGTGCTAAGGAGGTGAAATGGAGCTGCAGCTTGGTCCCCGGATACGCGAAAGCAGCGTCATTGAGGGTGCCGATCAGATGTTGAA
>SIAF01000286.1 GCA_009691905.1 Planctomycetaceae bacterium | reverse complement strand
CATAATCCGTTTCACTCGAAATTCCTTTGTGTTCGAGGTGCTTCATTGTTTACGCACACATGAAACACCACAGAACGCCCAGGGATTCCGAGTTTTTTGTTGCTACGCCGGAAATGACGAAATCGGGTGTGCTTGGTTGAAGTCTAGAAACGCCGGTGCATCCAGCTGTTCGGCGATCGTTTCGAATGTCACGTTCTTGTCGGGTTCGTTCGACAAAAGGGTCTCGATTTGCTTCGCCAATGGATTGCGAACCTTTTCTGGGATTCGTCGCCATTCGCCGCACCCGATGCAGGAATTCAGTGAGTAAAGTTGGATGGCACAATCATCGTGCTGTATTCGGCTTGCTCGCAGATTGTCGAAAGTCAATGCAGACGGCTCAAAATCTTTTTTCCATTCGGCCACGAGTGGGTAGAAGAGTTCAGGGAATGGAGCGGCATTCGGCTCAAGGGTCCTTCGAGCGACATCGTGATTTCCCGGAACGACATGCCAAGATTCTCGCGGCGACACGTGCGGGTCATTCAATCTCGCGTTTTTCGTAAGATACGCGACGCACTCTGCGTACTGCGCTATATCCCCGAATGTCGTGAGGTCACCGCAAATCATCAGACCACACGGTTTACGCGCGTTTTTGACCCGATCGAGTTCGCTGAACACCAACTTCAGTTTTTTTGTTGCGATGGCATCCCGCAAAGTTCCCGAAAGCGCAGAATCTTTCAGGTCACCGACGAGCTGCTCCTTTGCCTCCGGAAAGTGCACATCGCCGAGCTGAATTACTGAAATCGTCTTGACGCTGCGAATCTCCGAGCCGGGGCTTCGTGCCACAGTGTCGCGAAATTACGGGAGTCGCGCGCAGCAGCAACGTCACCGTCGCACCCGGAACACGTGTTCACGCGGTGTCTGCCCAGTGTAAGTGTTGGTGATCGCAAGCGAAAGCGACGCGATATCCGTCTTCGCAGTGCCCAGGCAACATCCCGAAGCCGAGCGAGGATGAGTTGCGGAGGCGGTTCAGGGACTTGGCGTATTTGCGAGCCTGCTCTTTGCCCACGAGCGGGCTTTTGTCTTCGGCCTTGGCTTCGAGGACGATGAAGGGGAAGCCCTTTTCATTAAGCAGAAGAAAATCAATGAAGCCCTTGACTGCTTTCTCGAAGTTCTCTCCGAGGTCGTCGAGCGCCTTGCTTGTGAGCGTAACGCTGGGTTCGAGCTGGATGTTCGCGGGACCCTTCGCATCCGCAAAGAAGCGCCAGCCGGCGTTTTCGAGCAACCTGTTGATTTTGATGCGGGCGGCGGCTTCTTTCATGCGGCGAAAGCCTGAGCGGAAGGTTCGTGGCGTTTGCCTCACTCGCCCGAGAGCGGCGGCAAGCAGTTCACGATACGGCCGCAAGCCCGCCTTCGCCAGTCAGCCGGACACCTGGCATGCGGCCGATGGCAGGCATTGATCTCGCCGAGGTGCGTAGGTCAGGCTCTCGCCTGACGCCGCCGCCACCCGCGATCGCCTGCCTGTCAGCTTGGAAAAGCTGACTTACTTGAGTGGCAACGCGACCTCATCCACCGCGGCCAGCAGTCGCTCGACGTCGGAGTCTTTCCAGGGGCGGTCGGTGACGCCCAGCGGCGATCGGCAGGGGCCGATTTCGATGCGGTATTTGATGCGCATCGCCGCACGCAAAAACGTCCACATCGACTGCGACGCGATGATCTCGTCGAGGGCGAGTTGAAAGGGGGTCATGCACCGGCTTCCCGCGGCGACCGAACCGCCGACGAACGCCTGCCGCGCGGCCTGGCAGGCCGGACCCCAGACGTTGTAAAACGTCCCGATCGCCCCGCAGGCGCCGGTCATTGCGGCCTGGCACAAGAGCTCGTCGGCCCCGCTGAACACGTGCAGCCGGTCTCCCGCATACGCGCAGATCAGCCCCAACTGGTACAGATCGCGATCGGTGAATTTCATGCCCGCGATATTCGGCAGGCCCAGCAACCGATCGACATATTCGCGGCCACCCAGCGACAGCGTGTTTACGCTGCTGAGGTGATAGACGAAGAAAGGCAGACCGCCCGCGGCGCCGATCCGCCGATAGTGTTCGAAAACGGCATCCGTACCGGCGCGATAATAGATCGGTCCCACGCTGGAGATCGCCTCGGCGCCGATTCGCGACGCATGCTGCGCCAGCGCGACCGAATCATCGGTGGAAACCGCGCCGACATGCACCATCACCGGAATCCGCCCCGCGGCGGTCCGCACGACGCACTCAGCGACCGCCTGCCGCTCGGGCACCGACAGCAGCGGGCCCTGCCCCGTCGAACCGAGCAGGTAGATGCCGTCCAGTTTTTGCTGAACGAACAGCTCGACCAGTTTCTCCGTTTCACCCAGCGCGGGCTGCCCGGCCGAATCCAGCGGCGTGAGCATGGCGGGCCAGAGGCCGTGGTACTTGTGTGTCATGCAGGTCACGCTCGTGCCGGTGTTCATTGGCGATTGTCGTCCTTCTCCAGATTCTGATCAGCCAGAATTGAGCGGAAGACCCCTTCTTTGAGTTTGACGTACGCGCGATACCCCTCCGGATCGATGAACGGGTTCTTGTCGCTCTCTTTGGCTCTCTGGGCGCGTTCGTATTTCGCGGCCATTCCGTAATACTCACCGTGGGCACCCAGAAAGACGTCGCACGGAAGCGACTTCAGGACCGTGAAGGTCTTGTCGAAATCAGCGGCGATTTCAGGGTAGCCCCGATTTTTGACCAGCCGATAGCCGGGATTGACGTTGGGGCTGCCGATGACGACGACGTCGTACTTCTTGTCTCCCTCGGCGACCTGCCAGGTCCAGGTTGTGCAGCCGCGAGTGTGGCCGGGAGTCCGATGGGAAACCAGGGTCACCCCGCCCAGCGTGACTTTCTGTGTGTCGTCAAGAACAACATCGACCGGGCATGGGATCCAGCGGCTTTCGTCGTACAGGTACTGACCCTGGCCCCCCGTGGCAATCACTGCGTCGTCTCCCCGCATCACGTACACCTTGGCGCCCGTCAGTTCTTTCAGCTTCGCATGACCCGCAACATGGTCGGCGTGCGCGTGACTCGCCAGCAGCGCCTTCACGTCACGCATCTTGAAGCCGAGCGACTCGACAGAGGCCCGGATCAGCGGGACGGTTTCCTCGTAGCCGCTGTTGATCAGGAAGTGCCCGTCAGGCGTCGTGATCAGATAGCTCGCGAGCGCCTTGGACCCGACGTAATAGGTGTTTCCTATCACTCGGTGTGGAGGGAATGCCGCGTCGGATGTGGCCTGTGCGGGATCCGGCGGGAGTTTCAGGAATTCGTCTGGCACGTCGACGCGGGCGCCCGACTCGGGCACCTCGACCTTGGCCGTCCACAGGATCGCGTTGACAATCGCGCGACGGAACGATTCATTCTGGAAATTGCTGTAGAAGTGTCCGAGCGTCGTCGCATACGCGCGGCCTCCGCCGGGACGCTCGAAGGCCCACCCCACGACGACGTCCTGACCTTTGGTCGTCACCTGCAGCAGCGGCTGGGCCTGTTTGGAAATCGTCGGGTTGAGGTAATACTCATCGTGCAGTTCATAATTCGACCAGCCTCGGCAAATCGGATGCTTGGGACTGAGCTGTTTCAGTTCAGACGTGTCGGTACTCAGGCCGACGTTGCTGACCCAGGTTCCCCCCAGATAGCCGATCCACTGATCCCCCAATCGGTCGAGGTTCTTCTGGAGCACCGCCGAGGCCCAGTGGATTGTGACCAGCCCCACCCCCTGTTTCATCAACTCCTCCACCTGGTCGCGATGAGGTCCATCCAGCAGAAACTCCGCGGCTGGGGTGGTGTAGACAACGATGGTCTTCACGTCCCTGAGGAGCGCGGAATCCTTCGGCCAACCATCGGAAACGATCGGTTCCAGGCCGTTGAGGCGCAGACATTCTCCGAGCATCCGACCGGTATGCAAATACATGTGGCTGCCATACGGATGATCGGGTTGCTTGCCAATCAGCAGAACCTTGCCCTTTGATGGAGATTGCCCGTTCGCGGCGACAGGCAATGCCACGACCATCAAGACCAACAACGCCAGCAGTCTTTTGAGCATGATTGTGGTTTCTGCAAATCTGAGGAAACTGTCGGGACAGATCGTGATGGCGTATTCTAAGCGTTCGCCGACTCTGCCGACCAGATACCCGGTCTGAACGAAACGGGGTCGGACTCGCGCCCCCTGGCACAAGCGCTGGAGTTGTTCGAGGGTGACGTTGCTGACCCCGAGGAGGCGGATTCGACCGCTGTCATGGATCGTTTCCATTCACGACCATCAGCACACCGTCGTGTGGCGCGAGCGAAACTCCACGCCGAACTGCGGTGGACCGACTGCCGGGCGGACGGACCAGACATGACTGCGTAAATAACGTGCTCAGCACCGCTTTCATCTCGTACAGCGCGAATGCCATCCCCAGGCATGTTCGATTGCCGCCGCCGAATGGAAACCACTCGTGCCCCGAATACGTCCTCTCCAGAAACCGCTCGGGGCGAAAAATCAGTGGTTCAGGGTAAAGGTCGGCGCGGCGGTGCACCAAATGGCTACAGGGGCACAGCACGACGCCAGGCGGATATTCACGTCCTCCGGCCACGAACGTCTGCTTGGTCAAGCGGACAACGAATGGCAGGATGGTGCGGATTCGCAGGCTCTCGCGAATCGCGGCATCGAGATATTCCAGTCGGGCGAGGTGCTCAGCGAGCGGCAGCGTGCCGCCGGTCGTATTCCGCAGTTCGTCGGTGATGCGCCCCATGACCTCGGGCCGGGGGACGATTTGCTCCAGCGCCCAGGCCAGGGCAATCGAGGTCGTGTCGTGGCCGGCGAGAATCAGCGTCATGAGGGCATCGCGTATTTCGTCGTCGCCCAGCGACCGGCCATCGTCGTGCGACGCGGCCAGGAGGTCGGTTAACACATTCTCGCCGCGCGCCGACGCGGGTTGCTGCCGGCGGGAGCCGATGAGTGCATACAGGGTTTCGTTGAGAGCATGCAATTGCCGGTAGAAGGGAAGCCAGCGCGTCTTCTGCAAGAGTCGCACGGGTAGCACCTTCAACAGGATGAACGAATAACGGCTGCGGCCTTGCACAAGCAGCCGCCGGACCTGGCCCTCGATGTCGTCCCGCTCGCTTCCCGCCTCCAGTCCGAGCACTGCTTGAAGGATGACGCGCAGAGTGATCTGCTGCATGGGTTCAAGCATGCCCAGCGGTCGCCCGGCCGGCCAGGCGCGGACCGCCTCTAAGGTCGCCGCCTGCATGGCGTCGAAGAACGAACGCATCCGCTCCCCCTTGAGCGGCGGCAGCAGAATCCGCCGCTGCCGCGCGTGCGGCTCATCGTCGAGAACCAGCACCGAGTTGCGGCCGACGGTGGGGATGAGGAATTCGTTGCCTTCACCCGAGTGCAATGCGTGCGGGTCTCCGCGAAACACGTCATGCACCGCTTCCGGCGCAGAAAGCATGACGAATTGACCGTACCCGGCGAGCCGAACGAGAAAGGAATCGCCGAAACGGCGGGCGCATTCTTCCAGGAACTCCAGGGGCGACAAGGTGTAACGAAGCAGTTGCCAAGCGGCCGGCGTGCCCGGCCCTGGGGCGATGCCGAACTCTTCCGGGGGCAACTGTCGTGGTCGAGCGATTTCTGCGACCTCCAGGATTTCACGCAATCGTTCCGCACCAATAGCCACTATGCTACCGTCGGACTCGATTTGAAGGCAAAGGTAAGATGCCGGATTCCGCACAGACGCCGATCTGCAAATTTTCGAGCAGGAGGGTGCGCACTCGATGATTGATCGTATCACTGAGGACGAGTGACCCGTCGGGACTCAAGCAGATTCCGTGCGGCTGCCACAGGGGAGCCCCCAGGGCGGCAATGCCATCGCCAGCATAGGCGTGCTGCTTCGGGCCGGCTCCGGCGATCGTCCAGATCGATCCGCCGACCGTGTCAAACGCGCGAATGACGTTGTTCTCCCCCTCAACCACGTAGAGGGTGCCCGTGTCGGACATCGCCACGCCGCGCGGTCCGTCGAATGTTTTGGCGTCAATCCTCCGAACGCGGTGATTCGAAAGATCGGAAACGAAGATGTTGTCGCTCTCATCGAGCGTGATGCTGTGCGGATTATGAAAATGTCTTCAACCGTCCCCAGAGCCGCCTTGGCCCTTTCCAGCCCGCCAGCGCTCAGGTCAATGCCGCGCGCCTGACAGCGCGATTCCGTGCAGCCATCGGCGGCGGCGGGTTTGGGCATCGCGCGCCAGCTACGGGATTCCTCGACATGACAATCCGGAGTTCCCCGACGTTTTTTGCCGGCTGTGATGTCAGCATCACTCGACAGTGAAACGACGGTCTATTCCGTCAATGTGTTTTCGAGGTCGTCTCGTGGCTGACGGCCAGTCGTGCAGTGCTCGATTCTCGGGAGATTCAAATGACCACCTGGGCAACGATGGTTCGTGGGTTGGTTTCGCGGGTCCGTCACACGAATCGTGCCTTCTCGGGCAGAGCGTTGCGCCGACGCCTGATTCCCCTGTCGGTAACCACGGCGATCGAAGTGCTGGAAAATCGAGTATTGCTCTCCTCAACCACCGAAGTGACGCTGAGCGGCGGCGACCTGGTCGTCTCCGACGTCTCGATCGGCGGCCAGGCCGACACATTGACGCTCACATTCGACGCCGCGAACAGTCAATTCGTCGTCTCCGATCCGAATCAGAATCTGTATCTGAGCGCCGAGGGCATCGCGGGGGGGGCGGTCGTGATCGACGAACATACCGTCCTGGTTCCGTTTGAAAGTGTAACCGGAAACATCCAGGTCGACATGCAGGGCGGCGACGACAACCTGACGATCGACAGTACGCTCGCAGAGTCAGTCACATTCGGCACTCCCGACAGATCGCTGATAATCAATTCGGGATCCGGCAACGACACGATCAATCTCGACGCCAGCATTTCGTTCGCATTGGACGGAAATCTCAACGTCGATCTGCAATACGACAGCGGCGCGACCGACATCGATGCAATCCATGTCGGGCCGGACGCGAATTTGCTGCTGTCGGGCAGCGGCGCTGCGACACTCAAGGCGAGCGGCAACATCGCGCTGGCGAGCGGGTCGAGCGTGGTCACGGTCAACGGCAATCTCACGATCGAAGCCAACCAGCAAGCCGTGCCGACAGTGGGGAATTCTATCGGGGTCGACGTCAACAACGCCATGATTCAATCGACCGGGACGGGGCTGGTGACAGTGCGGGGCAGGGGAGGCGATGAGAGCGGCGGACTTCAGTACGGCGTGTACGTTTCGCAGGGCGGAATCATCGCCGGTGGCACGACCGGACTGCTGACGGTGCAGGGGACCGGCGGCGACGCGACAGGTTTGTTTAGCAACAACTTCGGTGTTTATGTCACCGATTCGAATTCGAGCATCACCTCCAGCGGGGGCGACGTGTTGGTCATCGGCACGGGCGGAGGCACAGGTGACTTCAGTTCCAACAATGGCGTCGTAGTGTTTGCCGCCTCTCATATTGCAGCGGGGGGCAGCGGCGCCGTCACCGTCGTGGGGACCGGCAGCGACACACCGGGTGTCGGGGGCACCAACTACGGCGTTGTTCTGGATTCAGATTCGAGCATCACCTCCAACGGGGGGGACGTGCAGGGCCGGCGCATCAAAATCGTCGGAAATTCGCGTATTTGCGAGGCACCGCGCTGATTAAGCAGGGGAGAATACGGTGTATCGCGAGCGCATGCACGAAAAACGCCGAGAAAACAGGTGTATTTTGGTGCGCCGGCCCTGGGGGGACGTGTCGGTCACCGGGACCGGCGCCGGAAATGGGGACTTCAGTTCCAACAATGGCGTCGTAGTGTTTGCCGCCTCTCATATTGCAGCGAGGGGCAGCGGCATCGTCACCGTCATGGGGACCGGCAGTGACGCGCCGGGCACCGGGAGCACCAACACCGGCGTTCTCGCGGATTCAGATTCGAGCATCACTTCCAGCGACGGAGAAGTCTTGGTCACCGGCGCCGGTGGCGGCCTGGGTGGAGGCACGGGGGACGGCAGTACCAACTATGGCGTCGCACTGCAGTACGTAGCTCAGATCGCGGCGGGGGGCAGCGGCAGCGTCATCGTCGTGGGGACCGGCAGCAATGTGACGGGTGTCGGGAGCAGCAACTACGGCGTCTATGTCGCCAATTTGAATTCGAGCATCACCTCCAGCGGAGGGGACGTGTCGGTCACCGGCACCGGTGGCGGAATTGGTGGCGGCACGGGAGACAGCAGCGCCAACTATGGTGTCTTCGTGCAGTTCGCCGGTCAGATCGTGGCGGGGGGCAGCGGCGCCGTCGCCATCGTGGGAACCGGCAGCAACACGACGGGCGCCGGCAGCAGCAACTACGGCGTTGTCGCGGATGCAGAATCGATCATCACTTCCAGCGGGGGGGACGTGTCGGTCACCGGCACCGGTGGCGGCAACGGGGACGGCACCGGGGACAGCAGTTCCAACTTTGGCGTCGCAGTACAGTTCGGCGCTCAGATTACGGCAGGGGGCAGCGGCGTCGTCGCCGTCGCGGGAACCGGCAGCGACACGACGGGCATCGGCAGCGGCAACTTCGGCGTTTATGTCGCCGATACAGATTCGAGCATCACCTCAAACGGGGGGGACGTGTCGGTCATCGGCACCGGTACCGGCATCGGTGGCGGCACGGGGGACACCAGCGCCAATTATGGCGTCTACGTGCGGAACGCCGGTCAGATCGCGGCGGGGGGCAGCGGCACCGTCACCGCACAGGGGACCGGCAGCAGCACGACGGGCGCCGAGAGCAATAACTACGGTGTTTATGTCACGGATGCGAATTCGATCATCACCTCCGGCACGGGGGATGTGTCGGTCACCGGCATCGGTGGCGGCACGGGGGACTTAAGTTCCAACTATGGCGTCGCAGTGCAGGACGCCGCTCAAATCTCGGCGGGGGGGAGTGGTTCCGTCGTCGTCGAAGGGACCGGCGGCGACACGACAGGCGCCGGGAGCAAAAACTACGGTGTTTACGTTGCAAATTCGAATTCGATCATCACCTCCGGCACGGGGGACGTGTCGGTCACCGGCACCGGCGGCGGTACGGGGGAAGGCAGTTCCAACTATGGCGTCGCAGTGCAGGCCTCCGCTCAGATCACGGCCGGGGGGAGCGGCCCCGTCACCGTTGTGGGGACCGGCGGCGACACGACAGGCGCCGGGAGCAATAACTACGGCGTTTTTGTCGCGGATTCGAATTCGATCATCACCTCCGGCGGGGGAGCCGTGACGGTCACAGGCACCAGCGGCGGCACTGGGGGCGACAGTGCCAACTATGGCGTCGCAGTGCAGTTCGGCGCACAGATCGCGGTGGGGGGCAGCGGCAGGGCCAGCGCCCACTAAGTCGTTATTCCTGTGAGGGTTTGCACGAGGAATTTATCATTCCATCCGCAGCAGCGGCGTTTCATGGCCAGGCTGTCTTTGCCCGGGTGCTGCTTGAGCAGCGATAAAGTGAATCGGTTCAGCC
>SIAF01000285.1 GCA_009691905.1 Planctomycetaceae bacterium | reverse complement strand
TTCCTTCCGTGGACTGCGGCTTGAATTACCAGCAGCTTCGCGGAAGAACGCCGTTTTTAGCAAGATCACTTTCGAGCTCCCCGCCGATCAAGTCCTATTGAGAGTCGTTTTGCGTTGTTTTTCGTGGGATTGAGTGAATCGCACCCTTTACGTGTGAGTTCGCCGGCAGCGCTGCACAAATGTCCGACCATGCCGAACACTACATTCTCGCCACCGGCGGCAGAGACGTCGAGCGGTTGCGGATACTTCACGAAGTCTACGGACCGGGGACTGAAGCGCTGTTCCACCGCGTCGGCCTGCGTCCGGGTTTGCGCGTGGCCCTGGTGGGATGTGGCAGCGGCAATGTTGCCTGTTGGGTGGCCGAGCAAGTCGCGCCCGGCGGGCACGTCGTGGGAATCGACATCAGCTCCGACCAGATTGAGCAGGCACGGCTGCAGGCACAATCGCGCGGGTTGACGAATATCGAATTCCACGTGGCCGATGCATACGCGCCGCGGCTACCTGAAGGTTCGTTCGACTTGGCGTATTGCCGGCTGGTGCTGATGCACCTGACGCACCCGGTCGATGCGCTGCGGGCGATGTGGTCGCTGGTCAAGCCGGGGGGCACGGTCCTCTGTGAAGAGATGAACCTGGGTTGCTGGCTGTGCGACCCGCCCGCCGAGGCGATGAGCAGTTTCTTCCGGTTGAACGACGCCTTGGGTGACCGCCGCGGCGAAAATTTTCACCTGGGAGCGTCACTGCACCGGCTGTTTCGCGAGGCGGGCTTCGAACGCCCGGAGGTCAGTTCCAATTTTGTCATGGCCGTGCGGGGCCGGGCCAAGCGGCTATTGTGGATGACGTTCGTTCAGTTCGCTCCCGAACTGGTGCGCGAGGGGCTGGCCACGCAGGAAGAAGTCGACCGCGTCGCCGAGGGACTAAAACAGGTCGCCGACGACGAAACGACACTGTTCGGTTTCCCGCTGGTGGCGCAGGTCTGGTGCGAGCGGCGGTAGCGGCTTGTCTCGCAAATCCTTGGCGAGCCGTGTGCCGTCAGGCCACGGGTTTCGGGCGACGATCAAAAACCCGCCGCCTTACGGCATGCGACTCGCTATTTTGTTTTCGCTGCCTGTTCGGCCATCTCCCGAAACTGCTTCCACGTAATCAACTCGATTCCGTTCCGCTTGATCTCTGCCATCGTTTCGGGGTCGGTGAAGACTCGCCGGTCGCCGTCGCGGCGTTCGGCGCTGTTGGTGACGGCCCGCAGTTCGTCATCGGCGTAGCCGCAGTGAATGATCAACTGGCTGACTCCCGGAGGCAGCTCGCGAATCGTCTTGAGGTAGTTGCCGACTCGCTCGTCGTGCGTGTCGCCGCCGTAAAACTGTGCCAGGCCGTCGAGCACGGGCAGTTTTTTGGCGTCGAGGGCCGCGAGCAGCTCTTTGCCTCGTTCTTTGAGAGCAGGGTATTCGCGCACGACCGGGCCGTCGATCTTCCGCAGAAACAGAATCGGCAGGTTGTATTCGAGCCCCACGCGGACGTAGACCTCGATAATGTCCGGCCGGCTGATGAGCGCCCCCATGTGGGTATCGAGGTGGCTGATCGGGATCTCCAGTTGTTTCGCCCGATCGATCTGGGCTTTGAGCTCGATTTCGACCTCGGCAGCTTTGGCATTGGCGACCACCCCGTCGACGCCGCGATACAGGTAGCCATCTTTGTCGACGAGACTGGGCACCTTCGCCCGGCCGGCGACCGGCCCCCAGCGGTAGTGCTTCCATTCGGAATTGAGCGCCAGGTGAATTCCGTAGTCGTATTGCGGATGCGCCTTCGCGTAGTCGGCGAACTCGGTGACCCACGGGCAGGGGATCATGATGCTGCATGAGGTGACGATTCCCTTTTCGAGCGCGTCGATCGTCGCCCGATTGACGGAATGACACATCCCGGCGTCGTCGGCATGAATGATCAGATATTTTTTCAATGCTGGCGGTTCAGCGGAAAGGTCGTGCGAGCCGTAAATCACGGAACAGATTCCCAGAAACGCTGCGAAGCGAGCAACAGTCATTTGCAAAACTCCGGAAAAGGTGCAGAAAAGCGCGAATGATGACGCCGAAGGTGGGCGAATCCGAGAACAGCAGCGATTATCGGGATATTGCGACCCAGACTGCAATATGCAAAGCTGGGATCGGATCCGGATTGAGAGAGTTGTTTGCCGGAAATTGCCATGTTACGCTTCGGACCAGGAATCTGGCCGATCGTGGATTTGCCGCGAGAGGCGACTTCAAATTCGCGCGCGGTTCCTACCCCGGTCGCGGCGATGAACTTTGCGTTGATGATCGCAGTAATCGCGGCCAGAGGTTCGCTTCTCGCGGCGTTACCTTGAGAATTTTCGAATGCCACGAATCATTTTTGATTCTGTCCGCTGCTTTTACGGGCGAGAGTCTCACGAGATCAAGCCCATTACTTTGCTAGTGGGAGAAAATAGCGCGGGGAAGACTACGTTTCTTGCTCTGGCTCGCATCGCATGGAACATTGCCGGTGGGAACTTTGGTGATGATCTGTTCAATCAAGAACCATTCCTTCTTGGAGCATACGACCAGATCGCGTCGTTCCGAGGAGGGAAGGCGGGGCGAGCAAAATCATTTCTCATTGGCTTGGAGACGTCGGTCAGGAACTACGACGAAAAATATGCAAAATTTGGATTCGCCGAAACTGTCACGGTTACTGCCCAATTCACTTCACGCGGTTCACAACCGCAGCTTGCCAAATGGAATTTCGATTGCGGCGAGTTTTGCGCGAGCGCTGAACCGTCGATTCGACCTGAGCGGCTTGATATCACCGTGACAACTCCAGGCGGTGTCAAGAAACTCAACGAGCGCGGTCCACCCCATGGATTGCTGACAATCAGTCGAATAATATCCGAGATTCGCTTCAACACTTACCGGGAAGCACGGGGTAGTAAACAAGCCGCTATCGCGCCATTTTCCTCTGAGGAAGAGATTGCCGCGTTTCAGAGACTCTCCTTCGAAGCCTCCCGAGCAGTTGGCGATCCACCGTATGCGTTCGCACCGATCAGAACTCGTCCCGAACGCACCTATGATCCGGTACGTGACGTGCCAAGGCCCGAGGGGTCCCATGTCCCAATGGTGTTGTCGAAGATGCTCCTTGATTCGACCGACAAGAGCCGTGCTTTGCGCAGCTCGCTGACGGAATTTGGCAAGGCGTCCGGGCTCTTCAAGGCGATCGAAATAAAGCGTAAGGGGCTGAAGGCAAGCGACCCGTTTCAGATTGGAGTGAAGACCGCTGGCCAATCATTCAACCTTGTTGACGTCGGTTACGGCATCAGCCAAGTGCTTCCGATCATTGTGGATGTTGTCACCAATCCCAATGGTACAAATTTCCTGCTGCAACAACCCGAGGTGCATCTCCATCCACGAGCGCAGGCAGAATTGGGATCTTTCCTCGGAGTAATCTCCAAGCAGCAACGCAAACGATTCGTTATCGAAACCCACAGTGATTATCTGATTGACCGCATTAGGATGGATGTCCGCGACAAGCGAGGGCTCACTCCCGACGATGTAAGCATACTGTATTTTGAACGCGAGAAATCGGGAGTTCGGATTCATACGTTAAGCATTGATGCACAAGGAAACGTAATCGGTGCACCAGCGACCTATCGGCAGTTTTTTCTCGATGAAGAACGGCGAATTTTAGGGCTATAAAGAATGTGCTTGATCGTCGACGCCAACGTGGCAACCGAGGTATTCGGAACGCCAACACACTCGGACTTTGTTGCGATCATCGACTGGCTGACGTCGCCGAAAGTCAAGGGGATTCTCGTGCTCGGGGGATATCTGACAGAAGAATTGAACCGGGTCAAGGCTGCACGTCGTTTTTTATTGCGTCTGAGTCAGGCCGGCCGCGCCAGAACCGAGCCGACGGCCGTCGTCAACGCGGAGACGATCGCCATCCAAAGTTCATGCGAATCGGATGATCCTCACGTCATTGGCTTGGCCCGGGTGAGTGGTGCTCGGATTCTTTGCTCCCGCGATGCAATGTTGCATGGCGATTTCAAGAACAAAGTGCTTGTCGACAACCCTCGCGGTCATGTTTACCAGACCGCGTCGCATGCAACGCTGCTTCGAAAATACGGTCACACAAAGGCTTGCAGTGAAAAGATCAAATAGGAGTAATCGCAAAGAGGCCGGCAAAATCAACCGGGCCGCCTGACGATCAAGGACGATTCGGGCAAGTGTCAGGACCATCCAGAGAACCCGGGCGAATCCTGAAAGTTCACGGCATCTGATGCTTTTCGAAAAACTCCCAAATCAGATCGTTGGCCGAGATATCCTGCGCCGTCGGCCCCAGAAATTTGAGCTGCGGGCGCTGCCCCGGCCAGGTGTGGCCGCCGCCGGCGATCGTGTACAGAATCACCTCGGTGTTTTCTTTCCCGGGGCCCCAGGTCGTGCGCTTGACCGTCGTCTGGTCGTCGGCCGTGTCAGGCAGTTCGGTCACCTCGGGGTCGGGTGGGCATTCGTCGGCCGCGGCCAGCAGTTTGACGGATTCTTCGACTGTTTTGACCTTAAAGAACCCGCGCGGCCGTCGGCTGCTGTCAGCAAACGGGACCAGCGGATCGGTCGTGCCGTGGAAGTGAATTACCGAAATCGGCCGTTTCGGCTCGCACGTTTCCAGCACCAGCGTCCCTGCGACAGGGGCAATCGCGGCAATGCGATCAGCCAGTTCGGCCGCCAGCCGGTAACACATCATCCCTCCGTTCGACATGCCGCAGGCATAAACCCGTTTCGGGTCGACGTTGACGCGCGTGGCCAGATCGTCGAGCAGGCTGGCCGTGAATTTCACGTCATCGGGGCGTTCCTTTTTTCGGGGGCCGTCGAGGCCCCACGAGTTCCAGGTCAAAAACGCTTCGCCGGCGCCAGTCCCGTTGGGGTAGACGGCGACGAAACCGGCCTCGTCGGCTTTGTCGCTCAGGCCGCTATATTTGACCATCATCGGCCCGTTCATCAGCGCCCCGTGGTACACCAGAACGATCGGAGTCGGCCTGGTCGGGTCGTACCGCGGCGGAAGGTGAACCAGGTACGACCGGGGCCGGTCGTCGACCGTCAATCGCAGCAGGTGATTTCCCGGTTCGAGCGGCGTCTGGGTCAGCAACCCCGAACACAACAACAGAAGCGTGGTCATGGCTGGGGATGCCTCAGGAAGAACTCCCAGATCAGGTCGTTGGCCGAAATGTCGTGCGTCGATCGGCCCAGAAGTTTCTTCAGCATCGTATCATACCCAGGCCAGGTGTGGCCGCCCCCTTCGATGGCGTACAGAATCACCTCGGCCTTCTCGCGCCCCGGTCCCCAGGTGCTTTGTTTTACGGTTGTGCCGTCGTCGACCCGATCGGGCAGGTCGACCACCACCGAATCGAGCGGGCATTTGTTGACGTCAACCCACAGCCGAACCGTGTCGTCGACCGACAGCACCCGGTCGAATTCCGCCGATTCGGTGTCGGGGCCGCCGTAGCGCACCACCGGGTCGTCGGTCCCGTGAAAATGCAAGATCGGCATTGGCCGCGTCGGGCGACTCACGTCGACGGGCATTGTCCCTGAGACAGGGGCGATTGCGGCGAATCGTTCGGGCAGCAGGGCCGCCAGGCGGTAACACATCGACCCGCCGTTCGACATGCCGGTCGCAAACACGCGCTTCGGGTCGACGTTGACGCGGGTGGCCAGATCGTCGAGCAGGCTGGCGGTGAATTTCACATCGTCGGGGCGATTGTCTTCCGGCTGCACGGGTGAATCACCGGCGTTGAATTCCAGACGCACCTCATTGGGACCGGTCCCCTTGGGATACACGACGATGAACCCGGCCTCTTCCGCCTTGTCGCTCAGACCGCTGAACGCGGCCATCGTCTTGGGATTCATCGACGTCCCGTGAAAGGCCAGCACGACGGGCGTGGGCTGCGCGGCATCGTAACTCGTGGGAATATGCATCAGGTACGACCGTGGCCGATCGTCGACGGTCAGACGTATCGTATGTTTGCCGGGTTCCGGGGGGGGATCGGGCAGAAAAGCGACAAGCAGCAAAATCAGTGTGTTCATGAAGACGTTCCTGTCAATGGACCCGCTGCCCCGGCACCGCGCCGCTGTCGGGGGCCAGGACGAAAATGTCCTTGCCACCCGGGCCGGCGGCGAGCACCATTCCCTCGCTCGTGCCGAATTTCATCTTGCGCGCCGCGAGATTCGCGCAGCAGATCACGAGCCGCCCCACCAGATCGGCAGGCTGGTAGACCCCCTTGATACCGGCGAAGACGTTGCGCCGCTCGCTGCCCCCCAGGCTCAACGTCAGTCGCAACAGCTTGTTCGAGTCTTTTACATCCTCGGCTTCGAGCACCCGCGCGACCCGCATGTCGATTTTTGAAAACTCGTCGATCGAACAGGTCGCGGACAGCGGTTCGGCCGCCAGCGCTTCGCTGCTGTCGCTCCACTGTGGGGCGGTTGCGGCGGTGCCCGCCGCGTCAGCGGGCGCTCCCTCGCGGCTGGCTTCGACCATCGCCTGGACCTGCGCGGTCTCGACCCGCTTGAGCATGTGCTGAAATTTGGTGACCTGCGTCCCCGGTGGCAATGCCCGCTGCGCGTCGTCCCACTTCCATTCGGCGGGTGCCGGCAGGTTCAAGAGTTGCGCGGTCTGCTCGGCCAGTCGCGGCAGGATCGGGGCCAGGTACACCGCGATCTGCCGGAAAAAGTTGAGCGCGATCGTGCAGAAATCCTGCTGCATCCCCGGCGTAATTCCCTTGTCCCACGGCGGATGCGCGTCGAGAAACCGATTGGCGCTGTCGGCGATCAGCATGATCTGTCGCATGGCCGATGCGTAATCGCCCGACTCGTAAAACCGCGCAATCGTCTCGGCCGCCGCGCAGTTGTCGCGGAACAAATCGGCTGCCTCGGCATACGCGGGAATGATCGTCAGCAACTGGTGCGAACTGACCGAGTCGGCGTCGCGGGCCGCCATCTCGAACACCCGCCGCGGCGAGAGCCCCTCGCTTTGCACGAACCGCGCCGTGCGGCTGGCGAGATTGACCACCTTTCCGACCAGGTCGGAATTGACCTTGAGCACGAACTCTTCGAGGTTCAAGTCGAGATCGTCGAGCTTCGAGCTGAGTTTCGCCGCGTAATAGTAGCGCAGGTAGGCCGGGTCGAGGTGTTCGAGATACGTGGCCGCGCGAATGAAGGTTCCCTTCGACTTCGACATCTTCTCGCCGCCGACCGTCAAGAAGCCGTGGATATGCACCTTCTGTGGCAATTTGAAGCGTGCCGCGTGCAGCATCGCCGGCCAGAACAGCGTGTGGAAATAAGTGATGTCTTTGCCGATGAAATGATGAATCTCGGCCCCGACTTCGTTGGCGTCGTCGCCGCGCGGCCACCAGTCGGAAAATTTCTCGCCGGTTTTGTCGCACCATTCTTTGAGTGACGCCATGTAGCCGATAGGCGCGTCGAACCAGACGTACCAGTAATTGCCGGGGCTGTCGGGAATCTCGAAGCCGAAATAGGGGGCCGGACGCGAGATATCCCAGTCGTGCAGCGGTTCACCAAGAAAGTGCCCCTTGAGGTAATTGGCAATCTCGGGTTGGAGGTGATCGCCGCGCAACGTCCATTCTTCGAGAAACGGATGCAGGGTTTCAATGCGCACGAACAGATGCCTGGCGCTGCGTAGTTCGGGGGTCGTGCCGGTCAGCGTGCTGACCGGGTCTTTCAGGTCGCTGGGGCTGTAGGTCGAGCCGCACTTTTCGCAACTGTCGCCATATTGGTCGATCGCGCCGCATTTGGGGCAGGTCCCTTTGACGAAGCGGTCAGCGAGAAACGTTCCCGCCTGGGTGTCGAAGAGCTGCGACACATCCTGCTCGTGAATCAGCTTCGCCTTTCGCAGGCTAGTCCAGATGGTGCCGCACAGTTCCCGATTTTCAGCGCTGTTCGTGCTTCCGAAATTGTCAAACGCGACTTCAAACGCGGCGAAATCTCGAATATGGGAGTCGCGCATTTCAGCAATGACTTCCTCTTCGCTGCGCCCTTCCTGCCGGGCGCGGATCATGATCGCCGTGCCGTGAGTGTCGTCGGCACACAGGAAAATCGTGTGGTTCCCCCGCAGCTTCTGGAATCGGACCCAGATATCGGTCTGGATGTACTCGACCAGGTGGCCGACGTGGATGTGGCCGTTGGCGTAGGGGAGCGCGGCAGTGACGAGGATACGACGATCAGTCATGGACGACCTTTGGTTGTGGGATCGGGATGGCGTTCAGCGTCTTGTGCGGCTGAGTCCGAAGGCATTTGCGGCTCACCTTCGACGAGCGGTCGCATTTCTCCGGTTCGCAGCGCTGACTGGAGATGCAGTTGCTGCAGGCGCCTCATTTCGCGATCGCGAGCAGCAGCTTCGGCTCGCTCCTGCGGCGCAACGATTCGTTCTTCGGATGGTAAAACTGAGCCGTGCGCTTTCCCGGTTGCGAGATAAACGGCCCGGGCGGGGAGCAAAAGACTATCCGCGACGGCGCTCAACGGTAGGTCAGTCGCAGAGAAAATACCATTGATCAGTTTAACCGGAGATGCCGGAGGAGCGAGATTGTCAGAGACGCTTTGAATATCGGCTCGAACACCCTGGTAAGCCGGCAACGTGCCGAGCGCCCCCCCTGTTTGCAACGTAATTGCGGCCCTGACACCGGTCGCACAGCCCGTCGTGCTACCGGCGAAGACAATGCATGCGGCGACCAGAATTCGATTGACACTCGGGGACACGTAATACCCTTTACCGGTTCAGTCAATACGCTGGCTCAGCCAGTCAATTGCAGCGCAGAGTGCTGCAAAAAGTGCCTATTGCGAACGCAGAGGCGATTTGAGGAACTTGCTTCTGCGGCGGGATTCGGTCCATTCGCGCGCAAGTCTTACGCGAACGGTACTTACGGTCAAGACAGGGAAACTGCCGAGTGCGTTCGCCCGATGGAGGTTGCATCATTATCACGATCTATCTCTCTTTAGGAGATTTTGAAACGCAACGGAATTGCTTCGTAAAAATTGACGCAAGATATTAAAATGTAATGCTTTACATCTTTTCTGTATTGCATGTTCGTTGTTCAGCGCCGATTTTCTGTTCATCTCATATCCCCTGGTCTACCCAGTCGATTCTCGGCACAAGTGCCTCTGCCAGTTCATTTGGCGATAAAACCGGGTGGCGCTCGACATCAGTGCACAGCGCGGGCAGCCAAAAAACGCAAACCCGGTGAGTTGACAATCAGCCGGCGGCCGATAAGATAACTTCTCGTTGCGGCGGCCATATCGGTCACCCGATCCGCGCACCCCCTGCTGGTTCCGTCTGTATTGGACATTTCCGGCAGGATGTGGGGAAAGGCGACAGGTTTGGCGCGTCGTTTGTTCTTTGGCAATTTGGTTGGAGAGCCCTGAGTAGTCGGCGGCACGAGATGTGACGCTGACTCAAACGCAATTTCTGTTTTTTTCAGATCTTGCCCAAGATCAGCGGTCAGCTCTTCTTGTTTGAAAGCC
>SIAF01000284.1 GCA_009691905.1 Planctomycetaceae bacterium | reverse complement strand
TGCGACGACCGGGAACTCGTCTCTCGCAATATCACGCGACGCCTCCAACGCAACGAACTCGCACGCTTCTATCACTGGAAACAACGCAAACGCCTGGCCCCACTACGCGTTAAGCAACGCAAATGAACGACCGACAGTAGAAGTACAGAACTCACGAAGAAACGGGACTCCATTCCTCTTCAACCGATCGAGCGGGGTTTGCACCAACCGCGGTCAAATTATATCAGGCGGAAGCCGACATTCGGCCCCCTCTCACATTGACACGCCCTATGAAGAATTGCTCTAGATGCAGAATCGGTTACGGCCGGTTAGACACATAAGCACGCGTTGAAGTAATCGCATGCTACCCCGGTCCGTCACGACAGGTCAAGAGGAGCGAGTCGGTCGCGCCATTCGAAAAAAAAGTCACCGACTCTTCGTTGTAACCGCTAAGGCAGCATCTCTCGAACTCTGAATTACTCGTTATTTTGCCATTCCAGCCTTCTGGACATATTCTGAACGGCTAAAATGGGTCGATTGCGGTATTTATGAGGATGCGCATCCTGAATGTAATTTTACCGAGCGATCGAACTGAACCATGCCCGCCCCGTTCTCAAGCCTGCCGTTGACCGTCCAAACCCTCTGGAACTCATGCCGGAAGTGGCGGAAGCGGCGCGTCGGAAGAACCTTGCGACGCGATGCGCTGCGGTGCCGCGATTTTGGTTCGTGGCGGCTGGCGGCCGAGGTGCTCGAAGACCGGTCGCTGCTGTCGGCCCCGACCCTCGATTGGGCTTACTCGCTGGGGACGACCTCCGGGCAATCGACCGTCAACAACACGGCGGTCGACGCGGCGGGCGACATGTACATCGCCGGGGTCGTGAGGAAGGGCACGGTCGATCTCGATCCCGGAGCGGGCACCGCCAACGTCACCGCCAATCACGAGACCGGTTTCGTTGCCAAGTACGACACGGCCGGCAGCTTTCTGTGGGTCGAAACGTTTTCATCCGACGCTACGGTCAATGCGCTCAGCCTCTCGGTCGACCATGTCGGCGGGGTGTACGTCGTCGGCGATTTCAAAGGGACGACTACCTTCGGCGTCGGTGAGACGCACCACGCGTCGCTCGTCAACCAGGGGGGGTGGAACGCCAACGGTTACGTTCTCAAACTCGACCAGTCCACCGGCCACGTCGACTGGGTCGACGGGATCGTTGGGCACCTCCCCCTGGGCGCCAACAACGTGGCGGTCGACGGCAGCGACAACGCCTACGTCGCCGGCCAGGCCAGCCCCGGCACCGTCACAATCACCAACGGCGAGACGGGCGCCACGCTCAAATCGTTCACTCAGAACGCGAGCAACTACGTCGCCAAATTCGATACCAGCGGCGGCGTGACCTGGGCCGAGGGCTTCGCCGACGGCAAGGCCGCCGTCGTGGCCGGCAAAGGCCTGGCGGTCGATCACGCGGGGGATGTGTATCTCGCCGGCACGCTGACGGGCAACAACGTCGACTTCAACCCCGGCTCGGGAACGTTCAACCTCTCGCGCACCTCGTGGAAATCAAATACTTTCGTCACGAAACTCGACACCGACGGCAACTTCCAGTGGGCGACGAAGGACGACGCCAGCGGTCGCGACTCATCGACGGCTTCGAGCATCGCATCTGATAACAGCGGTACGGTCTACATTACGCTGCAGCAGACGGGATCCGGCAATAGCAACTGGGCCAGCAACTGGGCCAGCAACTGGGCGGACAACTGGGGAGGCAACTGGGGCAATCATTGGGGTGGCAATTGGGGTGGCCATTGGGGTGGCAGGAGCAGCGGGTTCTGGCCGGGTGACTGCGGCGAAAGCGTGACCGGGCAGTTGGCGAAGATCGATTCCAGCGGAAACTGGCAGTGGACGAAGGATCTCAACTCGACGAATTCCGAAAATGGCCAGCACGACGATGAGTGCCACAACGACAAGCCGTCGTGGTGTGCCGCCGCCGACTCGTCATCAAGCCACGAGCACCACGCCGATAATTCGTCGTCCGACGATCATCACGACGAACCGCACTACAACTTCGTTTCGCACTCGCCCCGCTGGCAAAACGACTCGCCCGTTCGCCGCTCTGACGCGCAATTGAAAGTCAGCAGCACCACCGCCAAGGTGAATATCGACCCGCAAGGCAATCCCGTGGTCGTCGGAGCGAATGCCAACGCCACCAGCTACACCCCCGCCGGCGATGTCAATTGGAGCACGTCGACGCCGTTGCCGGTGACTGACATCGGCATCGACTCGCTCGGCAACCTGTACTTTGTCGGGAATTTCAGCAACTCGTTGAACGTCAACCCCGGCGGAACGACGACGCTCGACGCGAATACCAACCCTGGGACGCCGGCCCCTTTCATCGTCAAATGGACCTCTGAGCCGGTGATCACGACCCAGCCGGCCAGCCAGACGGTGACCGCGGGCAACAGCGTCACTTTCACCTCGGTGGCCTCGGGCAACCCCACTCCCACCGTCCAATGGCAGGTCAGCACCAATGGCGGAGCGACGTTCGCCGACGTTGTGGGCGCGACCAGCACCAGCCTGACCTTCGTGACGGCCTCCAGCCAGAACGACAACCAGTATCATGCGGTCTTCACCAATGCCGCCGGGACAGCCACCTCGACGGCGGCGACCCTCACGGTGCAGTCATCACCCACGATCACGACTCAGCCGACCGATCAAACGGTGGCAGCCGGCAGCGACGTGACGTTCACGGCGGCTGCCATCGGCAACCCGGTGCCGACCGTGCAGTGGCAAGTCAGCACTGACGGCGGGTCGACGTTCACCGACTTGGTGGGAGCGACCGGCACGAGCCTGATCTTCACCACCTCGGCCTCCCAGAACGGCAATCGCTACCGGGCGAACTTCACGAACCTCCTGGGCAACACCCTCACGAACGTCGCGTTGTTGACGACGACGTAAGGAGTCGCGTCACGCTGATGTAGGGTGGGACCAGCAAGCCGAGAACGACTTCGGGCCTTCGTTTTCTGGAGACACTCTCGAACCAGACAGGGCGTTGTGTCGTCATTGAGCAGCTTGCTCAGGCCCACCATGCGGGTGCCGATGCGGTGCAACGCGAATGGTGGGCCTGCGCACGCTGCGCGAGCTGGTCCCACCCTACACGAGCACAACGGTTTCCCGCCGACACGTCGCCTCAGGCGAGAATTTCGCGGACGACCCGTGCCGGGCGGCCGTCGGTCAGGTGCTGTTCGCGGCCGCTGTTGTGGTACACGAGTTTCGTGTGGTCGAGCCCGAGCTGATTCAAAATGGTCGCCTGGTAGTCGTTGGGGGTCAAGACGTTGACGGCCGCTTTGTGCCCGACTTCGTCGGTTTCGCCGTACGTCAGCCCCCCCTTGAACCCGCCGCCGGCCACCCAGATTGTGAAGCCCTGGCCGTTGTGATCGCGTCCGGCGGCGTCGTTGAGCGTTCCTTCGCAGACGGGCAGTCGTCCGATCTCGCCTCCCCAGTGAACGATCGTCGAATCGAGCAGCCCCCGCTGTTTGAGATCTTTAACCAGGCCCGCGGCCGGCTTGTCGGTCCGTTTGCAGATCGCCGGAAGGCTGGTTTTGATTGAGCTGTGATTGTCCCACGGCTGCCCCCCCAGGAACAACTGCACGAACCGCACGCCGCGCTCGACCAGCCGCCGTGCGATCAGGCACCGCTCGCCGTATGAGCGAGTCACGTCTTCGTCGATTCCGTACAGCTTGTGAATGTGATCGGGCTCCTGGGAGATATCGAGCGCTTCTTTGGCGGCGGTCTGCATGGCCGCCGCCAGTTCGTAGCTGGCAATGCGGGCTTCGAGTTCGGCCTCGCCGGGGTGTCGCCGCAGGTGTCGCTGGTTGAGTTGATCGAGAAACGCCAGGTTTTGCTGCTGCAGCGTTCCTTTGAGGCGTGCCGGCGGGTCGAGGTTGAAAATCCGCGGCTCCTGGGGGCGCAAAACCGTCCCCTGGTACAGCGGGGGCATGAACCCGCTCGACCAGTTGAGCGTGCCGTCGACCGGGTGCCCTTCGGGATCGGCGAGCACCATGTAGGCGGGCAGGTTTTGCGACTCGTTGCCCAGGGCGTAGGTGATCCAACTCCCCATCGTGGGTCGGCCGGTGACACCGGGGATCCCACCGTGAAAATAACGGATCGACACTTCGTGCCCGTTGTGACCGGTGTGCATCGACCGTAACACGGCGATGTCATCGACGATCGAAGCGATTTCCGGCAGCAGTTCGGAGACATCGGTCCCGCATTGCCCGTGCTTCTCGAAGCGGAACGGGCTGCCGAACAGCTTCTTGCTGGCGCGGTTTACGAAGCTGAACGTGACGTCGCCGCCGTAATCGCTGCCGCTGTTTTTCGTGAGCTCGGGCTTGGGGTCGAACAGGTCGACGTGCGACGGTCCGCCGTGCATGAACAGCGAAATCATGGCATTCGCCCGGGGGGCGAAATACGGCGCTCGAAGCCGCAGGTCCATCGGCAAGTTTTCGCCCGGTTTGCCGACATCGGCCAACAACCCCTCCTGCCGCAGCAGGTGCGCCAGCGCAAACGCGCCGATCCCGAACGCCGACCGCGTCAGAAATTCGCGTCGGCTGCCGATCGGGCCGCAGCATTCGGGCTGCGCCGGCACAGCCGGGCTGCCTTCAGCGGCGGAAGAAATCGAACGGCAATCGCCTGGTTCAATCGACATGCAGAAACTCATTCGAGCTGAATAATTGTTGACACAAACTGGCCAGAGCGGCGAGCTCGTGATCGGACTTTTCGCCGATCGACCGCAGGTGCGTGAGCTGCCCGGCGACGAAGCGGCAGGCCGGCTCCCACTCGTCGGCCTCGATCGGCCGCTGGTAGGCGATCGTCCAGGCGTAGGCGATTTGCTGCGGCATGCTGACTCCCAGCGGCCCGTGAAAGTCGACCGCCGAATCCCACTTTTGAGGCTCGGGTGCCGCTGCTGTCGCAACCTGCAACTGCACAGGCCACTCGAACGAATCGCTGGTCACCTCTCCCGCGCAATCGGTCATGAAGTCGAGCGTATCGCCGGCTGCCACGTCAATCATCGGGACGGCGGTCGCCGTCTCGCCGTTCTTGAGCGACCACTCACCGAGCAGGCCGTGGCGGCTGGAGACGATGCGGCCGCGCACCCCATCGCCGTTTTCCGATCCATGCTTGAATTGACCGGCAATCGTCAGCTTGCCGTCGGCCGGGGCGATCCAGCGGCGAATGGCCGCATGCTGTTGATCGTTGCCCGCATGGCCGCCGGCGGCGTGCAAAATCACCCAGCCCAGCGACGGGTCGGGCAGCGCTGCCCCTCCCTGCCACGCCGAACCGGTAAAATGCGGCAGCGCGGCGAACGACGCGACCTTGTGCCCCGCTTCGTCATACGCTCCGTAGCCGTACTGCCACGCCGCATCGTGCCGCGGATACCTGGCCGCCAGCGGTGCGGCCGCTTCTCTCACAAACTCGGGCGGCGTTTCGAGCCGCAATCGCTGCGCGAACTGCTCGGCCTCTTTGAGCACTGATTCGTTATTCATCAGCATCAGCGACTGGACGGCCCCGGTGCTCGAAATGCGGCGTTCACAGTTGACCGTCATCACCGGCGCATCAAACGTCGTCAAAAACGACACAGGCTTCGTCCGCCGCACCTGCAAGTAGACGCTGCGCCGGGGCTGCTCGCCTTTGACCAGCACCTGGCCGGCGAAATTCTCTTCGACGGCAAGCGACGGGCCGTACAGCGTGCGGTCGAGCCGGCCGGCGGCAACCAGCATCCGATCGCGCAGTGCTTCGGCTTCGAGCCGCCGCAGTGGGAAGTGCCAGTAATATGCGTTTTCAGAATCGATCTTACGAAACGCGGCCGCCGTTTGCGGTGAGGGTTCGCCCGCAGCAGCCGGATCAGCCGCGTTGGCGACTGGTCCCACCACGGCCGACTGGCGGTAAACGCTCGAGGTCATCAGCAGCCGGTGCATTTGCTTCAGGCTCCACCCCTGCCGCGCGAATTCGTCGGCCAGCCAGTCGAGCAGTTCGGGATGAGTGGGGCGCATTCCCAGCATCCCGAAATCGCCGGGAGTCTCGACGATGCCCCGGCCGAAATGGTGCAGCCAGATTCGATTCATCAAGACCCGCCCGACCAGCGGATGCTTGCCGTTCATCAGGTTTCGCGCCAAGGCCAGTCGCCGTCCCGAAGTCGGGGCGGCGGGATCTTTATCGGCAATGTCGACGCGGGCCCCTTCTGGCGCGGCAATCGTCAGGTCGCCGGGAGCGATCGGCTGCCGCGGGTCGCGATAGTCGCCCCGATGAAACAACCGCGTCACCGGCAGCGTGCCGGCGATTTCACCGGTGACGCTCAGAAAATCTTCGACCGGCTTTTCGCCGCGCTTGCCGTTGATCTGCTCCTGGTCCTTTTTGAGTTCGTCCGCCGCCGCCTGGTTGTACTGGTACAGCACGCCGGGACTGATGTTGACGCTGGGATTGTCGGCGAGGAGTTTTTTCTGCTCGTCCGTCCGCTTGTCGGCGGGGGCGTTGTACGCATCGCGAAACCCCGCGCGCTGCTCTTCAGGAAATTTCTCCAGCTCCTTTTCGAGAGCCGCGGCGACGTACGTCGCCTGCTTGGCATTGAAAGCGGTCTGCAACGTTTGCGCTTCGGCGTCGACGGCGACCGCTGCGGCGCGCTGCGCGTCGGTGTACAGCGAGACCAGCCGCTGACCCGGCCGTCGCCAGTGGCCGGGGTCGAGTGCCGGTTCGAACACGGCGCGCCAGCGGAAGTAATCGGATTGCGGAATCGGATCGTATTTGTGGTCGTGACACTGGGCGCAGCCGACTGACAGCCCGACCAGCGAAGTCGACACGATCTTGAGCATGTCGGCGACAACCAGGTTGGCAGCGGCGTCCTGGTCGCCGCCGCCGGTCGTCGTGCCATCGACGGCCATCCGCAAAAATCCGGTGGCCGTCAGTAGCTCGATTTGTTCAGGGGCCAGGTTGTTCCATGGTTGCGGGACGAGTTCGTCTCCCGCCAGTTGCTCGATGATGAATCGATCGAATGGCTTGTCGGCGTTGAACGCGCGAATCACATAGTCGCGATACTTGTAGGCATAAGGCCGCAGGGTGTCGTCGTTGCCGTTCCCTTCCGAATCGGCATAGCCGGCCACGTCGAGCCAATGCCGGCCCCAGCGTTCGCCGTAGTGCTGCGATTCGAGCAGCCGATCGACCATCCGCTCATACGCGCCGGGACTTTCGTCCTTGACGAACGCGTCGATTTCGGCCGGCGTCGGGGGCAGGCCGGTCAGGTCAAACGTCGCCCGGCGCAGCCGAGTCAGTCGATCGGCCTCGGGGGCGAAGCGCAGGCCCTTGTCTCGCAGCCGCGCCAGCACGAAGGCATCGATCGGCGTTCGCACCAGATCGGCTGCCGGCTGCTGCGCCTGCTCAACGGGTTGCGTCACGGTGTTCGCCAATTGCGGCGGCTCGGGACGGCGGATCGGCCGGAACGACCAGAACGCCCGCTCTTCGGGAGTGATGTCGATGCCGGGGGGCAGGCTTTCGGGTTCGTTGCGCCCGACCGGCGCGCCGGCTGCGATCCAGGCTTCGATCAGGGCGATCTTTTCGGCCGGCACTTTCTTTTCGCCGGGGGGCATCTCTCCCGCCTTGAGGCGCTCGACGAGCAGGCTGACGGCGGCATTGCCGGGAATAATCGCGGCCCCGCTGTCGCCCCCCTTCACCGCCAGGCGCTGCAACCGCAGATCGAGATTGCCCTTCAGGCTTTCGCCGCCGCCATGACAGTCCAGGCAGTACGTTTTGAAAACCGGACGGACATCCCGTTCAAACGACGGCTGATCGGCGGCCCGCGCCGGTGTGCAAAACGCACCCGCAGCCCAAGCCAGTGCGAAGGCGAAGGCGTGCGCGGCAACAATTCGAGAGAACCTGTGCGGGAGAGCGAGCATAAGGCGAGCGGGGGGTGTCAACCCCCTGTTTCTTCAGGCCAACGGAAGGTACTTCAGTACAAACGGGGAGGGAACGCAACATCCTCCGGCAGGCGGGTGGGGTGGGATCATATCCCGGAGGCGTGCTTATATGTTTAAGTTACATTCCCGGAGAGCCGGCGGCAACACTGGAAGGGCTTCTGCGGACAACCTCGCCAGGTCGGAGTCCAATCGGGGGCCTCTCAGATCGGGGCAGTTCGGAGGCCAGCCATCGTCTTGAAAATCGATTTGCCGGCACGTCCGCGTTAACAATCGATATCACAGCATGTTCCGGTGAAGCCGGGCACCTTAAGTCAACGAATGATGGTTGGCCCCGAAGTTTCTGGCGTATCACAAGCCGTGGGACGTGTACCGCGGCATGGAGGTGGTAGCAGGTCCGAAGGCCCGTGCGTGAGTGAAGGTCAAGGCGTCGCGGCGGGTGAGGGCCGCGACTCCGCTCCGTCTCGCTGCGCTCGACTGCGCTGCGCCGCGGCCCTCACCCGCCGGGGAAACTGGCTAAAAGCCAGTCTCTCTAATTGGACAGCGCCACTTTAGAAGATAGGAAAGATCAGTTACCGTAAGTCGTTATTCCTTGGCGTCCACACTTTACCCAATGTGACAAGTGGCGCTGTCCAACTAAGAAATGATGTTTTTTGGTCTAGACAATGGGGTCCACCGTAGATCGTGCAGGCCGGCCCAAACATCGTCATGCTGGGCGGATTACCCCAAACTCCCCGGGCCAAGAAGGTCATCGAGTTTTCCATTGAGGAAGCAGGCAAGGTCAACCATTACTACCCGGGCACGGAACACCTCTTGTTGGGCCTTCTGCGCGAGCAAGAAGGCGTGGCGGCTCAGGTTCTGATTAACCTGGGCTTAAGTCTTGAGGACGTGCGCGCGGAGGTAGTAAAGATGCTGGCCGGCCCTGGACGATTGGTATCCACTCTTTAGGTTTCACGCCGATTAGCGCTGACCCGCTCCCAGCAACCGCGCTTCTTGCAGACGACCACGGGCGGGTTATCCTTCTCACGCGACCCGAGGGGTGCGATCCTCCCGTGGCGGATGGAGCGGAAAGAGCGGAAAAGGTCACCCGAATTGGTGATTGCCATCCCGCCCGGGTTGGGCAACACGGGAATGACGGACAACAGCTTGCCGTCGGCAGTGAATTTCTGCACACGGCTGTTGTAAAAGTCGGTGGCGAAAATCTAATCGGCATCGTTGATGGCAATCCCGATCGGGAAGTGGAACTCGCCAGGCTCCGAGCCTTCTCTGCCCCATTCCCCCAGGAACCGCGGCTCGGCAGCTTCAGGCTGCGCAATCCGCCCAGGCTCAGCCAATCCCCGGTCGGGTCCGACCAGTGCCATGACTCCGAGGCTCAGAGAGGTCAACAACATCGAGTATCGTGATTGTGAGTTCACATTTCTCCTCCGTCGAGACCCGATCTCTGACCCATCTTCGACAGTTGCGCGTGGCGCTGACGTGCAGATTTGTCGAAAACCGCAGGAATTTTAGGTGTCGTGAGTGTTCTGACACAATAGTGTAGTGCCATGACTTATCAAATAGTTTTGGAATTGCACGGATTTAACCTTGT
>SIAF01000283.1 GCA_009691905.1 Planctomycetaceae bacterium | reverse complement strand
TGAAGGTACCATTTTTCTTTCCGCAGGACTGAATTCCCCTTCTCCATCCGCGAGACCACGAATGCCCTACGAATCAAGCCACTTCGCTCACTCCCAACGCTAGAAACTCACAACCCTAGATCAGGAGGTCTGAGCCTATGACGGACAGGAACTTTCGGAAGGAATGACACCCGATCGCCCACACATCCCATGCGAGAGTTTCTAAGAAGAAGAGACCACGGATGACACGGATTTCACTGATATTTCAGGCCCAGGTCGCCATGCACATCGGTGAAATCCGTGTCATCCGTGGTTAAAGATGTTTTCGATTCAGCCGACACGCACCGCGACAATTTCCCCCGCCCCTGACTTCAAGTTCCTGAGAAGGCTGTACTCCAGCGGAGCGATCGCCAACCCAATCGCCTTACTTCGATTTATACGCCTCTGCCAGTGCCTCGCTGACGTCGGCGACCGAGGCGCTGCGATTGGTGACTTTCCCGTCGGCATCAACCAGGAACATCGTCGGGACGGCAATGATCCCGTAATCGCGAGCGGGGGCGCTTTCCATTCCGCCGGGTTCGTAAATCTGCGGCCATTTCACCTGCTGCTGCGACAGATAGGGGCCGACCTCGTCCTTGATGACATCCAGGTTGACGCCGATGACTTCGAAGCCCTTGGCGCGATACTCGTCGTACAGAGTCTTCAATTGCGGCAGATCTTCGAGGCACAGTTTGCTTTTGGTGTCCCAGAAAAAGACGAGTACGATCTTGCCGCGAAACTGTTTGACGTCGATCGTGCCGCTTCCGGCCAGTGCTGTACCTGAAAGCGTCGGAACCTTGCCGACCAGGTCGATCCGCCGTAAGGCGCCGCCGGCTCTCGCGGCGGAGGGCGCGTCGCCGTAATCGCTCACGAGCCGCTGATACCATTTCTTGGCGCGATCGTATTTTCCGCTGAATTCGAGAGCGACCGCCAATTGCAGCCCGGCATCTGCGGCACTGCCGGCTTTGGGGTTTTCGTCCAGGAATTCTTCGAGACTTTTGAGCCAGTCGGAATGAACCTTTTGCAGCGCCTCATTGTTTCCTTTGGCTTCCTGCCGCTTGAGGGCGTCTTCGGTCAGCAAGATTCGGAAGCGGACCTCGGCCAACAGCGGCGACTTGGGCGACGATTTGCCGATCTCACCTTCCAGCTCTTTCAATCGCCCGACGCCACTGGGGTACTGACCCGACTGCACCGCCGCGGTAATCGTATCCAGCAATTGCAGCGTCCATTGCGACTTATCTTCGGCCGATTTCGATTCATTGACCAACTCGATCAGGACGGTCTCCAGCTCCTTATAGTATTTGTCGAAGGCCGCTTTGGAGGCCGTCGCAGGGGGAGAATTTTCAGAAAGCTTTTTGAGCCGCTCGACCAGTTTCTGGATTTTTTCCGAAATCGCCAGCGTGTCCGGCGCAGCGGGGTCGCCGATGGCGCCTCCCTGGTCGTGGAACATGATCGGGCCCAGCGGCAATTCGCGATTGCCCTCCATCGGCTGGGGAAAAGTCGTCATCTTCCAGACATCGCCGACGCGCACCAGTTCGCCGATGCTGACCAGCCCCGATTCCTTCGCGTTGCCCGAATCGACGATCGCCATCACATTCTCGTAGACGTACAAATCGGCCGGGGTTTTGTAGCGATCGGCAGGGACCGCCCCCGGCGGCGAAGCATCGAACTGCATCCAGACGGTTTTGCCGTGAATCACTTTCGAGCCGATGACGCTCTTCTTCAAATTGTCCGCCGGGTCGGCGACCGACGCCAGCAGCTTCTCGGCCAGCGGACCTTTGATTCCCAACGACTTCAAATCGTTCTTATTGATCAGCAGCGGCGTCAACAGCGAAACATCCTGCGTCACCAGCGCCCGAAGGGCGATTTTGCTGACTTCTTCGGCCGAGATCGACTTCCACTCGTCGATCTTGCCGTCGCGATTGGAGTCGATACCCCAGCGCATGCCCCCCAGATTGAGCCAGCGAAACTCGTTGATCTTCTTCTTGGGAGTCGCGAACGATTCGCGATAGACCTCGATTCCTGCGCGATAATAGCTGAACTGGTCGACGATTTCGTCTCCATCGGTATCGAGAAAGCGCCGCAGAAACTGCCCGGTCGGCCCGAGCAACGCCCATCCTCGGACTTTCTCTTCCTTCCCCTCTTTCACCGTAATGGGGTCGATCTTGCACTGTTTGTGCGTCGTAGGGTCGGGTGTGTCGAATTCCACGTCATTTTGCTTTGGAACCGGGATGAGCGATTGTTCGAGGGTTGGCGGTTCGGCGGCGACGGCCACATGCGCTGCCAGGAGCATGCCCGCCAGAATGATACTGCCCAGACCGAGGGTGCCCCGCACTGCATGGAAACAGGAAAGCTTTCGAATGCTCATCGACGTCAACTCCCTTATGTCTACCTGCGAACCGGTCTCTGGGACGGGCGGGAGTTTACAACAACAACCCGCATCAGGTCATCACCAGATTTTTGCGGGCATTCCAGCCCGCCGGCGCGTGTCGCGACCGAAGCGGCGGCTGCTCACCTCCCGCTTCGGGGAACCTCTTTCGCGGCACTTTTCCAGATTTGCGCACCGCCGTCTTCCGGGGGGGAAATCCGGTGGGGGGGTGTCCCACTGGGATATGCGCCTTCTGAGGCGGTTTTCGTCAAATTCCGGCTAAAATTGCTCAGAGGCGCCAAATGGGAATTAGCGCCTTCTGAGAGGTCAGAAGGCGCTAACGGCAGCACACTGGCAACCTTTCAGGTTGCTTTCTTAAGCCGAGGCATCGCGCCAACAAATGCCTGACAATTGGCGATAGACGTAAATCAAGGTTTCTCCCTTTAGTTGCGGCCGAGGGCCGCGCCGGGTCATCGGTGTGATCCGTGGTGGATCATTCTCCAATGGCAATTCGCACATGTGAAACGGGCCCCTGTGAAATCACCGAGGGACCGGCGTTTGCTGCAGAATCTGCTCGAGAATTGCCCGGGCGCGGGTCCGCTGGCCGAAACGAACGGGCCCGCGGCAAATCAAACGGTGCGCCAGAACATGCGGCGCGAGTCGCTTGAGGTCGTCGGGAATCGCATAATCGCGCCCTTCGACGAGCGCCAGGCTCTGCACGGCGCGATACAGCGTCAAGGCGCCCCGCGTGCTGACCCCCAGTGCCAGGTCTTCGTGTTTGCGCGTCGCGCCCACGATTTCGAGAAGATAGTCGTTGATCGACGTTTCGACCTTGACGCTGCGAACCTCAGCTTGCAGGGACCGCAACTGGTCGCCGGTCAAGATCGCGCCCAGCTTGTCGATCGGCTCGCCGTCACGATGCGCATTGAGCACCTGGCGCTCGACCGACCGCTCGGGATAACCGACTTCGATGCAGAGCATGAACCGATCCATCTGGTTTTCGGGCAGCGGATAGGTTCCTTCGAACTCGAACGGGTTCTGCGTGGCGACGACGAAAAACGGGGCATCGAGCTTGTACGTCTGACCATCGATCGAGACCTGACCTTCATTCATCGCTTCGAGCAGCGCACTTTGCGTTCGCGGCGTCGTCCGGTTGATTTCGTCGGCGAGCAGGATATTGGTAAAAATCGGGCCGGGACGGAATTCGAATTCACCCTTGTTCGGCAAGTAGACGCTCGAACCCAGGATGTCGCTGGGAAGCAGGTCGGGTGTAAACTGCAATCGGCGAAACTTGCAATCCAGACAACGCGCCAGGGCTTTGGCCAGGACAGTCTTGCCAACGCCCGGCGCGTCTTCAATCAGCACGTGCCCTTCCGCCAGAAGCGCCACGATCGCCAGTCGAATCGGCTCGGGCTTGCCCAGCAGCACTTTGCCGATATTGGCCTCAAGGGCCGCGATCTGCGGCCGGGTTTGCATGGTCACGCACTGCTCCGAAAAAGATGTTCGTCAAACACACAGGGTGAATCCCGGCGAGCGGTGGGTCGGTTGTACAGCACGTATGCCCCTGCTGACAACGGCTACAAGAGCGCCGACACCGGTTCGCCGCTGGAGAGCGCATACGGTCGATCCTGAAAGTCCCGCAGCGCCAGATGCGGGTCGAGTCCCAGCAAATGGTAGATTGTCGCCGCAAGATCCTGGGGGGTGACGGGATCGGCCGCAGGATACGCGGCGATTCGATCAGAGGCGCCATAGACGGCCCCTCCGGGAATTCCGGCGCCCGCCAGCACGACCGTATTGCACGCGGCCCAATGGTCGCGACCGGCCGCCGCATTGATCTGCGGGGTACGACCGAATTCACCCAAGGCCACAACCAGCGTTTCATCGAGCAGCCCGCGCTGCCCCAGATCGTCGAGCAGTGCCGCCAACCCCTGATCGAGATTCGGACACAATTTGTTTTTCATCTCGGAGAAATTGTTCTTGTGCGTATCCCAGAAGGCATCATCCCGTTGCCAATTGACAGTCACCAGCGAGACCCCTTGCTCCACCAGTCGTCGGGCGAGCAGGCACCCCTGGCCGAACGGCGTGCGCCCGTAGGCGTCCCGCAGCCCGACCGGCTCGTCGGCGAGATCAAACGCCCGCCGCACACCGGGGGCGGTCAGCACCTGGAAGGCTCGCAAGTATTCACGATCAAGCCCGAACACGGCCGCACTGCGCTCGAGGGCCTCGGTTCCCCGCTCGACCACCGCCAGCAAACTGCGGCGTGCCGCCAACCGATCGGGATTCTCGACTGCCGGCAGCGGACGAAAATCGGCAGCGTCGGAATTCTGGGAAACGAAAAGCGGGTCGTGCGCCTTCCCGAGAAACCCCGCAAAGAATCCGGGAAAGATGTGATTGTTCGCCGAGACCTGGTTGGCCGGCGCGTTGAGACTGACCGCAGTCGGCAGGCCCGACGCGTGCCGTGCCATCGTGTCGTTGTCGTGCCGACGATCGCCCCGGGCGGCAACGTAATTCATCACCGACCCGTAGCACGGAAAGTCGTCGGGCGCATTCTGCGGATTGGTCGCCGGTCGGGCGTGCCGAATGCCCGACAGCATGTAGTGCATCGCCACCGTGTGCGTGTTGTCGGGATGCGTGACCGACCGGATCAGCGCGAACTGGTCGGCCCTTTGCGCCAGCCGCGGAATGTGTTCGCCGACAAACAGGTCGGGAACGCTCGTCGGAATCGGCTGAAATTCACCCCGGACTTCGACGGGAGAGTGCGGCTTGAGATCCCACAAATCCTGATGGGCCGGCGCCCCGAACAGAAACAGCACGATGCACGACTTCGCGCGGCCGAAACTCGGCCGCGTCGTCGCACCTGTTAAAGGGGCCCCGACCGACTGGCCGGCGAAAAGTAGGGGCAGCCCCAGTCCCAGCGTTGACAGGCCCCCGGCGCACAGCCACTCGCGGCGGGAAATTCCCTCGCAATGCCGCACGGATTGACCGGGAACAGTGATCACGGGAGCCCTCAGGTTCAGTTTGGCGATCGCGAAGAACGGCGCTGGCGATCCATTGCCATGCCGCGGAATACGAGTGTAGTGTTACAATCCAACGCTGGCTTTACATGCCATGAGCCAGTATACGGCTCCGACGGTCGCTTCGAAAGGGGAATGCGTTTCGGCCCGAGTCATGATTTCAACGATCGGGGAATTCATCAACATGCGACAGCGGGGCACTGATCCTTTGATTGTCTTGGCCCAATTGGTCGGAATCGGGTGTGTCCTGGGCTGCCTTCTGGTTCGAAGCACCGCGCAGGCCGCCGATCGGCCTCCCAATATCGTCATTATTTTTACCGACGATCAGGGCTACGGCGACGTCGGGGTTTACGGGGCCAGGGGATTCAAGACGCCGCACCTCGACCGGATGGCCCGCGAAGGGATGCGGTTCACCGACTTCTATGTCGCCCAGCCGGTTTGCTCGTCGTCGCGCGTCGCGTTGCTGACTGGTTGTTACCCGAATCGTCTGGGAATCGTCGGCGCGCTGAGCCCCAGAGATCAGCACGGCATTCATGACGATGAAACGACGCTGGGTGAACTGTGTCGGTCGCGCGGATACGCCACGGCGATCTTCGGTAAGTGGCATCTGGGGCACCATCCCCGGTTTCTGCCGCTGCGCCACGGATTCGACGAGTACCTGGGGCTTCCGTACTCCAACGACATGTGGCCGCACCACCCCACGGCCGGGAAGAACTTTCCCGACCTGCCGCTGATCGACGGCGATCACGTCGCACAGCTCGATCCCGACCAGTCGCAACTAACCACCTGGTACACGCAGCGATCACTCGACTTCATCGAAAAGAACAAGGATCGGCCGTTCTTCCTGTACGTCCCGCACAGCATGCCGCACGTCCCACTGCACGTTTCGGACAAGTTCAAAGGCAAATCGGAACGGGGACTGTTCGGCGACGTGATCGAAGAGATTGACTGGTCGGTAGGAGAGGTTCTGGCCGCGCTGCACAAGCACGACCTGGACGACAACACGCTGGTGCTGTTTACCTGCGACAACGGTCCGTGGCTGTCGTATGGCAATCACGCCGGCTCGGCCGGTCCGCTGCGGGAAGGGAAGGCCACTACGTTCGAAGGTGGGGTGCGCGTCCCCCTGATCGCGCGCTGGCCGGGGAAAATTTCCGCCGACGCCGTTTGCAGCGAGCCGGCCATGACCATCGACTTGTTTCCCACGATCGCGCGCTTGATCGGCGCGACGCTTCCCGAGCGGCACATCGACGGCCTGGACATCTGGCCCCTGCTCGCGGGCGAGCCGGGCGCCCGGTCGCCGCACGACGTGTTCTATTTCTACTGGCTCAATCGGCTCGACGCAGTTCGCCGCGGAAAATGGAAACTGCATTTGCCGCACGATTACACGACCCCCGCCCCGGCCGGCAGCGATTCGCAACCGGGAGTTCTGGTCAAACGCGAAATTGAGTTGTCGCTGTTCGACCTTTTTACCGACATTGGCGAATCGACGAATGTCGCGGCGCAGCACCCAGAGATCGTGGCCGAACTGATGCGATTCGTCGAGCAGGCCCGCGACGACCTGGGGGACAGCGCCTCGATGCGCGTCGGGAAGAATGTTCGCGAACCAGGCCGTATTTCACCCGACCGCTGAATGGCCGACGACACGCAGTGTCCCTGAGATTCTGCCGCGCCTCATTGAGAATCGACTTCGGGCAGCAACAGTTCGGGAAGCGCCGCCGAGCGCGTCCCGGGCAGCGGCGGGTTGTCCAGCGGCCGGAACGTGAACACGACCGAATACTTGGTTTCACCGGTCTGGTTGCGTCCCGCGGCGTGAAACGTCCGGCAATGGAAAAATAAGACATCCCCCGCTTCCAGAGGGGCAGCAATTTTTTTCGAGATCAACGCTGCATTCTCGGGCAGGTCGGGTCGCAGAAACAGCGCCTCATCGAGTCGCTCGCGCCCCAGCGGCAGGCGATGGGTGCCCGGAATCACCCATAAACAGCCGTTCTCGGGTGTTTCCGATCCGAGCGCCAGCCAGACACTGACCAGGTCGGACCGGGTGTACGACCAGTAGCGGATGTCCTGATGCCAGCCGGTTTCGCTGCTGAACCGGGGTTGCTTGGTCATGATGCAGTTGTGATGGGCCAGCGGCATCGCGACGCGCGGCCCCAGGAGTTGCTGTAGGCGTCCGACGAGCGCCGGTGTTGAAAGCCATTGGGTGAAGGCGGGGCCGCGGGCATGCGCCTCTTTCAGGCGACGAACGGTGTCGCCGCCGATCGCGCTGCGTGAACCGGGAGCACCCGGATAGTGCAAATCTGCCTCGTACTCAAGCGGGGGCGACCGGGCGGCCAGGCCCGCGCGGGTTGCCTCGAGCATTTGCCGACACAATTCGGGATCGGCCAATCCCCGGGCGATGACATATCCGTCGCTCTCGAATTGAGCCTGTTCGGCGGCCGTGAACCGGGCCAAGGGTCGGCAATCGAGCTCTTTCGGCGGCTGCGTCATGGCAACAAAACGGCGGAAGCAACGGAAAAATCAGAATGCCGCCCCGCTGCGAAGGTGATAGATCATCGTCCAGATTCGATCGATTTCACCGCGCTCGATGACCTCCAAGGGCTTGAGTCCTTCCAAAGCTTGATTCGGAATCGTCAACCAGCAACCAATGACCGCGGGCTCAATAACCTCTTCTAATGCCGAGATCAGCCGTTGAATCTGGGCCAGTGACCTTGATACGGTTTCTGCAGCGGCCTTTCCCTTTTCGATGGCGGCGAGCGACCGTTCCGAAACCGGAATCAACCGGGCGAATTGAGGACGCGTAAAACCCAGCCTCTGCCGCAGGAGCAGTTCGCCTCCTCCCCGCTTCGTGGAAACAATTTCGAAGGGGGTTGTTTCGGTGCCGGTAGTCTTTGCGAGAACGATTCTGCGTTTCGTTCGACTCACGTTCCGCCCGATCACTTTCGTTTTCGTCGGCACGATCTGAACCTCACTTGTCGTGTGATCCTTTGATTATCGTCAGTTTGGCATGAAATGACAAGTACGACAACATGCAAATATGCATGTCAGACTGTGTGCTCTTACGACATGGCATCACGGTTCAATTCCAGTGCGCTGCCGGCATGAACGTTTGTGGGAAACACCACAAGATTGACACCGTCCGGATGTGCGGCCGACCTGACCCGCAGCCCCTCCCAGCCCGCCGCATAGGCCGCGTGACCAACAAGTTGCGTCAGTGGCACGGCGCCCGTCGAAGCAATCTTCCGCCAGTCGGATTTCAGCATGGACGTTTCAGAGATTTGCAGTCGACGACGGACGCGGCCGTTGGTCAGGTCGAGAACCGCTGACAGCCGAATCGTCAGCGCCACGAAGACTCTGGGCATGGCTTGAGCGATTGGAAAGCCATAATACCGAAAGTATGCCAGCGTCTCAGCCAACGCCGCTTCCGGCGAGAGGCTGAAATAGACCGCCGCAATCCCTGGTGGATTCCACCGCGCGCCCACCTTCCGACTTCCATCTCCCGACAGGAGGTCCGGCTCTGTTGCATACTGGGGTGTGCAGGACCGATAGGCGACGACGCGCACCGCTTCCGCCAAGGGTTTCAGGCGGGCGAAACGCGTTGTCAGTTGACGGAGATCGGTCGGCATGAATGTGACTTTCGGGTGCCACCGAGAGCGGGTGAGTCGCGCAAGCCTGCCTCGTCAGGTAGACTGGTGCAAACGCATCCTGGTAGTTTGGCAAGTTGATCGGGGCAATGCGATGCAGAGAGGCACGGCCCTCGACCCGAAGTTTGAGACATCACAAAACTTGGATGCGTCAATCATTTCGCTGCACTTGAATGATTCTGCTACATAACATCCGAATACCGCGCACGCCGATGAAAGTCGCGATTTCCCATTCAAAGCATTGCCGCAAAATGTCTTGCAACTGCTGGCTTATTTTCACGACGAAGGGCACGGCGTGTGCGGCTCTGATCCTTCGCCGTGGTGGGAAGCGTTGGCCCGCACTTCTACCATCGGTAACTGAAAGCGTCCTGGGTGCTCTGCACTTGGGACGCTTTCTTTTTTGGTTCCTCTCCGGAATTTGTGGGTGAATTCCGGTGAATCGCGTAAGGGTGTCGGAATGGTGCGTTCGTGATGGGGAGATTTGGTGTGCGTGGAGGGCCGCCCGGCTCGTTGTGGCCCCGCAGCCGCAATCCGGCCTGCCCACA
>SIAF01000282.1 GCA_009691905.1 Planctomycetaceae bacterium | reverse complement strand
GCGAGTGGATATCACCCGCTTCCGTAAATACAAACGCGGCCCGAAAAAACCGCCGACGCCACGCAGCAAATATCACAACGGAGGTCATGCCTCGACCGCCAAAATCCTTGCACTTCGCCACACTGAATGACACCTTGGAAGCCCTGACCCTTGGGGCTCCTCGTCGGCAGCAGAACGATAAGGCGGGAAGGCTATGGCGTCAGAATCGGAAGGCTTGGCAGCCTCCCCGCAGATTCTCACGACCGCAGCCTCGAATCAGGCGAGAACTCAGCGTTCGTTATTATGAGCAATCCGTGGTGCCGATGCTATCCATAAATGAATGTTTGCGCACCTGGCGCACCCGGGTGTGGTGCGACCGACCGATTGCATCGCTTGGCGCGCCACGCAAGATCGTTGTATAATAAAATGTTGATCTGTCCTGCCCCTGATCGCACTTGCTGCGATCAAAAAATCCTGCCTCGCCGCCGCCTCAGCCACGCACAGCACTCGGGCCACCTCGGAGCTTCCCGCCATGCTCGACCTGATTTCTGACATGACGCGCAATTGTGAGCGGGTTGACCGCCGGTCGCTGCTGAAAATCGGCAGTCTGGGAGGGTTGGGGCTGACGCTGCCCATGCTCCTTCAGCACAAGGCGGCCCTGGCGAAAGAGAAGAAATCGGTCAGCGACGTGAACTGCATCTTCATCTGGACGCTCGGCGGGACCAGCCATCACGATACGCTTGACCCCAAGCCCAATGCGCCGGCCCTCGTCAAAGGGCCGTTCAGCGCCATCGACACAGCGGTTCCGGGGGTCCAGTTTTCAGAGATTTGCCCCCGCCTCGCGAAAGAACTGGGACGCTACTCGCTGCTGCGAAGCTGGAACCCGAAAAACGCCAGCCATGGTTTTGCCGACCAGTATTGCATGTCGGGGCGGTTTCCCAACCCGGCACTGACCTATCCCTGCATGGGGTCGGTGATCAGCCACGAGCAGGGATTCAAATCGGCATTGCCTCCGTTCGTACAGCTTGGCGCCTACGTCGACCGCACGTTCAACGGCGGAACCGCCGGCTTTCTCGGTCTGGAGCACAGCCCGTTCGAGATTGCTGCCGAGGCCAACGTCGACAAGTTCAACGTCCGCGATATCACCCCTCCCCTCAACATGGCGATGGCCCGCGTCGATCGCCGCAAGCTGATGCTGACGGCCATCGACACGCTTCAGCGCAAGGCCGACCTGCAACCCAAAGCCTACGACGCGCTCGACGAACACTACAAAGCGGCGCTGAACATGATCACCGCCCCCGAGACGAAGCGCGCCTTCGACATCGGTAGTGAAGACCCGCGGCTGCGCGATCGGTACGGCCGCAACGCCTTTGGCCAGCGGCTGCTGCTGTCGCGGCGGTTGATTCAGGCCGGGGTGCGGTTCGTCACCGTCAGCGACCCGTCGTGGGACAATCATCAGGACTGCTTCAACGCCTTGAAAACAGGCCGCATGCCCCCCGTCGATCAGGGATTGCCCGAACTGCTGATCGACCTCGAACAACAGGGGATGCTCGACTCGACGCTGGTCGTGTGGATGACCGACTTCGGTCGCACTCCGAAGATCAACTCGGCGAGCGGCCGCGACCACTGGGCCAGCGCGGGCTTTGCCGTGATGGCAGGGGCGGGTGTTCCCGGCGGACTGGTAATCGGCGCCACCGATCCCGAAGGTGCCTTCCCGGTATCAAGCGAATACCACACCGAGCACGTGGTCGCCACAATTTACGAAAAGCTCGGCCTGCCCCTCGACCTGACGGTGACCGCCAGCGACGGCCGCCCGATTCGGCTGATCGAGAGCGAGCCGATTCGCGAGTGGCTGTAGATGAGGCCTTTCCAGGTTGACGAGTGGGGCCGACCGCGATTCGTGGTGTAGGGTGGGGCCAGCCCGCGCAGCGAGCGCAGGCCCACCATTCGGGTTCCGATGAGTTGCGACCCGCATGGTGGGCCTGCGCAAGCCGCTCGATCACGACACAACGCACGGTCTGGTTCGATCGCAATCTCAAGAAACGAAGCCCTCGAGTCGTTCCCGGCTTGCTGGTCCCACCCTACAGCAGCGCGAATTACCGGTTGCCCGCCGGCGATTGATCCTGATCGGACTGCATCCGCTCGTCGATCCAGCAGCGGAACAGGTCGCTTCCGCAGAGCCGGATCTGCTTGAGCAGCGTTTTGAGACGATCCTGATCGAGTTGCTGTTCGAACGCCCGCAGCAGCGCCGTCGACTGGCCTTCGTCCAGAATGAGCGTCAGTGCCGGGACAACCTCATCGAGGATGCCCCAGGCGCGCTGGGGATCGGCGTCGGCACAGACAGGAACCACTGCGGCCAGCGAGCCGCCGAACAGCTCACGCGTGTAGGCGACGGCATCGTGAATGTTTTGCGCCTTCGGCCCTGACGGTTCACGCCAGTCGTAGGGTGGCGACCATTCGAGGGTGGGTCGCAGCAGGTCGATGTGCGTGAGCACCCCCAGCATCGGCGGCAGCTTAAAACGCGGCTGTGACACGTACCAGTTTTCGAGATCGCCCAGCGTGCGCCGGTCGGCCTCGCGGGCCGGCGAATGGGCGTCAAGAACGAACAGCACAACGTTCGCCTCGCGGAGCGCCGCCTGAATCTGCTGCAACTGGTCTTTTGTCGCACCGATCTCGGCATAGCCGGGGGTATCGAGCAGCGTCACGACGACCGCCGGAACTCCCACGGTCATCTGGTAGCGCTCAACATTGAGGGTTTCCGGAAGAATGTCGACGGCGGCTTGCTGCGAACCGGTCATGGCATTCACGAGACTCGACTTGCCGGAACTGACTTGCCCGACCATGGCGATGGTCAACGCCCCGGCGGCGGCACTTTCGAACGACGGCTGACCTTCCGGGCTGCCAGACTTTCGGCGGACATTCAACGGAAACGCCCGGCGATACGCTTCCGAGCCGCCGCGCAGTCGGCCGCTGTTCATCTCGATGAGATAAAACCCGATCAACTGAAAAAAACGCAGGTAAAGCGCCCCGAGCAGCTCGGTTTGCAGTGCCGACGTCACCGGATCGACCGTCAGTTTCGAGGCCAGATAGCTGGCGATATTCGCGGGATTGAGCAGGATCGAGACGGCCCACGCCGTATTTTGAAAGCGCCTGATCCACTTGGGAGCCGACTGCAGCTTGCGCCAGTGGTTGATCGTCAACAAACGGCTTCCCGGCACAGAGGTCAGCGTCCATTGCTCGAGATCGTCGACGGCCAGCCGCACTGCGGCCAAAATTTCGGGGATGGTGAGCGACGTCAGGGGATCGTTCGCCTCGGGGTGGTAGCGCCGAGCGAGGCCGATTGCCAGCGACTGCACTTCTGTCTGGTAATGCTGCAAATCGGTGAGTTTGTCCGGTGGAAGCTGTTCGACCTTCTGCTGGTACTCGCGCACGATCAGGGCAGCCTGTTGATCCCGCGCGGTCCAGTGCGACGCAACGGGAAGATCCTGTGATGGCTGCGTCAACTGTCCCAGGCGCCAGAACCAGGCCAGGCCCCACGCCAGCAGCCAGCAGGCCGGCGCCATCCACCAGACCCACGCGAATAGTCCGGTCGTCCAAAGCGCGTATCCGCCAGCGACGGCATAGGTCAGCACCGGGATGAGCAACAGGCAAGCGACGAGAATCGAGCGCCGGGAGATCACAATTCAGCCTCCGCATGCGAGGTGCGCCACAGTTGTGCTCCCTTTTTCAACTCGCGCTGGTACATCTTCCGAAGTTCTTCGGCAGTGGGAACGTGTCCTTTACGAATTTCCAGGAAATACCAGTTCCAGACCCAGCCGGAGGCGTACATGAAGGCGAAGGCCGCCGCCGCGTTGGCCGCGATGCCGACCCACGGGATCAGCTTCAGCAATTCGCGCAGGCCCATCCGCACCGCGACGCGGCCACTGATGGCGAGGGTGATGTGTGCCAGCGTCGCCTTATCCAGCGGTTGCTGATTCAGCCGGGCCAGGCGATGGATCAGATGGGATTGAATGGCCATCACGACCGGCAGGTCGATCCACGGGACAGGCACCGCCGCCGCCGTCGCGGCCAGCAGGCTGTGCCCCAGAATGATGGGCATCGATCGGCTCTGGTGCATTTCGCCGAGCGCTGCTCGCAGTTGATCCATTTGCAACAGGGTCTGTCGATAAGCGGCGGGCAACAGGTCAAGAATTGCCTGTTTCAGCCGATCGCCTCCGAAGTCGGGTGCCTTGAATCCGTCGTCGACGGGGGTCAAGTCGATCGGCACGGCTCGGTCGAAAAGTCCGTCGAAGCGTTGATAGTGGGCCTCCAGACATCGCCCGAGATCGTCAGGAATACCGACGGGCCGTGGTCGCAGCCCGGTATCAAACGGATCGGGAACGGGATGCTGCGCTCCGGGGTAGGCGTCATGCAGGCAGGTCACGGCCAGAAGGACCGGACGGCGTGGATTCGCCCGTCGAACCTGCTGCAAGGGGTCGATGATTTCCTGAGTGGCCTGATCGGTGGCCCGCACCGTCACGATCACCAGGTGCGCCGACTCGTTGAATTGGGCCAGGTCATCGGTGGGGTCGTACCGGGCTTCCCCGATGCCACGCGTGTCGAGGAACCGAACGATCGGCAATTCGTCATCCGGAAAACTGAACAGGCGAGAGAACTTCGTCTGCGGTCGGAATCCACCGCCGATGACGGCATCGCTCGCACCGGTCAGGTAGCGGACGACCGAAGTCTTTCCGCTCCCGGTCTTGCCGAGCAGCCACAGGCAGGGAATCGGCGCCTGAGCGAGAAGTTCGGCCCGGCGGCGGCGGAATTCGTCTTCACTTGACGAACCTCGACGCCACTTTCGAAACGGGTTCCACATGCGTGTCATACTCAGTCGAGCGAAACGCAATCGACATAGCATCGCAGTCGCCCGTCGACTTCCTGTTCGGTCAGGCCGTGGATGTCGGTTTCGAATCCGGGAAACGCCTCGTTGAACTGGCGGGCGAATTTCAGGTACTGCACGATCGTCCCGTTGAAGCGTTCGCCGGGAATCAGCAGGGGGATGCCCGGCGGATAAGGGGTCAGCAGCACGGCGGTGATCCGTCCTTCGAGATCGTCGATCTCGACGCGTTCGATTTCGCGATGGGCCATGCGTGCCCAGGCGTCGGCGGGCTTCATCGCCGGGATCATGTTCGAGAGGTACATCTCGGTCGTGAGCTTCGCCACGTCGTTGGCCTTGTACAGGCCGTGAATCTGGTCGCACAGTTCCCGCAGGCCGGTGCGTTCGTAACGCGGGTACTTGGCGCTGAACTCGGGCAGCACGCGCCACAAGGGCTGGTTGCGATCGTAGTCGTCCTTGAACTGCTGCAGCTCGGTGACCAGCGTGTTCCAGCGGCCCTTGGTGATGCCGATCGTGAACATGATGAAAAACGAGTACAGCCCGGTTTTCTCGACGATAATGCCATGTTCGGCAAGGTAGCGCGTGACGATGCCGGCCGGGATGCCCAGTTCGGCAAACTCGCCGTCGATGTTCAGCCCGGGGGTAATGATCGTCGCTTTGATCGGGTCGAGCAGATTGAATCCAGGGGCGAGGTTGCCGAAGCCGTGCCAACGTTCGTTGGCTTTGAGCATCCACGCTTCGCGCTCTTCGAGCCCTTCTTCCGACAGGTCATCGGGACCCCAGACTTTGAACCACCAGTCGGCGCCCCATTCTTCATCGACCTTGCGCATCGCGCGGCGGAATTCGAGCGCCTCGAGCAGCGACTCGCCCACCAGCGACGTGCCGCCGGGAGGTTCCATCATCGCGGCGGCGATATCGCACGACGCGATAATTGCGTATTGCGGCGAGGTCGAAGTGTGCATCAGGTACGACTCGTTGAACAGGTGTTTATCGAGGTGCCGCGTCTGGCTGTTTTGCACCAGAATCTGCGAAGCCTGCGACAGCCCGGCCAGCAGCTTGTGGGTCGATTGCGTGGCGAAGACCATCGAATCGCGGCAACGCGGGCGGTCGGCGCCGATGGCGTGGTAGTCGCCGTAAAAGTCGTGGAACGCAGCGTGCGGCAACCACGCTTCGTCGAAGTGCAGCGAGTCGATCTGCCCGTCGAGCAGTTCCTTGATCGTCTCGACGTTGTACAGGACGCCGTCGTACGTGCTTTGGGTGATGGTCAGCACGCGGGGCAGTTTGTCTTTAACGTGCCGTGCGAAGGGATTGGCCTCGATTTTCTTCCGAATCGTTTCGGGTTTGAATTCGTCGAGCGGAATCGGCCCGATGATGCCGAAGTGGTTGCGGGTCGGCATCAGAAACACGGGGATCGCCCCGGTCATGATGATCGCGTGCAGAACCGACTTATGGCAGTTGCGGTCGACGACGACGATGTCGTCGGGGGCCACGGTCGAATGCCAGACGATCTTGTTCGACGTCGATGAGCCGTTGGTGACGAAAAACAGATGGTCGGCATTGAAGATTCGGGCCGCGTTGCGCTCGGAGGCGGCCACCGGCCCGGTATGGTCGAGAAGCTGGCCCAGTTCGTCGACGGCGTTGCACACGTCGGCGCGCAGCATGTTCTCGCCGAAAAACTGGTGGAACATCTGGCCCACCGGCGACTTGAGAAAGGCGACGCCGCCCGAGTGGCCTGGGCAATGCCACGAATACGAACCGTCCTGCGCATAATGGACCAGAGCGCGAAAGAAGGGGGGAGCCAGCGAATCGAGGTAAGCCTTCGCCTCGCGGACAATGTACCGGGCCACGAATTCGGGGGTATCTTCGAACAGGTGAATGAAGCCGCTCAGCTCCTTCAGAACGTCGTTGGGAATATGCCGCGAGGTGCGCGTTTCGCCGTAGAGAAAGATCGGGATGTCGGAATTGCGGCGACGGATCTCTTCGACGAAGGCTCGCAGCGACTTAAGTCCCTGCTGCATTTCGTCGGCCGACCCGCGACCGAACTCTTCGTCGTCGATCGAGAGCACGAAGGCCGAGGCGCGGCTTTGCTGCTGTGCAAATGACGACATGTCGCCGAAGCTGGTGACCCCCAGAATTTCGAGTCCTTCTTCTTCAATCGCCCGGGCGATGGCCCGCACGCCGAGCCCGCTGGCGTTCTCAGAGCGAAAATCTTCGTCGATAATTACGATCGGAAAGCGAAACTTCATCGGGGTCTCCGGATGACGATCTCGAGGAAGAGATCAGCCGTTTGTAATCTGGAATTCTGAAAAATCAAATTCGAGATTTGAGATTTCGGATCTGAAAATTTGAGAATTGAAATTGGTGAAAGCAACCGCCGGCATGGTCGTGCAGCGTCAACAGGTTTTGTGGTACCGACCGACTGAGCGACGCCGTCTGGGTCCGCAACGCCGGCCCGATGTCAAATTGTAGCGGTTGTATCGTCTATCCAGCCAATTGCTCCAGAAACCCGCGCATTTCTCCTTCGGCGTGGTCGTCGCCGGCGCGGCGGGCCATTTCAATCCCGCGCGTGAGCAGTTGCCGCGCCCGGTCGGTCTCGCCGCGCTCGACAACGATTTGAGCGAGTTGAAAATAGGCGGCGACATACTGGGGATCGCGCTCGATCAGCCAGTCAAACCGCTCAATGGCGGCCGGCTGGTCGCCGTCGGCCGAGCACTGCATCGCCAGGGCGTAGTTCAGAAACGAGTCCTCGGGCGATTCGGCCAGGAGCGCTTCGAGTTTCTGTCGGCGGGACATGCGTTGTGAAACCTTTCCGATTACGGCAAATCTGCGGCCCGGGTGCGCCGGATTGTAACGCTTTGAGGGATTGTCTGCCCGCGCCCCACACCTGGTCGAAAGCATCGCCGGGCGGCGGCTTAAGCGAATTCTAGCCGATTGGTGGCCGGACTGGCATTCTCCGGCCGCAGCAAGCGGCGCATCCCGCACAATCCGATTGAAAATCGCTTTGGGTAAGCTGTGCGCCAGCGTTCCGCGTGGATCAAGCAACCTCAGTCCACTAGACGATTTGCATTCTCGGAGACAGGCCTCGGAGACTGGCACAGGCCTGTGCTCCGACAACCCTGATTAACGAACTGCGTCCCAGCCGGCTGTCCGTCGCCCGACATCCCGCCACGCCATCGAAAAGAACGTCAGCATGCGCATGTGGATCATCAGCTTCGCGCTGTCTTCGGCTTTGTGTTCGACTCCCGGCGTCTCGGCGGCAAACGGATCGGATGTGCGCCTGACGCCCCTGGTCAGGGCGATTCGCCGGGCCGAAGCCGGCGTCGTTAACATTCACACCGAGCGCTCCAGCCGCGATCGCGAACGCGATCCGTCGTTCGAAGGGACCTCTGGACGCAAAGTCACCGGAATGGGCTCCGGAATCATCATCGACGAGCGCGGTTACATCGTCACCAACGAGCACGTGATTGCCGACACCACGCTGCGGCGAGTCACGCTCAACGACGGCAGCACCTACTCGGCCGAGATCATCGCGGCCAGCCGCAAGTACGACCTGGCGATCATAAAAATTGAGCCGTCGCGGCCGATGCTCATCATCCCGATCGGCATTTCGTCAGACATCATGAAAGGTGAAACGGTCGTCGCCGTGGGGAACCCCTACGGCTATGAAGACAGCGTTTCCGAAGGGATTATCAGCGCCCTGCTGCGGAACGTCGAAGTCAACGATCATCAATCGTACAAGAATCTATTGCAGACCGATGCCAGCATCAACCCCGGCAACAGCGGCGGGCCGCTGGTCAACCTCGACGGCGAAGTGATCGGCATCAACGTGGCGATTCGCGCCGGAGCGCAGCGAATCGGCTTCGCGATTCCCATCGATGACGCCCGCAAGTACATCGCCAGTCTGCTCGACATTCGCATCCATAACGAAACCTACCACGGGCTGCTTGCTCACGACGTCAAGACCCCCGCACACAGGAAACTCGTAGTCGACGCCGCGGAACCAAACAGCCCGGCGGCCACTGCGGGTTTCCTACCGGGGGACGTCGTTTCACAAGTCGGGACGCTGCGGATCGTTGACCGGGCCGATCTCGAACGCGCCTTCCTGGGAAAGCCCGCCCGCGAGCCGGTGGATGTGCTGGTGCAGCGAAAGGACGAAACCGTCAAGCTGACGATCCAGCTCGCGAAAGTTGACGCCCCGCAGATCGCTGCCGCGTCGAAGGCCTCCCAGACCGTCCAGAAACCGCGATCTGTCCGCGACGACGTGGCCGCGGGAAAGTCATGGACCGTTCTGGGCTTGCGGCTCGATAAGACCGACCGGTCGAACTTGGGTGCAAAGTACCGCAGCCAATATCGCGGGGGGATGAAGGTCGTCGATGTGCGGCCGGGAAGTCCCGCCGCCCAGGATGGCATCCGTAAGGGAGACATCCTCGTCGGGCTGGGCAAATACGAGACGATCAAGCACGAAGACATCGTCTGGGTTCTCGACCAGGCGAAAACCTCCACCAGCCAGGACGCACTCGAATTCTACGTCGTTCGCGAGCAGAAGATGTGGGTCGGCAACCTGCGCCCGGCGACCGTTGTGAAGTAGCGTTGGAGTACAGCCTTCTCAGGAACTTACCGGTGGGGGAACGGCGGGAACAAGTTGGAACCCAAGCAGTGCCGCACGATGGGTCAGGGAATTGAGCACGCGGTTGCGATATTGCGCCTCGTACCAGTTTTGGCCGGGATCGACGTACTTCC
>SIAF01000281.1 GCA_009691905.1 Planctomycetaceae bacterium | reverse complement strand
TCGGTGGCCTGCGGACACCCTCAGAGACGCTGGGCGTTCGTTGGAGCGATGTTATTTGGGATCAGGACCGAATGCGTGTCCCGTCGCCGAAGACCGCACGGAAGGGGAAGCCGGAGCGGTTCGTCCCCCTGTTCCCCGAACTGCGGAAGCAACTTGACGAATTATTCGACCTGGCCCCCGATGGTGCCGACTTCATCATTCCGCGTGCCGTCCGTGCTGAGGTCAACATGCGCGGGAAGATGGCCCAGATCGTCCGCAAAGCCGGCTTTGTCCCGTGGCCCCGAATCTTCCACAACCTGCGATCGACCCGTCAGACCGAATTGACTGAGACATTTCCGGCGCACGTCGTCGCGGCATGGATGGGAAACACCGTTGACGTTGCGAACAAACATTACCTGCAAACGACCGATGCGCACTTCGCAGCGGCTGCCGGATCGTGTGTAAAATCGTGTGTAAACGGAACCGAAATGGACCGAAGTACATTGAAGCCGCAAAACGACAGCATGCAAGAAACGTCGGGAAACGTCGTATTTCCCGAGGAAATCGCGGTTTCCGAAACTGCCTATGGGCTTCTAGAGGAGACTCGCAGACTCGCCTAGCGGGATTGCCGGTCAGCCCCCTCGCCACCATGCCTGCAGAGCGACCGCGTTGTCCCAGAGAGCCTTCCCTGCAAACAGCGTCAGCAGTGCAAAAGCAATCCACAGACAAACATCCGAAAGCTTCGAAGGTGCGATTCGCGGATCGGTCCGCCGATACCGCAGAAACACTGTGGCACCGGCAATCACAGGCAACGTGATTCCCTGGGCGAAGCCGCCGAAAGTCACCATTTCCTTCGGCTCGCCCAGCCACAGGTACAAAGCCAGCGCTAAAAGCGGATAGAACACGCACAAGATCCGAATCATTCGCCGCCGCGAATAGGCGTTGTCGAGTTTCACAAAACCGGCCATGTTCAGGAAATCGGCCGTCAGCCGGCTGTGCCCGGCCGAAGCGATGTACAGCGTCTTGAACAGCACGGCCCACGCCCCGATCACAAACACGACTTTCGTCCACTCGCCAAAAGTGGGAACGTACATCTCCGACAGGGTCGCGATCATTTTCGCTCCCTTGGGATGCAGATCGAGGCGGTGGAGCACAGTCGCCCCCAATAGATAAAACGAGACCGTGGCGATAGTGAAAACGATCATGCTCACCCAGGCATCGAGCCGCATGACCCGCAGCCAGCCATTGGCGCGACGGACCCAGGCCGGGTCGTCGCTGCGCCGGCCGACAAACCGGGCGTAACCTTTTTCGAGACACCAGTAGGGATACGAATACAACTCAGACGCCCCGACCCCGGTGATGCCGAACACGGCGAATGCCGCAGCAATGGCCTTGACTCGATCACCGGCGTCCTTTGGAAACTGAAATTTGAAGCCCTGTTGCAAATCGCTCCAGGTGATCGGATAGCCTGTCGCCGGCAGGGCAACGACGCACGCGACGGTGATCAGTGTCACACTGACAACCAGAACCGTCGTGACCTTTTCAAGTTGCTTGTATCCGCCGCTGAGCAGCAGCGCTACAGCACAAAGTGCCGTGAAAACCGACCAGGGATTTTCGGGGTGACGCACAATCCAGCGTCCGAACGCCGTGCTGTCGGAACCCAGACGATCAACCATCCAGTTCCCCAACTGGGGAAACGCCTCATGCAGAGCCTGACCCACCAGGCCGACCATGGCCCCGAGTTGCACCACAGTCGCCAGCAGCATTAAAAACCACCACCACACCTGCCAGTGCGCCCGCCAGCGCCAGCCGGGAAGTTCGTTAAGTGCCCCCAGCGTTGGCATGCCCGATGAGATCGCGTAACGCCCCAACTCGATCTGCACGAAGACCTTGATGACACAACTGAACAGGATCAGCCAGAGAAACATGTATCCCCAGTCGGCCCCCAGCGACGTCGTGAGAACCAACTCTCCTGAGCCGACAATCGACCCGGCAAGAATAATTCCCGGGCCGATCTTGCGCAGCGCCTGCCACAGCGACCGGGGCGGATCCTGAATGGCATCAATCGGCAGGGCATAGGGGTCATCGTTTGCGGCGTCGCTCATGAAATTCTCGGCAGTCGCAGGGAAAAGTGCGTTCCTTTGGCTGACACAGACCGAAACGGCGATCATGTCCCAATCGGCGACGCTCCGCAAGCAGCGGCCGAGAATGCACACGGGGGCCGGCAAGCGTATAATCTAACAAGCCAACCGGCAGGTTCACCCTTAGCGAGCCGGCAGGTTTATCCTGCCGGTACCGAAGCCGGGTGCTCTTCCCGTGGCCGGCCCCAATCCAGTTTTGCGAGACGAGTTCGATGCCTGTCACACTGACGATTCAACCGGCAATGCCGGAAGTCCACGAAGACCCACTCGACCTCATGGACGAGATCGAGCGGCTCAAGGTCGAAAAGGACGCTGTGTTGCTGGCGCACTTCTACGTCGACGGCGAAATCCAGGATATCGCCGACTTCACCGGCGACAGCCTGAAACTCGCTCGGGATGCCGTCACGGTCACGAAATCGACGATCGTTTTCGCCGGCGTCCACTTTATGGCCGAGTCGGCGAAGATTTTGAATCCGACCAAGACCGTGCTGATCCCCGACCTGTTGGCAGGTTGTTCGCTGGCCGACAGTTGCCCGGCCGACAAGCTGGCGGCCTACCAGAAACAATTGCGGGCCGAGGGGCACGACTTCCAGACGGTCGCGTACATCAACACGACAGCCGCTGTGAAAAGCCTGTGCGATTGGATCGTGACCAGCGGCAACGCGCGCGAGATTATCGAACGGGTGCCGGCCGACAAGGAGATTCTGTTCGTTCCCGATCAGCACCTGGGTCGGTACCTGTCGGAGGTGACCGGCCGTCCGATGATTCTCTGGCCCGGCTCGTGCATGGTTCACGAGATTTTCAGCATTCAGGATCTGCTGCGCGCGAAAAAGAACAATCCCGGCAGCATCGTGCTCGCGCACCCCGAGTGTCCCAAGCCGATTCTCGACCTGAGTGACATCATCGGCGGCACCGAGCGAATGCGAAAATATGTGGCATCGGTCGAAAAGCCGACCACGTTTCTCGTGGCGACTGAGGCCAACATGATTCATCCGCTGGCCAAACTGGCGCCGCAGCACACCTACATCCCGGTACCGGGAATCATGGCTTCCGATGGCACGACCTGTGCCTGCAACCGCTGCCCGCACATGGCGCGGAACACCTTACAGAAGGTCCGCGACTGTCTCAAAACCGGGCAGCCTGAAATCGTCTGGCAGCCGTATTTTGCCGATGCGCGCGACGTCTTGACGCACAGCCTGTTGTAGTAGTGTGGACTTTAGTCCACACGAAAGATCACACGATGTCGCCAAAATCCAACAAATTCAAATTTCTCGTGTGGACTGAAGTCCACACTACTTTCCCGCCGGTGCCGACGAATCGGGCGGAGCAAAAAACTCCAGTCCGCCGACGATCGACAAATCGCGGCTGTCAAGGTCGTCGATCAACTTGGGATCGACGGTGAACACGAACGCCAGTTGTCGCCCTTCATCGTTGGCAACCAGGTAATAATGCCACTGCATCGGGTTGGCGACCGGTTCTTTCTTATCGTTCGCGCGCGTGACGGTTCCGACGGCGACAACGCGGTAGACGAACAGGCCTTCCCGGAGTTTGAGCGTGTCGTCCTGCGCGAACTCCTGAAAATCCTTTCCCAGCGTGCGCTGGATGTCGGCCTTGAACTCGCCCTGGGCGACGTGCCGACCGGGAGCTGCATCAGGCAGCTTTTTGATATTGCACTGCGCAATCAACCCCCCTTTGTCGAGCAATCGCAGAATGGCCGCTTCTGAACTCTGATGAAACAGATGCCAGCGCCGATCGTGGTAGAATCGCACATTCCATGCCGGGGCATCGAACATCAGCAGCCGGTTGGCATCGTTGGAGTCGAGGGGCAGTTCGTCGAGATTTCGATCGGTCAGTCGCTGCGGCCTGGAGTGCATCGTACGCGTCACCGCGACTTTTGCCGAGACGTCCAGGCCCGGAGAGACGGTGCCGATCGAACGTTTCTCCGTTTGCGTCAACTCAATCCGGCGGATGTGGTGCCGACCGAGGTCGTAGAGAAAGAAACCCTCGATGCTGATCGTTGCCGATGCGCCCAGCACTGCTCCCGTAATGGACCCTGTCACCGTCACGCGAGCCGTCGATTTCTCGACGGAGTCAAGCTTGCACTTCAGCGACGACTTCTCAGCGGCTTCGACGCCTGAGAGCAGGGCCATGACCCACTCCGAGGGCTGCCACGATTCACCAATCTCGACTTTCGAGTCGGGAAGCAAGGTCAGCATTGCCAGGCAGTCACCCGGCGTTCGTAGAAGCTCGAGTTCGTCGTAGGTCAATGGTCCCGAAGGACTGAACAGCTCGACGCCTCCCGCCTCTCCCTGAGCCACGATCAACCGCAGGCGGTCGCGAAGAGAATAGTTCGAAAGCTGGGTTCCGGCTTCGATGGCCGCCATCGCCTGCTCGTAGTGGCGGACGCTGCGAAAGGCCTGGGCTTCGCGACCTGCGCCTTCCCGCCGCCGTTCGTCGAACGCGAACCGGGCGTTGACCATCAGCTTGAGGGCCTTTTCGGGACCGGGTTGGGTAAACAGGTTTCCCGAGACCTCGAGCTGAGCCTCAACCCTGAAAATGCGCTGATCGGTGGCGTCTTCGGTCAACGCGTACTGTTCGGCCGCCGAGGTGACTTGCGTGGCCGCAACGAGCAGAACTCCGATCGCGACGATCAACAGGGCGTTGTTCTGAGAACGCCGAGTTCCGACGGCAATTCGGCGGCCCACAGGCCCCAGGTTGCCGATCAGCAATTCTCGTCCATGAGCGGTCATTGCCAGCGTCTCCTTCGGGTTGATTCGCAAGATGTGAATACGGTTTGTTGCAGGTTTCCTTCGACCTCGGGCCTGTCAATCCGCGAGCGGCTTTGCCCGCCGTTTCGCCGCGGCTGCGAAAACATCGAATGGTTGTACCCAAAACGGCCGAGTCTGAGAACCCGAGTCGCGAACGTGAAAAGCCCTTTGCATTCAACGGGTTCCGGCATACCATTGATCGTCAGAGGCTCGCGAAGCGGGGCTTCGGAATCCTCAATACACCCAACGGCTGCCGACTATGCCTGCGCTGGAAATTCCCTGCCCGAAATGCGGAAAGTACCTGAAGGTTCCCGATCGGAACCTGTTGGGTCGCAAAGCCCGGTGCGGGAAGTGCCACCATATTTTTCAGATAATCGAGCCCGCGACCAAGACCGTCGCGGCGACCGGGGCAAACAGCAACTCGCCGCACGAGGAGCCGCCGTTTGACGCGGTCGAGTTGGCGGAACTGTTTCGTCCGTCATCGATCGTCACGACACGTGCTGGTCTCCGAAAACGTGGGACCCGCCGCTGGCGCAACGGTCTGATTGCCGCGGCCGTCACGCTCCTCGTGGCGGGAGGCGTCGGGGCGTATGTCTCGAGCCAGCGCTCGGGTCGCGGCGACACGGCGGATACCGACGGGAAATCAAATCCTCACGCGACGGCGACGACCGCAGCCTCGTCCGCGAAAAAATCGACCGCCGAGAAGCACCCTCTTTCTCAAAGCCCTACAAAAGGTGAACCAATATCGTTGAAGATGGTTCCCATGGGGGCGCGCGTCGTCATTCATCTGCGACCGGCCGAACTCTGGGAACCCGGCAGCGCCGGCGAAGAACTGCGCGCCTGCCTGGGGCCGCTGGGAGTCTGGCTGGCACAGCAAATTGAAACCCGCTGCCTCCTTCCGCCGGCAAGAATCGAAGCAGTAGTGTTCGCGCTGATTCCCGTCAGCCGCGAGGCGTTCGACGTGTCGATCGTCGTTCGAACCAGGCAACCGGTTCGCAAGTCGGAACTCATCGAGAAGTTCGATGGCGAACTGATCGACGAACCCCGACCGCACTATCTCGGCAAAACGAACGCATTTCTAATTCATGATGCGAAGACGTATGCCATCGCTCCCCGGTCGATGGCCGAGTCGTTGCTTGAATCGGTCAATACCGCCAGCGTGACCTCGGAAGGCATTCAGGCGCTGTTGTCCAGGACCGACCGCGATCGACACTTTACGATCGTCGCCGAGCTCGAAGATGTCCGGACGGGCGCCGGAACCCTGGCTCCCGAGAATGCTCAAAACCTGCTCGGCGCTGTCGTTGATTTTCTGGGTGACGACGCCGAAACGGTGGCCTGGAGCATGCACCTGGGCGATCCCGAGGCCGATCGCGACCTGTTCGCGGAACTGCTCGTCCGCAATCGAACGACGCATTCCCCCACCAACCTTCAGCGGGACTTAAAAAAGAACCTGGCCGCAATGCCGGCGAAAGTCCTCAAGGTCGTCAATCAGACCAATCCTCGCCGGCTGGGAGAGAAACAAATTGTCGACCGATTACCGATCATGGCAAAAGTCGTCGAACAGTCGGCGGCGGTCGAGACCGACAAACGGCTGGTGAAGGTTCAGTGGAACCTGCCGGAGCGCGCGGCCCCCAACCTGGCGCTGGGGACGCTGCTCACCTGGAACCAGACGACGCTTCCCGAATTCGGAACCTCGCCATCGTCGCAGCCATCGAGCCGGTCCGACCTGCCGGCGACGATCGCCGCACGCTTGCAGAAGAGAATCGACGTTGAATTTCGCGAGAAGGATCCGCTGTATGGCTGCGTCGAATACATCAGCGGAGAAATCGGTGTCGAGTTCAAACTCGACGGACCGGGAATGAAACGCGTAGGCGTCACGCAAAACCAGCCCCCGAAGTTCTCAATGCAGGGCGCCACCGCCAGCACCGTGCTGCACCGCATGCTGGTGCCGATTCGGCTGGTGCTGATCGTCGATGAGCAGAAGAAGATCGCCACGATCACCAGCGATGAAGAGGCGGAAGATAAGAAATTGAAACCGTTTCCGCTGACACCACCGCCAAAGTAATGGACTTTCGATGGACCCCTTCCAATTTTCCTGTCCGCACTGTTCAACGCGGCTCAGGGTCCGGGATGCGATCTCAGTGGGCCGAGAGGTCGATTGCCCGGAATGCGGCAACCTGCTGCTGATCGTCCAGGGAGCGCAAGGATTTTCCGTCACGACCGTAACCAGAGCGCCGCAGTCGCCGTCAGAGGCAAGCGACAAATCCGGTAGAGCAACTTCGGCAGATCGCGCGATTCCCGACCTGTCGGGCAGCCGAGGTCGAATTGCGAATGCGGTCGCGCCCGCGACGCAACGGCGACGAAAACGCGTTTCAACGTCGACGAAACGATTCATTACGGTTTTGGCCTGGTTGAGCCAGCCGCTCGTCGTTGCCTGGGTGATCACCGGATTCGTCGCCGCCGGCGGAATTGCATTTGTGCTGCTCGATCAGTCCAGGAATCCACTCGATTTCGATGAGACCGTCGAGTCGTCGCCATCGATGACCTCGACGGAGCCGGTCGTCGCGGCCAGCGCCGAAGCCGCAGTCGACTCGCCGACGATCCCAGCCGATCACGAGACCGCCGACCGTTTCGAACGCCTGGGAGATTCGCTGCTTGCTCAGGTCGAAACGACGGGAGCCTTTCCCTCGGGCACGGTTTTGGCCGCGCAATTGACGGTCGAGCAGCGGTTGAGCTGGCAGGCCGCGCTAGCCGAGCGTTTCGAATCGACGCCGCCCCCCGTGTCGTGGGACCATCCGTGGACCGATCCGCTCAATGAGGCGTTCGTCCGTCGCCGCTTGAGCGAGTTTCAGAATCCGGCGATCTCGACATTGATTGGAGGCGACGGCTATCCGGCGACGCACTTCGTGGGGGTCGCGGGGGTCGGCAGCGATGCCGCACGGGTCGACGCCGGGCACCCGCGCGCGGGCGTGTTCGGCGACAACCGGCAGACGAAATCGGCTGAGATTCGCGACGGCGCCTCGCAAACCTGGCTCGTGCTCGGGGTTCGGGATCACCTGGGTTCCTGGGCCGCGGGGGGGACGCCCACGGTACGGGCGCTGACCGGCGAACCGTACGTCAATGGTCCCGATGGGTTCGGTACGGGCCAGGCCGACTCGATGTTGGTGCTGCTGGCCGACGGTCGCGTTCAGGTCGTCAGCGCGCAGGCCGACCCGCGGGTGATCCGGTCGCTGGCGACGATCGCCGACGGCGCGCCGCGGCCCGAACCAGCGGTCGATTCAGACATTGATCCGTCGATCGAGGTCGAACCTGTGGTTGCTGTGACCCCAGGCGACGGAATGAGCGATGACGCGCCGATTGATCCGGTGCTGGCAGAGGAGCCCCAGACAGGTCCGAGAACGATCGACATCGCTCTCGCTCTGGCGCAGCCCATCGTCAGTTATGAACAATCGCCCGCCCGCCCTTTGGGCGAGTTGCTGCCCGCCCTGTCGGAAATGCTGGGGGTTCCCATTCGCTTCGATCCTGCCCAGCCGGGTACCTCGGCGGCGGCCTTCAAGACCGCAGTCCAGTTGAGGCTCAAAGACACGACGGTCGGCGCCATTCTGGAGGGGCTGCTGAAACCTGCAGGATTGACGTTTCGCGTCGAATCCGATCACGTGCAACTGGTGCCCCGCGAGTAGTATCTGCCGACCACAGTTCGCGCGCCGTAGCGAGCCGGCAGGTTGACCCTGCCGGACCCCGCCCGAAGTTTTAGAGAGCGTTCAACCCGAAGGTCATCCCTTGGAACTCGACGACACCATCTGCTACTGCTTCCACGTGCGGAAGCGAAAAATTCTGAACTTCATTCGCCTGCACAAACCGCGGCGCGCCAGTCAGATCAGCGAATGCGGTGGTGCCGGCACCGGCTGCGGCTGGTGCGTTCCCTTTTTGAAGCGATATTTCGACGAAGCCGTATCGGGCGACGTAACCGTGCCCGATCAGACGACCCCCGGCGACTACGCGCGGCAGCGAGCGAATTACATTCGTGAGGGAGGCGGGACGCCTCCGGCGGGCGCCATTCCGCTGCCCTCCGACGCACCTGCACCGCCGCTGTAGGGCCGCCGTTGGTTGATTGTTTTCGAGGGATTTCGTCAGTGGACTCCCCCCGATGCCGCGAGATCAGGAATCTCCCGATAGTGCGTAAACTGGCGTCGCGGCAAAATCCCGCCGCATTTTCAAGGCGTAGCTCTCGACGCCGACAGCCGCACCATGCCCCTCGGTCTCCCCCGCCCCGAGTGGCCCCCTGCTTTTCCCGCCCCACAAAATGTTTGCGATCAGCCGGGCTGTGTCAAACGCCAACCATCGGAGTGATTGCGCATGGAAGTCAAGAAGTGGAGAGTGATCGCCATCCGCTCGAATCAACAGCGGATTGCCCTCGATGGCTGCCAGTCGCTGGTGCGAGCCGAACGACTGCGGCGACTACTGGTCGACTCGCGGGCCTTTATCGAAGTGACAATTGAACCCGACGAACCGTCCGGTCGAACTATTCGCGCAGCATCGGTTCGCCCGCCAGGCGGCGCTGCGCCGGAATGACTTTCCGGCCGCGGCGCGCGCCGTGATTAGCTCGATGACCTGACACAAGCTTGTTTCGCCGCCGAGCTTGCTCAGCGCGTGTCGCGTGTAATCTGCGAGAGGAGGGACTTGAACCCACACCCCTTTCGGGACCAGATCCTA
>SIAF01000280.1 GCA_009691905.1 Planctomycetaceae bacterium | reverse complement strand
TCGACCAAGATACTCTCACTGTTGCGCTCCTTCGCTTTGGATTCCCATTCCAAAAACACACACGAAGGTGCGCAACAGGTTTTTAATTTCCTGGCAACCCCAGTTTCCCCCAATCTCCGCAGTTTCGTCCGGCCACCCCCGACCCCTCCCCCGTCCAGGGGGTGGGGAGAAGGTGCTTGTGTAGATACCAATTTCCTCCTTCTGGCCGGTCGGTGCGAACCCGGTTATACTCGCGACACCGTCCGGGGCGGTTGTCACGCGCGAAGAGGGCAAGCTGAAACCTGGGACACCATCGACCACGACCGAATCTTGTCATGAATGATCGCGACGCTCCGTCTTCCCACCATCGCTGGGATCATCTCGCCTCCGACGTGCTGAACGGTCACGCCCTGAACGCCGCCGAGGCGCAATCGATTCTCAACTGCCCCGATGTCGAGCTGCCGGCGCTGCTGGCGGCGACCTACCGCGTGCGGCACCATTTCTGGGGCAATGAAGTGCAGCTCTATTCGCTGCGGAACGCCAAGAGCGGACTGTGTCCCGAAGACTGCGGCTATTGCTCGCAGTCGAAAGTCAGCGATGCCGAGATTCCCAAATATCGCTGGAACGACGAGGCGACCCTGCTCGAAAACGCCCGCATTGCCGCCGAGAACAAATCGCGGACGTACTGCATTGTGGCTTCGGGGCGCGGCCCGACCGATCGCGAGGTCGAGCACGTGGCCGGGGTCGTTCGCAAAATCAAGGCGACCTATCCGCTCAACGTCTGCTGCTGCCTGGGTCTGTTGACTGCCGGTCAAGCGCAGACACTCGCCGCTGCCGGCGTCGACCGGGTCAATCACAATCTCAATACGAGCGAGCGCTACTACCCCGAAATCTGCTCGACGCACACCTATGCCGACCGTGTCGACACGCTGCGCGTCGTCCGCGAGGCGGGCATGGAGCTGTGTTCGGGCGGGATCGTCGGCATGGGCGAACGGCAATCGGACCTCGTCGAGCTGGCGCTGTCGCTGCGCGAACTCAAGGTCGAGTCGATCCCGGTCAACTTTTTGCACCCGATCGACGGCACGCCGCTTGAGAAACGCGACGACCTGAACCCGCGCTACTGCCTGAAGGCGCTGTGCCTGTTCCGTCTGACAAACCCCGAAAGCGAAATCCGCATAGCCGGCGGCCGCGAACTGCAACTTCGCTGGCTGCAGCCGCAAGGCCTCTACGCCGCCAATTCGCTGTTCGTCAGCGACTACCTCACCACCAAAGGCCAGACGCCCGAGGACGATTACCGGATGATCGAAGACCTGGGCTTCGTCATCACCGGGCCGGGGCCGGAAACGGCCAAAGCCAAGGCGGCCTTGCAGTCGGCTGGCCAAGAAGCAATCAACGCTTCTTGAAACGCATCGCCGGTGTCGTGCCGCTTTCGGGCCTGCCAGGTCGCGCGCCGAGACTCTGATTGGGCGCACGTCTTGCTTGGTCGCGGACATTGGTTGATCATCGCGGCCGAGAAGTCGGCGGGCGCCTTTTTGTCTCGTCTTTTCCAGATTTGCGCACCGCGGTCTTCTTGCGGCACCTTGCGGCATGGTAAAATAGGGAGCGGGCAATCCTGGCGAGCGGGGGGAGTAAGCCCCCTGTTTCTGCGGCAGGAGAGGGGCAGAAAGCGGAGAGGAGACAAAACGGCCATCGTCCGTAGGGCGAGTCGCCGACTCGGCCCGAATCAGGGCATGTGAGTCGACTCGCGCGACCAACAGGAGAAGACCACGGATTGCACGGAAAACACGGATGATCTGACGCGGCCTTCGGCCGCTACTAAAACTGGCAACCACGAATCTTACGAATCAAACGAATGACGGGATTGATCGACTGGGGAATTTCCGTTTGATGACGAGTGCGACACCCTGAGGGGAGCCGGTTTCGAGGCTGACCACGAGATCGGCTCCCGCTTTGCCGAGCCGGTGTTCCAGGAAAATCCCATTGTCTTCAATTCGCGCGATTTGCCTTAATCGTGGTTGAAGTCTTTTTCAAACCAGCCCGCCTCGTCAGCCAAGGCCCGCCACACCCATCAGTGCCATCAGTGGTATCCGTGGTCGAATTTGTACTTCTCGATGCCCCGTCGGCGACAGTTCGAGCGTCGAATCGACTGTTGATCCCGATTCCGGCTGAAGCCGGGACTACGAACTGGCATGCCAAACGGAGAGCTTGTTTCCAGATTTGCAAGTTTTTGTCGAAGGGGTGTCGCGCCGGAATTATGACGTTCTGTGGCAAGACTCATCAAATCCGGGCCGTTTTCTCACAGAACGTCACATTCAAATTATGACGTTCTGTGAGAAAACCCGGGACTTTCGAAAGGCGCCTATGCAGAAACCGGCCAAAAACAACGTTTTTAAGGGGGTCAAAACCTGCAAAGGCGAGCGGGGGGTGTCAACCCCCTGTTTCTCCCCGTGGCGATTGCCAATCACCGTCGAGGGCGAGACGCGAGCGCACGATTTCGATTTTTCGTGACCCCTTGATCATCAATGGAGAGGCGTCCCTCGAACTCGCTGCGAAACAATGAGTTACACCGACGCGCCATTGATGATCACCATTGATGATCAAGGGGGGGGTGATCATCAATGGAGGCGGCCCATGCAATCCCCACAAAGGGGGGATCAGGGGAGTTTCAGGTCGTGACCGATTTGGTGGATGAGTGATCGACGGTACGCGGCGGCCGCTTCACCCCGGCATCGACGGCGCTTGCACGGGCATGTGAAGCATGCCCTGCGCCCAACTCTGATTCCGTTGGTCAAACACAGCTTGACCCATTTTTGAGGCTGGTCTATAAGTCCGCCCCCGGCATGGAAGCTACGATCCCGGTCCGTCGGCACATCTTCGCGGTCGGCTCATCTTTTCAGGGGAGAATCGGGTTATGGGTGAACGGAATCACGCCTCGTTCGGGTCGGGGCCATTGGCCCGCAAAAAATGGACTCTTGTGATCGCCGGGACGGCGGTTGTGCTGATGGTCGCAGCCGTTGCGATTCAAGTCACCCGGGCGACATCGGCCTTCCCGCAGGACGCCGGCGCAGCGGCCCGGCCGTCTCAGGCCGGTCGCGCCAGCACCAGCGAAAAACCTCAGGATACGAAAAAAGTCGCCAAGGTCGGCTCGGTGTTCATCACCTATGACGAACTGGCGACCGAATGCGTCGAACGCCACGGGGAGGAAATTCTCGACAATCTGGTGAATCGAAAAATTATCCAGCAAGCCTGCGACGCACAGGGTGTTGAAGTCACCGCGGTGGAAGTCGAAGAGGAAATTCTCAAGATTTCGAAGAAGTTCGGCTTGGCCAAGGAAGACTGGCTGAAAATGCTGCAGGCCGAGCGCAACGTAACCCCGTCGCAGTATCAGCGCGACATCATCTGGCCGATGCTGGCCCTCAAAAAACTGGCCGGTGAAGAAGTCACGATCACGCAGAAGGAAATCGAAAAGGCTTTTGTTCGCAACTACGGCCAGCGGGTCAAGGCGCGAGCGATCGTCCTCGACAATTCGCGCCGCGGCCAGGAAGTCTGGGATAAGGCCAACAAGAACCCCGATGATTTCGAACGACTGGTCGGCGAGCATTCGATCGATCCCTCGAGCCGCCATCTGGGGGGGGTCATCCCGCCCATTGCGAAATTCAGCGGCTCTCTCGAGCTCGAGAAAGCCGCCTTCAAACTCAAGGAAGGTGAGATTTCGGCAGTCATCCAGGTGGGGATCAATCAGTTCATTATCCTCAAGTGCGAAGGGCTGACCGAAAAGACGGAAACCAAGCTTGAAGACGTCCGCGGGATTCTCGAACAGGAATTGCGCGAAGAAAAAGTGCAGAAGGCGGTCGCCGATGTCTTCCAACAGCTCAAAGACGAAGCCCGCGTCGACAACTACCTGACCAATAAAACCACCGGCGGTGAACGCCGCGCGGCTGCCAAGCCCCCCGCCAAGGGAGCCGCCGTTCGACCCGCCGGCGCGACTGGAGCAGCACGGAACGCCGGCAAGCCGATCGCCGACGCCGACGACGCCGGTGAAACCGAAACCGCCGCCCCGCCGCGAAAGCCGGCCGGCCGCCCGGTCAAGGGCCGCTGATGCGGCGCCCGGCAATCGGACGCAGAATCTGATACCACCAGAGAACCCGGCATCGTTTCACCGATGCCGGGTTCGTTTTCTGGATGGCATTGGCAAGCAAGCCCCGGCCCACTGTTGGGCGATCGAAAACTTGCACCGGCGCACTCGTGGCTGGCATTTCCTTCGCGCACTTCGCTAAGCTCATTTGGTCGGAATCGAGATCAACGCCTGGTCGTTGGTCTCGATCGTCCGTTTTCGCCAGATGCGGTCTGACTGCAAGGGAGTTTCGGCTTATGCGCATCGCCGTGGTCAGCGACACGCACGGGCACGTGGGAAATACCACCGCCGCCGTGCATTTGATCCAGAAGCAGGACGTGCAGGCCGTCTTGCATTGCGGCGATATCGGGTCGCCGGCCATCATTCCGCTGTTTGCCGCCTGGCCGACGCATTTCGTTTTCGGCAACGTCGACCACGACGCCCAGCGACTGGCGGCAACGATTACCGCCGCCGGCCAGACCTGCCATGAGCGGTTCGGGTCGGTCTGTTTCGACGGGATTCAAATCGCCTTTCTGCACAGCGACGATCTGTCGCGTTTCGCGGCAACGATCGATTCGGGCGACTACAACCTCGTCTGTTATGGCCACACTCACGTCGCCGAACAGCACCGGGTGAAAGACACATTGGTGCTCAATCCAGGGGCCTTGTTTCGCGCGACCCCGCACACGCTGGCCATCGTCGACCTGCCCCGGCTGGATGTCAAACATCTGGCCGTCGCCTGAAGGGCCGCCAGCTTGCCTGGCAGGCGGCTTGAGCGGCCAATGTCGCACGATACGAATTGACCCAACCCAACTCCTCACTGATGCCCGAACGACATGATCCCCAATCTCGAGCAGACATTGCGTTCGACGTACGGTGCCGTCGCCCAAAGCCATCTTTCGTCGCAAAACGACGGGGTTCGGAGTGTCGCGGAGGCATTCGGATACTCAAAGCAGGAACTGGCTTCCATTCCGGCAGATGCCAATCTGGGCCTCTCCTGCGGAAACCCCACGGCCTTTGCCTCGCTGCGACCGGGTGAAACGGTGGTCGACCTGGGATGCGGCGGCGGGCTGGACGTCTTTCTCGCGGCCGCCAAAGTCGGTCCCCAGGGCCGGTCGATCGGTGTCGACATGACCCCCGAGATGATCGAGCGTGCCCGCCGCAATGCGGCACGCGGCCCCGACGGGCGGCCCTACGCCAACGTCGAATTTCATCTGGCGACCATCGATCAGTTGCCGCTGGCCGACGAGTCGGTCGACTGCGTCATCAGCAATTGCGTGATCAACCTGGCCGCCGACAAGTCGGCTGTCTTTCGTGAGATGGCTCGCGTCTTGAAGCCGGGGGGGCGGCTGGCCATCAGCGATATCGCCCTCAAGCGACCATTACCCGCCGAACTGGCCGGAGACCTGATGGCGTTCGTGGGCTGCATCGCCGGCGCGATTTTCATTCCCGATTATCGCCAGGCGCTGGGCGCAGCCGGATTCGCCGACGTCGAGGTCGTGGATGCCGGGGCCGATCTCAACGCCTATGCGCAAATCGAAAACCAGTCCGGCTGCTGCTCGCCGGCAATGGCCCCAAATGGGGGATTGACGATTGCCGACGACGGATGCTGCCCGCCGCCGGGCACCCCTTCGACTGACGACACGCTGCATGCCCGACTGGCCGATTTGTTGACGCGTTACGACGTCAACGACTACGCGACCAGCGTGCGCGTGTTTGCCGTCAAACCGACCGGCTGATCGGCTGCGTACACCACACGCGGCCATGCGTGCGATGGTCTTTGCGAGCCGTCACGACCTATTCCCGGCCGAACGGCAAGATGCGCCCGAACGAGTCGAGCCAGCGGCCCGGCAGCGAACTGGCCCCTTTCGTTTGGATGAATTGCTTGAGATCGTCCAACAGTTCGCTGGCCGATTTAAATCGCCGTTCGGGATCGCGGGCCATGGCCTTGAGAATGATCCGCTCGAATTCAGCGGGAATCTGCCGATTGAGTGCGCGGGGCCGCTGCGGGACACTCGTGCGGACCAGTTCCAGCAGTTCCTCGCGACTGGTCGCGCTGTATGCGGGCTGTAGTGTCGCCAACTCAAAGAGCGTCACCCCCAGAGAGTAGACGTCGCTTTGTTCGTTGACGATTCCCTGAAACTGTTCGGGCGCCATATAGGCCGGCGTGCCGCCAAACGAATCGGTGCCGCCCCGGACCAGTGCATTCTTCGGCAGCGCGATGCCGAAGTCGGCGACCCACACCGATCCGTGCCGGTCAAGCAGCAGGTTGGCCGGCTTGATATCGCGGTGCAGTGTGCCGCGACTGTGCGCATAACGCAGCGCGTCGGCGACCTGCATGCCGATCCGCGCAATCTGCCACCACGAGTCGCGGCGCAGAACGCGCGTCGGGTCGGCGGCGTCAACCTCGGCGGCATTGGGGGCCGGCTGATGGGGACGGTTATCTCCGGAATCGTCGGACGCATCGTCACGAATGACACCCATTTCCTGAGCGAACAACCGGCGAATGTCGTCGGCGTAGACGGCTCCCTCGGGACGTGCCAGGAGGTCGATCACCCGATCGAGCGGCAGCCCTTCGACCAGGTGCATGATGAAGTAACACCATTCCTCGTGTTCGCCGTAACCGTAAACCGGGATGATATGCGGGTGCCGCAGCCGCTCGGTGACCAGCGCTTCGGCTTCAAACCGCTTTCGCCACTGTGACGCTGTGGGAAAGCGGCCGGGCAGCACCTTGACGGCGACCGGACGGCCCGCCGGCTCCTGCACCGCTTCATACACGATGCCCATCCCGCCGCGGCCGATCTCACGAACGATGCGGCAATCGCCGAGCCGCTCGAAGGGTTGCGCTCCCGTCAGCGCCCGTCGCGCCCCGCTGAATTCGTGGTTCGATTTCCACGATTCCATGGCGGCCACCAGCGGCAGCACCTCGCGAATGCGCTGGGCGTGTTGCGGATAGCGCCGCGCATAGACTTCGATCGCCGGCCGCCGACCCAGTCGCAGCTCGTCGAGAAACTCGGTGACGGCAATCTCGACCACGTCGCGCGCCTGATCGGCGTGCGCCGGATCGGGCACCGGCAGTCCGAACAGGCTCGCGTCGGCCGAGCCTTCGCTTCCAAACGACAACGGGTCTTGCGGGTTCGTCACGAGCAGGCAGCCCCTTTGATTCGTTGTTGCTTAACGCCGGTCGACGAATCCGGGAATCGCCTCCAGCACGTGCTGCAATCGCGTCAAAGCCCGAACGTAACGCAAGCTGGCCCCCTGTTCGGTAATGCCCAGCACACGCGCCGTTTCGAGATTCGTCAGCTCTTCGAAATGCCGCATCACCAGCACTTCGCGGTCGAGGTCGCTCATTGAACGCAGCGCCACGTCGAGTTGTCCCGCCAGCTCTTTGCGCAGCATCGCCTGACTGGGTGAAGTCAAATGCCCCAGCAGCAGCGACGACATCGAAAACGAGCTCGACGCGGCATCGTAGCCTCCCGACAGCCGACGCTCGCGGCCGGCGTCGCGTGCGGCTGCGCCCAGATGTCGCCGATGCACGTCGGCCAGCGTCTGCTCGGCGATCATGCGAAACCACACGAACAGCCCGGCCACCGACTCGCGCAACACGTGATGCTGGCGGGTTTGGGCATCGAGATAAACGTCCTGCAGCACGTCGTCGACGTCGACCCGGGCCGCCAGTCGCGGGTCGAGCCGAAAACTCACGATCCGCCGCAGGCGATCGCGGTACAGGTTGAACAACTCGGCCAGCGCCTTGCGGTCGCCGTGAATGACGCGATTGACGAGTTGATCGACGTGCGATAAGTCGGCAGGCGGCACGCTCATAGAACAATCCTACGCCGGATTCGCAGACCATTCCACCCGGCGACAGGGAAGAAACTTTGGAATTCTCAGCCTGGCCTGTTGAGAAGCGCGGCGGGCCGGCGTTCTTTACTTCAGGCCGACACGGCAGCGAGGCCAAAGTTCCGAGCCAACCGTACCCTGCGCTGCCGTGTCGTGCCTCGTTTCGATCGTCCCTTGGTTCTCGGGGTTGTAGGCGCTGCAGCAGCAACAAGCCAAAGCCAAGGCGAAGCAAACCGCCGCCCGCGTGAAAGCCGAAAAGGCCAAGACCGAAAAAGCCGCGAAGAAGGCAAGCTCGCCGTCGACGAACGGCAAGAATGCGAGCGTGCCGACCCAAGCCAAGGCCATTGCCGAAAAGCAACCCAAACAATTCGCTCGAGACCGGGCCACATCGAATGCGCTCCAGACCGCCGGCTGATGAACCAGCGTGTTGATGAATTGCGCAACTGAACACGGCGAATCGCCGCCGGTGACGACGCGACCGGGCCTCCCGCATCCCCGTTGACGCCCGTTGCGAACCGTCATAGACTCAGCCGGGAGTCCGCGGGGCGTAGCTCAGCTTGGCTAGAGCGTCTGGTTTGGGACCAGAAGGCCGCAGGTTCAAATCCTGTCGCCCCGATTTTTTGTAAAGTTAGTCTGAACCTAGAGATACGGTTACCTTTCGACGGTCGAAAGTGCAGCGAAAAGCCCAAAAATAAACGGTACACGTACCGTTTTTCTGGGAGTGCTGCTCATGACGAAGTTGCGAAAGGTTCCGTCCTACCGCCTGCATAAGGCGCGAAATTGTGCCGTCGTCACCATCGACGACCGAAACATCTACCTAGGTCCGTTCGGCTCGCCAGAGTCCCACCGGCGCTACGCCGCCGAAATCGCAACGTGGGAGCGAAACCGCGACGCGTCCCCGGCTGCCGCAGGCGCTGACACGAGCTACACCTGCGGACGGCTCGCCGTTGAGTATCTGCGATTCGCGCAGGGTTACTACGTCAAACACGGTCGCCCGACTAAACAGGTACACCTCGTCAAGCAATCGCTGCGGACGCTGTGTAGCTTGCACGAGGAATTGGCGGCGGCGGACTTCGGTCCGGTCAAGCTGAAGAATCTACAACAGCACTTGATCGGGCAGGGATACGCTCGGTCGCACATCAACAAGCAGATTGCGTGTATCAAGCTGGCGTTTCGCTGGGCATCATCGGAAGAGCGCATTCCCGCCGCTGTGTTCCATGCGCTCCAGACCGTCGGCGGGTTAAAGCGCGGTCGCACGACGGCCCGCGAGACGAAGCCCGTCCTTCCAGTCGATGAAGGCACTGTCAACGAGACAGTGAAATATCTGTCACCCCCGGTCGCCGCAATGGTACAGTTGCAGCGATTGACCGGAATGCGCCCGGCCGAAGTCTGTATCCTGCGACCGATGGACCTCACGTATCAGCTCGACGGCGTCGCGTGCTACCGCCCCGAGAGTCACAAATGCGAGCATCTTGGACGCGAGCGCCGAGTCTTTCTTGGTCCGCAGGGTCTCGCGATCCTCAAGCCTTTCCTCAAGCGCGACGCCCAAAGCTACTGTTTTAGCCCGAGGGAATCCGCCGACTGGCACCTGTCGCAACGGCGAGCGGGACGCAAGACACCACTCTGGCCGAGTCACCAGCGCCGGAACGTTAGCAAGCGAAGGGTCCATCCCCGGTTCGCCCCGACGAA
>SIAF01000279.1 GCA_009691905.1 Planctomycetaceae bacterium | reverse complement strand
CCAGCCCGATCCGAATTCCGTCCACCATCGCGCGTCCTCCGTGAGCCGTTGAATGAACAACCACACGGAGAACTTCTTACAACATCAACCCTCCTGGCGCAAGTCTTCCTAAATTGCCAAGACCCCCCAAAGTGCGCGCTGGCCCTGCTCCGCGGCTAAAGTCGCCGGCCGAATCGTTCGTCTCGAACGGTTTCACCACTACACCACCCCCTCAATTGTGCATCCCGCAAGCAAAAGCAAAAAAGTGTCAGGTCGATTTGAAGGATGTCGCGAGAGGAAGAAACTCTCACTTCCCCGAGAGTGTACCGCTATCATTGAAACGCATCCTCAGCATTCCGCCGCCGACAAACTCCGCGGCACCGCTCACGTGCTCGGGTTCGACCTGATCTGACTTGTCGAGGTCGGCGACGGTGCGCGCGACTTTTGCGAGACGATTCATCGCTTGGGTTGACAAGCGGCTGTTTTCGATTTGATTCTTGTAGTGCGTCAGCCCCCGGTTTCTCGAAGGGTGCCAGTCATGTGACGCGACGACAACCCCAACCTCATGACGCATGCCCCAACGCTCGCGCGGCGCCGGCTCGACGCGATGACTCAACGCGTTTCGCCGCCGAGCTTGCTCGGCGCGTGTTGCGTGTCATGCAAACGCGCGTCGCAAGCGACTCGGCGAAACGAACTGCAACCTCGACACGTTCGAGGGACGCTCGCGCAACAAAAAACCCACGGGGCGCTTACCCGTGGGTCCTCGGTTTACCTCTTCGCGACACTGCGACTTCGCGACTATTAGACTCTGCGACTCCCCGCCTAATACCGGTAGTGCTCAGGCTTGTACGGCCCTTCGGCAGCGACGCCCAGGTAGTCAGCCTGCTTCGGCGAAAGCTTCGTCAGCTTGACCCCCAGCTTATCGAGGTGCAGGCGGGCGACCTCTTCGTCGAGCTTTTTGGGAAGCATATGCACGCCGACTTCGAATTTCGAGTCTTTGTCCCACAGCGCGATCTGGGCCAACACCTGATTCGTGAAGCTGTTCGACATCACGAACGACGGGTGACCCGTCGCACAGCCCAGATTCACCAGCCGGCCTTCGGCCAGAACCAGAATCGCTTTGCCATCGGGGTAGACGAACTTGTCGACCTGCGGCTTGATATTGATCCGTTTGATGTCCTTGCGGTTTTTGAGATAGGCGATTTCGATTTCGGAATCGAAGTGGCCGATGTTGCAGACGATGGCGTCGTTTTTCATGACATCGAGGTGCTCTTTGCGAATCACGTCGACGCAACCGGTGGCCGTGACGAAGATGTCGCCCATCGGGGCGGCCTCTTCCATCGTCGTGACCTGATAGCCTTCCATTGCCGCCTGCAGGGCGTTGATCGGGTCGATCTCGGTCACGATCACGCGGGCGCCCAGGCTTTTCATCGAGTGGGCCGAGCCTTTGCCGACGTCGCCGTAACCGCAAATCACGACAACCTTGCCGGCGATCATGATATCGGTGGCGCGCTTGATGCCGTCGGCCAGCGATTCGCGGCAGCCGTAGAGGTTATCGAACTTGCTTTTGGTGACCGAGTCGTTGACGTTGATGCAGGGGAGGGTCAGTTTGCCCTGCGCGTGCATCTGGTACAGACGATGGACGCCGGTGGTCGTCTCTTCGCTGATCCCGCGAATGCCCTCGAGCAATTCGGGAAATTTGTTGTAGCACATGGCGGTCAAATCGCCGCCGTCGTCGAGAATCAGGTTGAGCGGCTTGCCGTCGGGCCAGAACAGCGTCTGCTCGATGCACCAGTCGAACTCTTCTTCGGTCATCTCCTTCCAGGCGAAGACGGCAACACCGGTCGCCGCGATTGCGGCAGCGGCATGGTCCTGGGTCGAAAAAATGTTGCAGCTCGACCAGCGGACCGTGGCGCCCAGGGCGGTCAGGGTTTCGATCAAGACCGCGGTCTGAATCGTCATGTGCAGGCAACCGGCAATCCGGGCGTCTTTCAGCGGCTTCGATGCGCCGTATTTTTTCCGCAGCGCCATCAGGCCCGGCATTTCATTTTCAGCCAGTTCGATTTCTTTGCGGCCCCACTCGGCCAGATTGATATCCTTGACTTTGTACGGCACGGCCGAAGCGGTTACGGTAGCCATTGGTCCATCCTTATGTCTGAGGAGTTTGAGGCATTAAAGTAGCTGGAGCACGCAAGGATCGTCAAGACGGGTTGCGATGGCCGCAGCATGGCTGAAATCGTGATAGCGGCTGTGATCGTTGGGAACCGAGACGACGACCGCCCCCGCCCGGACGCCCGCCGTACTGCCGGCGTGAGAGTCTTCGAGAACCAGCATCTCGGCGGGTGCGACCCCTAACCGCTGGGCTGCCGTCAGATAAATCTCAGGGTGCGGCTTACCATGCGTTACGTCCTCGGCGGTCAATGTCAGCGGGAAGCGGTCGAACAAATCGAAACGCCCAAGAATCTCTTCCAGATACTTGCGGGCAGACGACGTTGCCACCGCCTTGGGCAATTGCCGCGCATCGATGTGTGCGAGCAGTTCGAACAACCCCGGCATCGGCGCCAGCCGCCCGGTCGCCAGCTCGAAAAACAGTGTCCGCGATTCGTCGATCAACACGGGGACGGTGTCGTTCAAACCGTGGTAGTCGATCATCGTGGCGATCGCCTCGTGCGCCCGGCGGCCCATCATCTGCTGCAGCAGCTCGCGGGTCATCAGTTTACCGCGGCGTCGACAGACTTCGCGACCGACCTCGTTGAAGATGTCTTCGGTGTTGAACATCAGACCATCGAGATCGAACACGACCGCGCGGATTTTGGGAGGAGCAACGAGTGGGGTCATTTCGGAATCAGACATTAAGACACAAGCGGACAGAGATTCTGGCGCGACGCGGGACCACAACAATAAATGAAACCACCGATTTCACGGATCGACACCGATGACACGGATGACTGTGCATGGCGTATCCGTGTCATCGGTGTTCTATCGGTGTGATCCGTGTTCAATATGATTCAATAATCAGCTCGGGGGCGGCAGATTTCGGTAACTCAAATCGAGCAGTTCCATGGGATGCGCAACCCACACATCCAACCCGGCCTGACGCAGCGATGCCTGGATCTGCATCGAGCAGCCCACGTTGCCGGTAATCACCGCTTGCGGTTTAGCCGCAAGGATATGCTTCAGCTTTCGTTCGGCTAACCGGTCAGACATCTCAGGCTCGGTCAGGTTATAGCTGCCGGCCGCGCCGCAGCAAATCTCGGCCTCGGCGATGGGAACCAGTTCGAGACCGGGAATTTTCGCCAGCAAGTCGCGCGGCTGCTCGCGGATGCGCTGGGCATGCACCAGATGGCAGGCATCGTGATAGACGGCCCGCAGCTTGATCGGGCCGGTGGGAGCAACCAGCCCGAGTTCGGCCAGAAACTCGGAAACGTCCCGGATTTTCGAGGCGCAGTTCGACAAGGCGCCTTGCAGCACCACATTGTTCGGTTCGAGTTCATGCGCGATATGCCCGTAATCTTTGAGCATCGAACCGCAGCCGGCGACGTTGACGATCACCGCGTCGAGGTCGGCCGCGCTGAAGGCTGCGGCGTTCTGCTGCGCGAGTTGCAGCGCCGGCGCATCGGCGCCGCTGTGATAGTGGATTGCTCCGCAGCAGGCCTGATTGCGGGGAATCACCACGTCGCAGCCGTTTTGCTGAAGAACCCGTGCTGCGGCCCAATGCGTGTGACGAAAGACGGCGTCGGCGACGCAGCCCGTAAACAAAGCCACCCGCGCCCGCCGTGTGCCGATGGCCGGCAGAAACGCGGGAAGCGCCGGCCCGCCCGCCACCAGTTTCGGCAACAACCGCTGCATCCGCTGCAGCCGCAGCGGCAGGAGTTTTACAAGCCCCATCCGCTCGGCCAGTCGGTCGAGCCCCAGCCATTGCGCGACGCGGGCGGGGCCGAGCGTCAGCCGCATCCGTTTTGCATAGGGAAAAATCCCATACAGAATCCAGCGATGAAACCAGTCCCGATTTTTCGAGTCGCCTGCGGCCGCTTCGGCCTGGCGCTGGCTGGCTCGAAACGGTTCGATCAATCGCCCGTATTGCACACCCGAGGGGCAGGCTGTCTCGCACGCGCGGCAATCCAGGCACAAGTCGAGGTGCCGCTCGACCTGCGGCGACAGCTCGAGCCGGCCGTCGACGACCGAACGCATCAGATAGATCCGGCCGCGCGGCGAATTGTTTTCGTCGCCCGTTTCGAGATACGTCGGGCAGGCCGCGGTACACAGGCCGCAATGCACGCAATCGAGAAATTTTTGATAGTCGATCTCGGCGCCGACGTTCGCATCGGCGGGATGGATTGCCGCTACGGGAGAATCGACCGGAACAATCGCGGCTGCGTCGGGCATTACGGGTTCTCGAACGTGTATTGGGGGTTCAGCAATCCCTGGGGATCGAGCTGTTTTTTGAGACGGCGCATCAACGCCCACGACGGGTGGGGGTCGCCCAACAGCGGCAGCTCGGCCTTCCACGCCTCGTCGCAGCGCTCGATGACGAGGCTGCCTCGGCAACTGCGAACGATGTCGCGCAACGGTTCGAGCAGCGTGCGCGCGGCGAGGGGCGAAGTCACTGTGTCGGGAAGATGCCCATGCACTACGCCGCTTCCCGCATGCGCCTGCAGCGAACAACCGGCATCAGACGCGCGTTCTATGAACTCGATTGTCCGCGACGGCGCGAGGCTCGCCTTGAACGTCAGCGGGTCGTCGGAACCGATCTGAAATTCAGTCAACGCACTGGCAACCGCATCGGTCTGGTTCGCGTTAACAATCTCCATTGAATGCGGGGAAAACGGCTTGATTTCCGATTGCAGCGTTTCGAGTTGCCAGGCTGTTTCGTGCCCGGTTCCCTCGACCAGGAGGCACAGCACCGGGCGATTCGAAGGAAGACCTGATTCGGCTGAAGCAGTAATATCACCCGCGGCTCGACCATCGAGCACATCGAGTGCCACCGGCCTCGCCGCCGACGTCGTCAGCCGAGCCAACACGTGTTCGATGGCCCACAGATGATCGAAAGCACACCACAGCCAGCGGGCCGACTCGGGAATCGGACGCAGTTTGAGGGTCAATTGAGTGATCACCGCCAATGTTCCGAACGACCCGACCAGCATTTTGCACAAATCGTATCCGGCCACGTTTTTGACGACGCGGCCTCCCGCCTTGAAAAGCCGCCCCGTGGCATCGACCGCCGAAACGCCGATCAAATAATCGCGCATCGTTCCCAGCCCGAATCGTCGCGAGCCGCCGGCATTCGCCGCCGCGACTCCACCAAGGGTTGCCCGATGAGCGTGAGGGACGTCGATCGGCAACCGCTGCCCTGCGGTCGACAGCACGGCCGCCAATTCGCCGATTCGAATACCCGCTTCGACCGTGATCGTCATGTCGCGGGAGGGGTAGTCGAGAACTTTCGTCAAACCGGTCGTCGCCAGCGTGATGCCCGACGGCCCTGCGGCAGGACCACAGTCCAGCGCCGTCCTTCCCCCGGCGGGATAGATGGGGTGCCGAACTCCGGCGGCATTCTCGGAGACCCAGCGGCAAAGTTCCGTCTGAGTCGCCGGCTGAAACTCGTCGCTCACAGCGCCGCCTTCCTTCCCGGATGACTTCGCTCGATATGTTCCATACCGCAGGCGCCGGCCGTCGGCAACATTTTCATCGGACTGCACAATCCGCCGGGGTTGAACGCGTCTCTGACGGCCGCCATGACCTCGAGGTCGGCCGGCGAAAACATCCGGCTCATAAAGCTGATCTTCTCGACGCCGATCCCATGCTCGCCGGTGACGCTGCCTCCCAGGTCGATGCACCGATTGAGAATTTCGTCGCTGGCTGCCAGGACGCGCTGCACCTGCTCGGAGTCGCGCTCGTCAAACAGCAGAATCGGGTGAATGTTGCCATCGCCGGCGTGAAACACGTTCACGATTCGAATGTTGTGCCGAGCGCTGACTGCGGTGATGAACTCGAGAATCTCGGGCAACTTCGTCCGCGGCACCACGCCATCCTGAGTGCAATAACTGGGGCTGAGTCGCCCGATCGCCCCGAACGCCTGTTTGCGGCACTTCCACAGCAACTGCCGTTCTTTGGGCGAGTTCGCCGAGCGGACTTCACGGGCGCCGGTCGTGTTGCAAATCTCGACGATTTGTCGAGCCTCGTCGTCAACGGCGACTTCCAAACCATCGACTTCAATCAACAGCACGGCCGCCGCATCGAGGGGAAAGCCGAAATGAAACGCCGCCTCGACGGCCTCAATGATTCCCTGATCCATCAGTTCGAGGGCCGCGGGAACGATGCCCGCCCCGATGATGTTGCTGATCGTCTGCGTCGCGTCCTTCACAGAATCAAAGATGCCCAGCAGCGTGCGGTAGGCAGCCGGATCGCGCGTGAGCCGCACCCAGATTTTCGTGCAGATGCCGAATGTCCCCTCGCTGCCGACAAACAACCCGGTCAGGTCGTACCCCGGCGCCTCTTCGCACGGACCGCCGATTTGCACGATGGTCGCATCGGGCATCACCATTTCGGCCCCGAGCACATGATTGACGGTGACGCCGTACTTCAACGTGTGCGGCCCGCCCGAATTGGTGGCGAAGTTACCCCCGATCGTACAGGCCCCCTGGCTGCTGGGGTCAGGGGCATAATGATACCCCGTCCCTTTGAGATGGTTCGTCAGATGCACGTTGACCAGCCCCGGCTCGACGACGGCGTAGCGGTCGCGCACGTTGACTTCGAGTATCTGCCGCATGCGAGTCAGGGCGATCATCACCCCGCCGCCGATCGGCAGGCAACCGCCGGCAAGACTCGTTCCCGCGCCGCGCGGCACGAAAGGCAGCTTGTACTCGTTGCACAGCCTGACGATCGTCGCGACCTGCTCGGTCGATGTCGGAAAGACCACAACATCGGGTACGTTTTTTTCGATCGTGTACCCGTCACACTCGTAGACGAGCATTTCGTCCCGCGCGGTGAGCATTGCTTCCGGCCCGACAATCGCGACAAGTTGCCGCACAAACCCGGCAGGCAGCGAGTCGGATTGCGCAGCGTTGGCAGAAGTCATGGGGGACAATTGGCAATGGCGGTGAACGAATCAGACGGCTGCTTCCTCAGGGAATTCTAGCAGTCTCCAGAGCGAGTTCGTAGTGTCGTTGTTGTGCGGTCGCGCATGAACCGACCTTGATCGCACTGGGGCCGGCACTGTGCGAGTCCTGCTTGCGGGCTGCCGGGATGGCAGTTACGATGCGAAAGGTCGCGGCAGGCGTGATCGTCCGATCGATTCTCATCACGCCGGCTTCGCCGTTTATGGTTGGTCACCGCCCATTCGTGGTACCTGTCGCGTGTCCTTGTCTCGTTGATCGGGGTTCCGTTTCGCGGGTCCCGTACAGTGGGATGCCTGCGAGACGTTCCCTTGATTCAGTATCGGCCGTTTCATAACACCGATCCGCCGAAGCTCGCCGAACTGTGGAATTTCGGCCGGCTGGGGCCGGGGGCCGCGGTTGAATTCAGCAACGACGCGCTCGAATTGATTTTCTCCGAGCCGTATTTCGACCGCCACGGGCTGATTATCGCCTGCGACGGGCAGGAAGTTGTCGGCTTCGCGCACGCCGGCTTCGGAGCGAATGCCGAGGGAACCGCCCTGTCGCGCGAGACCGGCGTGATCAGCACGACACTCGTGCGGTTGGATTATCGCCGCCGCGGCATCGGCCGCGAACTGGTGAAGCGCGCCGAAAACTATCTGCGCGAGGCGGGCGCCCGCGAAATTTTCGCCGGTGAATCGGGGACGCGAAATCCCTTCTACCTGGGGCTGTACGGCGGGGCCGAATGCGCCGGGTTTCTCGAATCGGACGTTGCCGCCGCACCGTTCTTTACGGCGCTGGGCTACGTCCCTGCCGAGCGACATTTGCTGTTTCGTCGCGATATCTCGCTGAAGAAGGATCCGTTCGACCCGCGTTGCGTGTCGATCAAGCGAAACATGAAGTTTGGCGTCATGGACCAGCCGCCGGATGCCACCTGGTGGTGGATGACCCGACACGGACGCTTCGAGTCGCTGACGTTTGCGCTGATACCCAACAACGGCAACCCTCCGCCGGCATATGTCACCTGCTGGGGAATGGAACTCCACGCAGCCACACGCGGGCAACGCATCGTCGGCCTGACAAACGTCAAAGTTTCCGACCCTGACCGCCGCAAGGGTTACGCCAAAGTCCTGCTGTCGGAAGTGATCCGTCGGCTGCGCGACGACCTGGTGACGCACGTCGAGGTCACGATCCGCGCCGAAGACGCGCCGACGATCGCCCTGTTTCGCAGCCTGGCCTTCGAGCAGCAGGACGCGGGGGTCGTTTATAGGAAGTGCGAGAATCCCTAAACGCTGTCAAACCCCCACGGCTTGCGCATTTCCCGCGACACATATCCGTTGGCTTCGGGGTCGTCGACAAACGCCTCGGCCGAGGGATCCCAGGTCAGTTTGCGACCCGTGCGAAGGGCGATCGCACCCAGGTGGCAAACCGACACGCTGCGGTGGCCGATTTCCGGTTCGCAGATCGGCGCCTTTCGCGAGCGGACGCACTCGAAGAAGTTTCCCATGTGGTTGTTGCTCACGTACAACCGCTCGGCGCCGGCCGGCAGTTCCTTCTTGAGCAGTTCCGGCTGGCTGGACTCGATCTTGCCGCGGGTTACGAAAATCCACCCTTCCGGTCCTTCGAACCGCACGCCATTCCGCTCGTCCGTCTGGTTGACTTCGCCCGTCGGCTGTCCGTAGAAGTTTTCCCGCGGGACGCTTTTGCAGGTGTGCCTGACGCCGTTGGCATAGGTGTACTCGACCTGATACTGCGCGGCGGTCGTAAACCCTCCGGGCACCGGCTCGACCAGCACCTTTCCCTCAACGCTGATCGGCCCCGAGCGTTCGGTGCCGTTGCCCCACTGCGCGATGTCGTTGTGGTGCGCGCCCCAGTCGGTCATGGTCCCTCCCGAGTAGTCGTACCAGAAACGAAATTTCACATGGCACCGCTCGGGGACATAGTCAACCTGCGGCGCCTGGCCGAGCCAGAAGTTCCAGTCGAGTTCCGGCGGGACCGGCTTCGACTCGAACGGCCCTCCCGTCAGCCCGGTCGGAAGATACGTGACGATTCGCTGCAGCTTGCCGAGGCGTCCATTGCGGACCAGCTCGCACGCCAGACGGAATCGGGCGTCACTGCGCTGCTGGCTGCCGGTCTGCAGGATTCGTTGCGTTTCGCTCGCGACCGCGACCAGCTTTCGCCCCTCATCGATCGTCAGCGTCAGCGGCTTCTCACTGTAAACGTCTTTGCCGGAACGCATCGCATGCAAGTTGATCAACGTATGCCAATGATCGGGCGTCCCATTGAGAACGACGTCGAACCCTTTGTGGGCCATCGCCTGACGGAAGTCGCCGTACTTCCCTTCCGCCTTGAACTCGTCGGCAGCTTCCCCCGCGCGATTGGCGTCGACGTCGCAGACCGCCACGATGTCGCCGAATGCCTTCGCCAGTTTTGCATCGGCCCGCCCCATGCCCCAGGGCCAGCGCGCACTTTGGGGGGTCTTGGCAATTTAGGAAGACTTGCGCCAGGAGGGTTGATGTTGTAAGAAGTTCTCCGTGTGGTTGTTCATTCAACGGCTCACGGAGGACGCGCGATGGTGGACGGAATTCGGATCGGGCT
>SIAF01000278.1 GCA_009691905.1 Planctomycetaceae bacterium | reverse complement strand
AGGTGTGGGCAGGCCGGATTGCGGCTGCGGGGCCACAACGAGCCGGGCGGCCCTCCACGCACACCAAATCTCCCCATCACGAACGCACCATTCCGACACCCTTACGCGATTCACCGGAATTCACCCACAAATTCCGGAGAGGAACCTTGAATTTCAACCCTCTACGCCAGGAAGTGGCGCTGGGCTGCAGTCATACGGGCGCGCTGACGCTGATCGACGTCCCCTCGTCGAACTTTCGCATCGAAGTTAAAATTTCGAAAAGCAACTGGACCGGCGCCGCCGGAATTTTCTGGGGAGTCGAGCCAGGGCGCATGGACGACGGAACCCAGTCGCTCCGCTTTCAGACCGTCCTGTTCCGCAGTTTTGACCTCGATGGCCGCCAGCAATTTCGCATCGATCGCGATTTGCTCGAGGCCTGGACACCGGTCGGAGCGCTCCTTCCGACAGCAGATCGGATTCACTTTCTTTCGGCCAAGGTCGACGCGCCCGACAGTCTTGAGATTCCCCTCGTGCTCTCGATTCGGGACGGCTTTCTCGACGAAGTCCGATGGAATGGGGTCCGCCTCGACAAACTGAGAGATCAACTGGGGGTCGATTGGCCGCGCCCCTTAGTTTCGCACGGGCGGCTCGGCATCATCAATGAGGGGGGAGCCACAGTTTTTCGCAACGCTCAGATCCAGAGTTTCTAATCCACCAGTCTTATTTCCGAAAGTGACGAATGCAAATGTCGAAGAAGAAAACCGATGACGGCACGGAACCCGACGCCTTGACAATCACAGAGCCTTCGGCCGACGGTCTGTCACGTAATGTGCAGCGCGTGATCGCCCCCGGCGCCCTGTTCGGGCCGTTGTGCCACAGCCAGGGGACTGCTCTGCCTTCGGGAACTCAGTTTGACGGCCTGTACTTCAAAGTCGCGCGCGCCGGCGAGATTTTCACGAAGCCACAAGTCGTCGCGCAGCCCGATGCGACGTTGTCGAAGAGAGACCTTTACGGCGACGGTCCAGCGAACGTGTCGGTCCCGTGGATCATGGATCGCAGGTTACTCGCCGCTTCCAACGCTGGCGGCACGGCAGCCAACACGTTGTATGTCGTCTCCAAGTCCTTAAACGTCATTGCGGGCCCGCCGTTCCCTCCCCCCACGACGGATGTGTCGACGATGGCGCAGGTGGGGTTCAAGGGAAAGTCGGTCGACGTTTGCAGTGGCGCAGGACCAGGGCCGGGTCCAGGGCCGATGTTCAGTCCGGGCACGTTCGCCGGCGCGGCGTTGTTCAGCTTGGGTTCTTCCTCCTCCGACGGGATTCACATCGGTCCTCACAACTCCGATGGCGAATGGCTGCTGTACAGCGGCCTGAGCGCGGCGAACCATTTTTTCGGGAACCGATTGTTTCGCAACGGCATCCCGCTGCGAGCGCGGGTGATCGCGGTCGCGGCGGCCGATATTGACTGGTCGTTCGACCTCGAACCCTTCCTCGGTGTCGGGCGGCGCTTCGTCCGCCGCGCGACGGGCGATCTCTCGTTCGACCCGGTCGCCGCCGGCACCGGCCCCCACCCCCCCGTCAGTTCCAGGCGCTTTCCGAACGACCCCACTAACGCGATCGTCGTCTGGCAGAATAAACTGGGGCTGCCCGACAACGTCGTTTCGTCGCAGTGCCGTCAGCAGGCCGATCTGATCCATCTCGACCCGACCGAAGACATTCTGGTCCAGGTGAACTACAACGCCTTGTGCCAGAGTTCGATCACCGGCACGTTCAGCCTGTGGGTGAAAATCATCGACCAGGCCACTGGTTGAAACGAGGGGGCCGGCTCAAACGCGAAGAGATAAATACTTGCGAATCCAACGCGTCCCGCAGATGGCTTTACCCCCTTTACAAATCGCTTGCCGCAGCGAAAAAAATCGCCGATTCGCGCCCCTCCGGGGCGCGGTCGGCGACGCGGTCTCTTTGTGAAAACCGTCGCCATGAATAATTCGTCGCAGCCGCCGATCGAGTATGGCATGTTCATCATGCCGTTTCATCCTCCCGCCAAGCCCTTGGCGCAGTGCTTCGACGAAGATCTCGAGCTGATCGTTCGTGCCGAGCAGCTTGGCTTCAGCGAGTTCTGGATCGGCGAGCATCACACGATGAAGTACGAACCGATCGTGATGCCCGAAATCTTCATCGCCCGGGCGCTGGGCGAGACGAAGACGATTCGACTGGGGCCGGCGCCGGTCTGCCTCAATCAGCACCACCCGGCACATGTGGCCGGGCGGCTGGCGTTTCTCGACCACCTCTCGAAGGGGCGACTCAACCTGTGCTTCGGCCCCGGCTCGGTCACCGCCGACCAGGAACTGTTCGGGGCCGATCCCAAACAGGCCCCGGCCATGGTCGAAGAAGCGCTCGACATGATTCTCAAGTTGTGGGCCACCGATCCCCCTTATGAGATGGCCGGAAAGTTCTGGAACATTTCGCTCAAAAAATCGGTCGATTCCGAAACCGGCATCGGTTATATCCACAAACCGCTGCAGCGGCCCCATCCGCCGATCGCGTTGCCCGGCATGAGTCGCGGCTCAACCACGATGAGGTTGGCCGGCGCCCGCGGCTACCAGCCCTTCGCGCATTGCCTGGTGACGGGCAACGTGCTGGCCGACTTGTGGAAAAACTATGCCGACGGCGCCGAGGCTGCGGGGCGCACGCCCGATCGCCGCAGCTTCAAAATCGCCCGCTCGATCTTTCTGGCCGACACCACAGCCGAAGCCCAGCGCCGGGTGCGAACGAATTCGCTGGGACAGAATTTCGAGTACATCGGGCGGCTGTTCGACAAAGGGCTGGGTCGCAAGATGTACAAGCGCGACCTGGCGATGGCCGATGCCGACTGCCACCTCGACTACCTGATGGGCGAGCAGATCATAGCGGGGGATGTCGACAGCGTGCTGCAGCGCCTGCTGGCGCTGATTGACGAAACCGGCCCGTTCGGGACGCTGGTGCTGATGGGCTACGACTGGGACGACAAGCCGAGCTGGCTGCACAGCCTGGAACTGTTCGCCCGCGAGCTGATGCCGGCGCTCAACAAGGCGCTGGCCGGGTCGCATGGGCCAACCGCGTAACGGTTCTACGGATTCGAAACGCCGTCGTACGGCCGACCGGCCCGACTCTCTGATATCTGACGGCCTTCCGGCAGGTCCTCGGCAAGTTCTGCCCATCTTGCCTAATTCACGCAAATGGTGCGCCGATTGCTTTCCGTTCAATCAGTTCAGCCCGCACAACCGATAAGAGAGAGACAACCGCTTGGGTTCTCGCGCGATTCGTCCGCACACTCCTCGTTGAAGTCGATCTCTGCCGAGCATGTTGTTTCGTCCTTTGCTGATTTCGGGAGTGTTGTTGTGGGCCGGCGCGGCGTCGGCGCAAACGACGCGCCTGTATGACGATTCAGCGACCACTCCCGAAACCGCATCGCAAAACCCAGGGGCCGCGCCTGAGAAATCGGCCAGCCGCGGGCAGCCGCTCACCTCCGACCCGGTTCCCGCACAGTGGGGCAATGTGCGGGCGCCCCGGTCGACGCCGACGATGACGCCCCCCGTCAATTACCTGCTGATCAAACCCCCCGAGGGAGTGGTTCAGGACGAGTATCGTGATGAGTTTCTGCAAACCGTCGGCGACCCGGCCGAAACGTACCACCAGGGTCCCTTCGAGTGTCCGCGATTCGATCTCGACCGACCCGATGGGCTGGCGCCGATCGGTGTCTTCGGCGATCATACGCTGGCGGCCGGCGGCGAGTTTCTGGTGTCTTATCGATACATCAACACGATCTTCGACGGGAATCGCGACGGAACGAGCAACGTCAGCACCGGCAGCGTGCTCAACAACTTTGCGATTGCGCCGACGCACATGCAGACGCAAAAGCAAATCGCGCTTTTGGAGTACGGCGTCACCGACGACCTGACGCTGCTGGCGCTGTTGCCGTTCTGGGATATTTCGCTCAATCAGATGACGCGCGGCGGGGGCTCGATCACCAATTCCAACAGCGACCCGGGCGATTTGATTCTCGAAGCGCTGTACGTCGTGTGGCGCGGCGACCGGCAGCAGGTACACCTCAATCTGGGGCTGCAGTTTCCGCTGGGGGTGCAGGAGTCCGAGCGTTTCCCCCCCACCCCCGACTCTCCCGACAAGTCGTATCCGCTGCGGGTCTCCTCGGGCACCTACGACCTGATGCCGGGGGCCACCTATCGCGGTCAGACCGACGACTGGACGTGGGGCGTGCAGGGCATCGGCACGATTCGACTGGGCCTCAATAACTTCGACTACAAAGTCGGCAACCGCTTCGAGATGACCGGCTGGCTGGCACGCCGGCTGAATGACTACGTCAGCCTCTCGACCCGCATCGACGGCAATATCTGGGGCAACCTGTTCGGGGCCGATCCGCGGCTGAATCAACTGCTGGTTCCCACCAATCGCCCCCACTTGCAGGGGGGCCGTCAGATCGACCTGTTGTTCGGGATGAACTTCTACGTTCCCGGCGGCGACTACGTTCGCGCGCAGTATTTCTCGGTCGAGGGGGGCCTTCCCGTCTACCAGTCGCTGTTCGGCCCGCAGCTTAAAACCGACTGGCTGATCACGGCCGGCTACAACCTGCGGTTTTGACCGGCGCCGCCGGGCGGAGAGTGTCTTGCCCGCTGCCGTGATTGGCCCCGCGCTGCCGCGATGGGACCGGTGCTGCCGCGAATGTCAGGGACCCCACCCCCGCGTTGCTCCCCCGTCAGCGCCCCGCTAGACTGAAAAGGTGGTTTCGTCTCGATTTGCGGGCGCTGTTCTCTCGGGGAGTCAATCTCATGACCAGATCTGTCACAGCCTTTTTCACAACGGCGTTGTGTCTGACGGCTCTCCTGGCAGGGGGTTGCCTCAAGTTTGCTCCAAAAGACGAGGCTGCGAAAGCCGAGCCCCCGAAGGCCGAAGCAAAGCCCGCAGGCAATTCGGTTCTCGGCAAGACAACGCAGGAGATCGGCAAATTTGACCCCAATGCCGACCAGGAAATCAGCGATCAGAAGATTCACGCCACCGACCCCTTTACGGCTGGACTGTCGGCCTACCGACCGGGGATGGAAAAGGTTTCGATCATCGGTGTCGATCACGCCATGGGGCTGTATAACGCGACCGAGGGAAGGTACCCCAAAGACTACGAAGAGTTCATGGAAAAAATCATCAAGGCCAACAACATTCAATTGCCGGTGCTCCCCTACGGCTACAAGTACATGTACGACGAAAAAGAACACACATTGCTGAGCGTCAAACCGGCGGCTGCGCCGCCGGACCAGAATCAGAAAACCGATCAGAAGAAAAACTAGCGGCGGGCATGGGGCAAAGTGGCAGACATGTCGAACGGGGGCAACCTCTCGAACGGGGGTAACCGGGGCTATGCGTCGAATCGTGGAATTCCATCCTCATTTGGTGCGATCCGGGTGCGGGTTGAGAACTCCTCGGTTCAGCTTTGGACCGAACTGAGCATGACACTGATCGATGGAGACGAACATCTGCCTCTGGTGCACTCACCGCATTTCAAAGCGGCGCTCTACGGAGTCGACGACCTGGCCAAGTCGTACTCGCTCGAAGACTGGGAGCAAGGGGTGCGCCGCGGCGCCGCTAGTGCCTTTCGAGCCTTGAACCGGGCCCCGATCAGTCTGTTTCTGTTTCGCGTCGAAGGTCGATTGCACAGCGAAAACATTGAAGAGCTGGCGTTTGCCGCGGAAGTCGGCGTGGCGTGCCTGCTGGGCGCCGAAGTGAGCAGTCAATGCCTCGAAGGCTGGAGCTGCACGCAGGTCAATATCTCGGCCGGCGGCGGTCCCGTCAATCCCTGATGTGCAGTCCCTCACAAAAAGCCTCTCCATCAAACCCATGCAACGAAACCAGGTAGCGCTCGAGCGTCCGTCGCGCGGCAGACCAGCGCGTCGCGGCGCAAAGACCCGATCGATCGAACCGGTTCGGCCGTCCCGCGCCGGGAGGACCGGGGCATGAGCCGTCTTCCCGCATGGGGGCACGACGACCTGCCAGAGCCCTTGCCGTTTTCAATTAGAAACGTGTTTCGCACGATCGGGCCGGGGGCCATTTTGCTGGCGGCGTCGATCGGCGGGGGCGAATGGCTGGTCGGGCCGACCGCGGCGGTCAAACACGGCACCGACATCTTCTGGATCGCCTCGGTCGCGATCGTGTTGCAACTGGTGTTCAACCTGGAAGGCATTCGCTACACGCTGTACACGGGTGAGCCGATCGTCACCGGCATCATGCGCCTGCGGCCCGGTTCGACGTTCTGGGGCCGGTTTTATGTTTTTCTGGCGGTGTTGCAACTGGGGGTTCCCGCGCTGGCACGAGGCTGCGCGACCGTCGTCGTGGCCGCAGTGCTGTTTCGGCTGCCGGCCGCGACTGATTCGGTGATGCTGCAAATCGCCATTTACAGCGTTATCGCGCTGGGGGTCGTGCTGCTGATGTCAGGCAAAAAGGTCGAGCGGACGCTCGAGATTCTGTCGTGGGGGATGATCGCCTACATTTTCATTTTCCTGACGGTGGTCAACGTGTTTTTCGTGCCGTTCGCTCATTCGCTGGAGACCGCACTCGGTTTCTTCAAGTTCGGCTACATTCCCGAGGGAACCGATTTTTTCGCCGATATTCTGCTTTTGGGGACGCTGGCCGCAACCGCCGGCTCGGGCGGGATCGGCAATCTCACAATTTCGAACTGGATTCGAGACAAAGGCTTCGGGATGGGGGGCAAAGTCGGGGCGATCGGCAGCGCGTTCGGCGGTGAAGATTCAGGCCCTTCGCATGTCGGCAAGGTGTTTCCGATCACCTCTGAGAATCGGCGGCGCTGGTCGCTGTGGTGGAAGTACGTGCAAGTCGACCAGGTGTGGCTGTGGGCCTTGGGGTGCTTCGTCGGCATGTATCTAAACGTCAATCTCGCCACCGCGATTATCCCCCCCGACCAGGCCGCGAATATGGAAGGGGTTGCCGCCGGTGCGATGCAGGCCGAGTTCCTCCGCGACCAATACTGGAGCGGCTTCTGGATTCTGGGACTGCTCAACGGCTTCTGGATCTTGTTCTCAACCCACCTGGGCAACACCGACGTCCTGGTGCGGACGGTCACCGACATCGTCTGGACCGCCAGCAGCCGCGCCCGCGCCTGGCGCGGCGGGCGAATCACGACGATCTATTACACCCTGCTGGGCATCGTGACGGTGATCGGCTGCATCGCCGTTCAGTTTGGCACGGCCCTGGAATTGTTCAAATTCCTGGGGCTGATCGCCAATTTCGTGCTGGCCGTGGGGGCCATTCAGATTTTGATCGTCAATCGCACGTTGCTGCCTGCTGAACTGCGCCCTTCCTGGTGGCGGCAAGGGGCATTGATCGTGTGCGCGCTGTTCTATACGGGGGTCACCGTTGCTGTTCTTTCCGACCCGGTGCGGAAGTTTGTTTTGCCGTGGTTGACGACGTGAGACGCGCTGGCCGACGAAAATTCTCGTAGTCCCCGGAACAAGCCCCGCACGCTGGCAGGCGGTGGCGGCGACTGCTAATATGCCTGCTTCCGAAATGGCCGCGTCCGGCTCGACGCTCAGGCGCGGTCGCATCACGTTTGCGTCGATTTGAGAAGCTATGCCGAATAACCCAAATGCCGCCAAAGCCTCGCGGCAGAACGACAAACGCCGGTTGCGCAACCGGGCTGCCAAGACCTCGCTGCGAACCACGTTAAAAAAGGTTCGAGATGCGGCTGCCACGGGTGACGCGCCCGCCATCGGCGCAGCGCTGGGCGCCGCCGTCAAAAAGCTCGACAAAGCGGCTACGAAAAAGTTCATTCACAAGAACAAAGCCGCACGCCTCAAGTCGCGCCTGAGTGCCTTGGCCAGGAAATCAACGGCCGCGGCGAGATCGTAGCGGCTGAAGGAGCCGTGCTCGCAGATTGACGCCGTGCGCCACGAGTTCGAATTGAAACCGGTTGGTTCGGCTTCGCCGCAAGCGGTTAATGGACTCCCGCCGTCTCGGCAGCGACCGGATAGAGGTTGCCGTCGTCGTCGAACTCCATTTCGTGCGGGCCGTCGATGATTTCCAGATCGTCGCGTTTCTCGATCTCGCTCAGGTAGACGTCGCTCACCAGGACTTCGGCCAGGTGCAGCGTGTTCGAGATCTGCACGATTTTCGCATGCTCGGGATCAGTCAGGCCGATCGTCGGCAGCGCGTTTTCGAGCACGTCGCGATCGGTCTCGAAGGAAATCGGCGTCGCCGCCGCCGGGGGGTGACCGCCGGTGATGGCGTTTATGGCGGTGATCCGCCGGTCGACCGAGTCGATCGTCCGCTGGTTGGTGAACTCTGACATTCCCAGGCCGCAGGCGTTGCCGTGCGTGGCTTCGGTCAGGCCGCGGATGAAAATCGTCTTGACGGCAACGGTGTCGTTTTCGGTCGCGCGGTGATCGTTGTACTTGCGACCCACGACGTTGGTATCCATCCCCGAGCCGCTGATGTCCTTGCCGATCTCGTCGATGATCAGCAAGTCGACTTTCTTGAACGGCAGTCGCGGCAACCACGCTTTCGCGAGGATCAGCAGTTCTTTTTCGCGACGCACGAAATCTTCCGGCGCCACTGCGGCAATCAGCGCCGTTTCGTCATAGGCGTTTTCGACGAAACCCACGCCGCAAACAATTCGGCACTTCTGCAGCACACTGTGGGCGACGGCCGAGACGATTTCGATCCAACTGTAGTCCAGGATCGCCCGGTGGTAAACCTTGGCCCCGGCATGTTTCCCCAGGCCGATCAGCATCATCTTGTGCAGGCCGCTTTCAATCTCGCCCACGAAGCCGGTGTGCGGCTTGATCCGCCCGGCGACGACGACATGATCGGCGCCGAAGGCGTACTTGTCGAAGTGGACGGGAATTCCCTGCGGAGTCTGGTCGATGATCACCGTTTCCATCGACGAGCGAATCTCGCAACCGACGAACTCTTCGGTGATGCCATAGCCCTCGACGATCGCCCGCTGTCCTTCAGCCGTCCCGCCCCCGTGACTGCCCATCGCCGGCACGATGAAGGGGACTGCTTTGAGTTTTTTGAAGTGCGCGACGATGGCTTTGGTCAGCGGGGCGATATTGGCGATCCCGCGACTGCCGACAGTGATGGCCACCGTCTGCCCCGGCTTGACCTTGTCAGACAGCTTGAGCGCCGCCAATTGCCGCTCGACCTCGGCAGGAATGTCGTCGACGCGGGGGCATTCGAATTTCTGACGGACACGCAACATTCGCGGGAAGGGCATAGTGGCTCTCGTCAATGCGGCTGGTAGATCGAGAGCGCACCAGGTAGGTCAGCCTTTCCAGGCTGACAAAATCACGGTGATATCAGCCGATTGGGCCATCCGCGTCAGGCTGGAAAGCCTGACCTACGTCAAGGTGCGCTGTCGCAATAGTCAATGCGGCCAGTATATGGTGCGGGGGGGAATTGTTCCAAGGGGGAAAGAACCATTGTTCCCGCATCCGACCTTGAAGGCAGTCTGATTTTTTCAGCCCGGAGGGCGACATGGAATCGCCGGGGGTGTCAGCCCTCGTTGTTACACACATCTTTGAGTTATCCATCATCGCCGGGGCCAAAGGTCTCCCAGCAGAGGGCCATGTCGTGCATTCGTTGCAGTCCCTTCCAGATCGTTTCGGCTCCGGGTTCGTCCGAACGGGGGCGGTTCACATAG
>SIAF01000277.1 GCA_009691905.1 Planctomycetaceae bacterium | reverse complement strand
AACCAACCTCCGCATCGGCCAACAGCCGCTGCTTTCGGAGCTCGAATCGCCGTTCCATCGTGCATCTCCTTAAAGGAAATCCATTTCCCGCAAGGGGTCTCTATAAAACAGGTTGCAACTCGTCAAGTACAATCGACAGTAGAACTACCAAAGTTTTCTGGCGTTTCACCCAATCCGCGGGTATGATTCAGGCGTGCAGTTTTTCAAGAGGCCGCGCATGCAACGCGCTCGACGACCTCAGTGCCAAAAGGCGCAGTGCCGCAATGCCGGGATTCGAACCGGGCAGGCGACGCTCGATTCGGTTCTCGTGTTGGGTGTCACCGCCCTGCTCGGGGGCCTGGCGCTATACCAGTCGGGGCGCGTGTTGCGGGCGGTTTACGAGTTCACCTGCGCGCTGATCAGTTGGCCGCTCATGTAACGGGGTTATCGAGGACCAGACCATGCCGACGTTTACTGCCTTCCGCAAGTTGATCGCGCGACTTCATCGGGACGAGCGCGGTGCCGTCAGTCTCGAAACGGTTTTGATCATCGGAGCGATCGCGTTGCCGATTTTGATCTTCATCATCAAATACGGCTGGCCGCGGATCAAGCAGTATTTCTACAAGGGGCTGACCGACCTCGAAGGCAACACCGACAAGGTCACGAACGGTCCGTAATCCCTGTGTCAGTAATTCCAGGGTCAGTCATCCCGTGGTCGGTAATCCGGGGGGTGGATGCCGGACCGCACCTCTGGCTGCGCGTGCGGAGCGACCTGGGCGCGACAAAACGCCGTTATGGAATCGTCCGATCTGGTGTCGAATGTCGTGCTCGTGGCGCTCACGCTCGCCGTCGCGGTTTCCGACCTTGTAACGCAGAAAATTCACAACCTGGCAACGTATTCGGGAATCGTCGCGGCACTGGTCATCAACGCGCTCACGCATGGATGGGACGGTTCCCGCGGGCTGGAAGACAGCCTCAAAGGATTGGGGCTATGCGGCGGACTGATGGTATTCTGCTACGTGCTGTTCAATGTGGGCGGCGGCGATGTCAAGCTGCTGGCGATGCTGGGGGCCTTCCTGGGGGTCGAACAGGGGGTCGAAGCCCTGCTGTGGACGTTTGTGCTCGGCGGAATGGCGGGTTTGGCTATGCTGGTATGGCGCGTGGGCTTGCTGAAACTGGCGTCGGGAATGCTGCGGCATCTGTTGTGGAGCCTCAAAATCGGTGACTGGCTGGCACTGACCGACGACGAACGCCGGCAATTGCGGCGGCCGTTGTATCTGGCGCCAGCCGCCTTGCCGGCGGTGCTGATTGTCATTTCTAACCTGGTTGACATTTTTTAGGATGTGTCCACGGCTAATAGAGACGGCCGGGATGACGCGACCGACGGCAGCCTTAAGGCTGGACTCCAACGGCTGGAGTACAGGCTTTAGCCTGCTGTGGGAAGAAATCATACCCCCAGCCGAACCTCCCGTAGCTCTTGCACTTTTTGACTTTTCAACTCTTTAACTCCGTCGTCTTCCATGCATCGCGCGATTATCGAAGCCTGGCTGCCGTGGATGGGCTGGCTGCTGGCGGCCGCAGTTGTGCTGCGGCTGCTGATGCGCGCCGGCGGCGGTCGGCTCGAGCTGGGAAAACTGCGGCGGCTGCACCGCTGCGAAGCGGGCAGCGTTCAAACGCTGAGCTTCGTGCTCACGCTGCCCTTGTTCATCATGCTGCTGATGTTCATCGTGCAGGTGGCCGAATTGATGGTGGGAATTGCCGTGATTCATTATGCGGCCTTCGCGGCCGCGCGATCGGCGATTGTGTGGCTGCCGGCGGACGTCTCGAAAGTTGAACCCGCCAATACCCTCGACCACGACTCGATGGATGTCGGCTTGTCGAGTTTTCCCCACTGGTTGACGAAGAGGATCACGTTCAACGCGTACGCCGATCCGACCCGAAATTTCAAATACCGCAAGATCTGGACGACAGCCGCCCTGGCCTGCGTGCCCTTGGCGCCGTCGCGGGACTTAAAGGCTCCGAGCCAGGCGTCGTATCTGTTGAACGCCATGCAACAGTTGAACGCCATGCAACAGTTGTATCCCACGCTCGTTCCCTCGTCGGCCCGATATCCCCGGGCGATGAAGGTCATCGAAAAGAAAATCGAATACAGTTGCCGCAACACCTGGATTGAGATTTCGGGGATTGACCGGGACGGGGATGGGGCCGGCGGTCGTCCGACGTACAACCCCTATCCCAGCTTTACGACGTACGAAAGCGATCCGCCAAATGGGGTGCGCGCCGTGACGCATCCCCATAACAACCGCGAAATCGGCTGGGAAGACCCCCTGACGGTCAGCGTCTGGCACAATTTTGCCTTGCTTCCCGGCCCTGGGCGGTTGCTGGCGACCGCGCTCAAGCCCGACGATGGCTCTGTCGATCACGTCAGTCCCATGATCGAAAAGGCGCCCCATGAGTCGTACAAAAACCCCGACGGCAACATCAAGATGTATATCATCGTGATCCAGGCGTCGGTGACGCTGACCAATGAAGGTTTGAAATCGGTGATGCCCTATGCACAGCCGATCGACTGATTGTGACCGGGTTGCGAGCGGCGGGCGTCAGCCCGGCGGTGTCTATTTGTGCGCGCCTGCGAGACGAAGAAGTAACAGGGGGCTGACGCCCCCCGCTCGCCGGAGGGTGCGCGACCGGGCGGCTCGGTTGGTGAACTTGCATCGGGATGAGCGGGGGACGATCAGCCTGTTGACCGTGGTGACCGTCATCGGGTTGATGCTGGTGCTGGGGATGGTGATCAACGTCGGCCGGCACATCGACGACAAGGTGAAAATGCAGAACGCGGCCGATGCCGCAGCGTACTCGGGCGGGGTCGTCCTGGCGCGGGGGATGAACGCCCTGTCGTTCAGCAATCACCTTTTATGCGACGTGTTCGCACTGACGGCCTTCATGCGCGAGGCGCGCGACCGCAATGCCGAGTCGATGGTGCCCGAGATTCTGGACGCCTGGGCAACGATCGGCCCGATTTTTTCGAAGTCCGAGTTTCCCAAATTCAGATCGCTGGGACAGGCGATTACGCACAAGGTGCCGCTCGAACAGGAACTGGTCCGATCGTATTCCGACATGTCGGCAGCAACGTCGAAATTGGTGCTGCCTGTTTTCGAATATGTGCTCAGTGAACGGCTGATTCCTGAGTTTCAACGAGCAGTCGTGCAGACGCTGCCGCATGTCGCGCAGCAGGCAACGAATGAGGTCGCCCGCCGTCATGGATTGAAGCCGCCGCAGCGGAAGCAGGTGGGTGTTTTGTGGCGGACTCGAGCCGAGGCGGTCGGTTACCCCGACGAACGCGATCCTGTGACTCGGACGTTGCCGGCCATCGACCCTGAGCCGGGTCAATCGGGCAATGCGCCCGATGCCGTTCCCGACCCGCACCCCGATCCGCTGGCCGGCGCCGATTTCGATTTCCAGGCGATCCCCAACGGTGCCGACTACCTGGCCCGCGCCACACAGCAGCGAGACCATCTCGCGCGCGTGTATCTCGAGCAGTGGACGGCCGACCGGCTGCGGTTTTTCGCCGCCGAAGCCAAAATGTCGCAATTCATCAATCTGTGGCGGGTATTTACCTGCGGGCAATTGGACCGCTTGCTGGCAGAATATCCCAGCAGCAATCTTCCGCACGTGATGCGGCTGCTGGAGGGTGGCCGCGATGCCGAGACTCTGCGGGTTTCGGAGGATGTGTATGCAATCGATCAGTACCTCGACACCAACTTCATGTTTTTGGGGGTCGTGTACCGTCCGCAGTTTAAAGAGACGTTTCCCGGGTTCTTCCGCAATCCGCTTGAGAGCGACCCGCTGACGTTTGCGCAGGTGCATTTGTTCATACCCCGGCCGCGAATGGTGCGTATGTCGGGACAAGGGGGCGGATCGGGCACCAGTTCGGCCACGGATTCAAACATCGGCGGGGGGCTGGGAATCGACGTCTCGATTCCGCAACCGGCGGCCGACCCCGGCCACGGAGGAGCTGGGGGCCAGGGAACTGATGACTGGCTGACCGAGGGTTGGCCCCCGCATTGGGATTTGCTCAATCAGAACTGGACGGTTCAGCTCGTCCCGTCAACGACCGCGCGATTGGCGCAAATTCTTCAGACGAAACCGCCCGATCTAGCCCTCAGTCAACCGCTGACGGTCAAGCTTCCTCGCCTAGGAAGTGCGACGAGCCAGACGCTGCGCAATTTGAACGGGCACTGAACCCGGCAGATCGCCGGGGCATCCGGCGACCGATGAACTGATCCTTCGTGTTCGATTTCCGCCGCCATGACTCACCGACCACAAAAACGCCTGCCTCGATCATCCCGCAGCGGACTGGCTCCGCTCGAGCTGGTTCTGACTTTGCCGTTTCTGCTGGCGATTCTGGCGCTAATCATCGACATGGGGATCGAGGTCAAATGGAAGTTGCGCGCGTTAGCCGTCAGTCGTCAAGCGGTCTGGCGGGTGCGCGGTGGACGCAACGGCGCGACCGACCCGCGTCCCGCGGGCTGGCCGACGCAAAATGCAAGCCTGGCCGTCATTCCCGCCGCGCCCCCCCCGCTGTTTCCGCAGGATCCGTTTGTGCAAAACAGTGTCGTGCGCGGTCCGGTGTTGCGCAGTCCCAACAGCGCCGCTCCCGAAAGTCAGTTGCTTGTCGATCCGAACATGCTCGACCTGTCCGGCGAAGTCAAGCAGGGCCAGGCGATCATCGATCGAAAGTTTCCCGTGTTTCCGAAGCTGCCGGGGGTCCATCTGAACCTCGATCATCTGCTGATCGACAGCCAGTGGCGGTATTGGGAACAGGGATTCGGCGTGAACGAAACGCGGAGGGGGCTGCGACTTTACAAATTCGTTCCGCCGCCGAACGTCCAGCAGTATGCCGACGAGTACCGGCAAGCCGCGCTGGCGATCATCAATGATTCGCAGCGACGCAATCTCGATCCGCTCGATCGCGATGAAGAGCTGGCAGCCTGGTATGGGCCTCCTCCACCTGACTTTCACCCGCAACTGAGTTCGGGCTGCTCGTTGGACAAGGAGGAGGTACACATAGGCGCTGTGCTGCCGTTGGTTGACAGGATTCAGGGGCGGAAAGGGCGACGTGCTGAGGAAAATATACCCGGTGTGCCCGAGGTGATGGCCAAAGCATTTCTCGCGATGTACGCAGATCAATTGTCAAAAATGGATCCTATGAGCCCGCAGGCGGGGTTCATCAAAATCAAGATGGCGCAAATCGGGAAGTTTCTGGGAACACTCTGATAGGGTTTCCCCGAAATCTCCGTCCCCTCGTCTATGACGCCTGAATCACAACCCACCGCAGATCCAGCGCCCTCGACAACCGATACGGCGCCGAACCCCCCCGGCGCGACAGGCATTAGCGCACTGGCCCGACGCATCAGCAGTCGCACGACCGATCTGATCGCGATTGCGGTCGTTCTGATCGGCGGCCTGTCGATCGGTCGGCAACTGATCGAGTGGTGGCGCGCCGATCCCGAGACGGGAGTCCCGGTCGTCGCCAACGAGTCCGAGACGAACCCCTGGGGATCCGGGGCTGCGCCGGTTTTGCTCGAATTCGGCGATGCGCCGCTGGCCCTGAGCCGCCAAAGCGTTTCGGGCGATCGCGAAGCGGCTCTGACTCAACTGGTCGCCCGGTGTCAGGCGGCGGTCAAGGGCGCGCGACAGCCGACACCGCTTGTACACGATGCGGCTGAAAGCCTGGTGGCTCGCACGGCGGCGCTGCAGCCGGTCGCCGAAGAACCGGGCGTTTGGCGGGTTTTTCGGCTCGACGAGCATTTTCCACTGGTTTTGGGGGTCCGGCGTTTTCCGGAGGCCGAAAATGATCGTGCGACCCCCCCGTGGCGTCTGGTATGCTGGGGACTGGCCGTCCCGATGGGGGATGCGAATTGGACGATCTATATATTTCTGGCTTCCGATGCTGCCGAAGGGGCCACGCCCGAATTCGCGCTGCCCCCCGGCAGTCGGCGGATTCTGGGTCTTCGCAGCGATGCCGGCGACGCGTTGATCGCCTTCAGCGGTCGTGGAAATGTGGAACAATGGATGGCGTTTTTCGACCGCGAATTCGAGCAGCGGGGCCTGTCGGCACGAGAGGGCTGGCAGGTCGCGGCGTCAGTCTGGTCGGCGCGATTTGGTTCGACCCAGACCAGGCCCGGCCGGCAGATCGAAGTTGGGTTTTCACGCGACGCGACCGGTGGTTTGACCGGGCTGATCCAGGTCGCACCGTAAGCAGCTTAACTGGAAGCGAGGCGGGACATGAAAGGCGTACCGGGGCTGTTGATCGCCGTCGGTCTGGGAATCGTCGGGGCGTTCTGCAACTGGCTCTATCTGGCCCAGAAGGGACTGGAAATCGAGCAGGTGCATTTCATCATAGTCGACGATGGAACGAAAATAAATGCCGGCGATCGGTTCACCAAAGCGCATTTCCGCCGGATTTCGATCCCCAAGAATGCCGTCGGCGACCTCGAAAAAGGGGCGCCGCTGTGGAGCGAACTGGAGACAGTCGTCGGAATGGCGGCCACGAAGAGCTACGGACCCGGCGAAATCATCCTGCGGCAGCACCTGCGGACGCCGCCTGAGACCGACATCAAAAAACTGCTGGCCCCCGACGAACGCGTGCTGTGGATTCCGGTCGACACGCGCACGTTTGTCCCCTCGCTGGTCAACGCGGGCGACCAGGTTTCGTTCGTCGTATCCCGGATGAATCACGGCGCCCCGCCCCTCGTCTCTGCACCGGGGGGGGGCGAGGACACAAGGCCGAATGCCTCGAAGGCGGCGACCGAGATCATCGGTCCGTTTCGAATTCTGGCGCTGGGCAATCGACTGGGCAGTTCCGAGGTGCTGAAAGCCTACGGCGGAACCGCGGCGCAGGAGAACATCATGGCGATTGCCGTCAAAATCACGGCGGGCGTCCTGGACGAGCGCGGCCAACAGATTTCCGACCTGTTGCGGTTGACCAATTTTCAACAGGTGCAGGTGCTGCTGCACCCGTCTGGCGACGTCGCGAAAGCGTTGAAATGATTGATGATCGGCGCGAAGAGCCAAGGTTCTGCAAGTCGTTAGTGACTCTTCGACTCTTTCACTCTTGAACCCCGCGGAGCGGACTCTGTGAAGGTCTGGTACAACAAGATTCACGACTCTCGTCGCACGATGGTCGAAGTCTCGGCCGCGACGATTCGTATCGGCCGCGATGCCGCGAACACGATCGTGCTGCAAAGCCCGCTCGTTTCGAAACAGCATGCGATCGTGACGCACAGCAACGGCAGCCTGCGGCTGGAAAACGTGGGCATCAACGGCTGCATGGTGGGCGAGACCGAAGTGCTGGGTGGCCAGTCGATCGAGTTTTCGCCGGGTCAGCAGGTACGCATCTGGCCGTATTCGCTGACGTTCGAAGCCGAGCAGGCCGCGGTCATCACCCGCACGCAGCTCGAAGCCCACCTGCGCTCGATCATGGCCGATCTCGAACTGCGAATCCACCGGCAACTGCTCGAGCGGCTCGACCTGTACGAACTCGAATCGAATCGCGTCGGAAACTCCGAGAGCATTCTGCTGCTCGAGAACAACATTGAAGATATCTGTCGCGAGCTGAACCTGTTCGGTGCCGAGAACGCGGCCCTGCTGGAAGAGGTGACGGGGCTCACGCTCCGCGATTACCTGATCAATCAGTTGATTCTGGAGGGCGGGCCGGCCCTGGCGGGGATGGTGGTGCTGGCCAAAAACGAATTCGACATTCCGGCGACGCTGATTTCCGAGCGCGAGAGCGAACTGCGCAACTTGCTGACGTTCACCCGCGAGCGTCTGAACCTCGACGCCGAGCCTGACTTGAGCGGTCGCATTCAAAAGGTCGAGAGCCATTTTGCCGGGGTGTTTCCGCTGGTTCGCCCGCACTTGCACCAGGAGTTGCGGCGGTACCTGATTCTGCGAACGCTGAAGAAAGACCTGAAAGACACCGTGTTCGGTTTCGGCCCGCTGCAGGATCTGATCCGTGCGCCGACGATCAACGAAATCATGGTCGTCAAAAGCGATCACATTTATGTCGAGCGCGACGGGGTGCTCGAACTGTCGGGCCGGCGGTTCATTTCCGACAAAGTCACCGAGTCGATCATCGAGCGGATCGTGGCCCAGGTCGGGCGGCGGATCGACAAAAGCCAGCCGCTGGTCGACGCGCGCTTGCCCGACGGCTCGCGCGTGAATGCGATTATCCCCCCGCTGGCGATTCGCGGCCCGTGCCTGACGATCCGTAAATTTCCCGCCCATCGCTTTACGATGGACGACCTGATCGAGCTCAAAAGCGTGACCCCCTCGGCCGCCATGTTTCTGCGGGCCTGCGTCATCGACCGCAAGAACATTCTCGTTTCGGGGGGCACCGGAACCGGAAAAACGACGATGCTCAACGTGCTCTCGAGCTTTATCCCGCATAAAGAGCGGATCGTCACCATTGAAGACACGACCGAACTGCAACTGCATCAGGACCACGTCGTCACCCTCGAAAGCAAGCCGGCCAACGTCGAAGGGGCCGGGGCTTACACGATTCGCGATCTCGTGCGAAATGCCCTGCGAATGCGGCCCGACCGAATCATCGTGGGCGAGTGCCGCGGCGGCGAAGCGATCGACATGCTGCAGGCCATGAACACCGGCCACGACGGCTCGATGACGACCGTCCACGCCAACAATGCCGAAGAAGTCATCAGGCGGCTGGAAGTTCTGGTGTTGATGGCGGTCGAACTGCCCGTGATCTCGATCCACCGTCAGATCGCCTCGGCAATCGACGTCGTAGTGCAGATCACCCGCATGCCGGGCGGCAAACGGGTCGTGACGCAGATCTCCGAAGTCGCCGGCATCGATCCTGAAACGAAGCAGCTCATCATCACCGATATCTACAATTACCGCGACGGCAAACAATTGTTGCCGACCGGGTATCTGCCGACGTTTATCGAATCGCTGATCCATAAAAATCTGCTGCAACTGGAATTTCTGTACGGCGTCGACCCCGCCGTCACCGCCGCGATCAAACGCGACGCCGAACAGAAAACGACAGCCAAACCCCCGCCGCCCCGGTGATGCGTTCGCATGGAGAAAAACCAAGGAGAGAATGAAAAGGAGAAATTCAAAAACCACGGATTACACGAATGACACGGATGTAGAGCAGTTCTTATCCGTGTCATCAGTGTAATCCGTGGTCTTTGTCAGCCCTAGTCATACAATTGGAGCTGAATCCAAATGAACTCAGAGTTGATTCACAAGGAGTTGAGTGAGTCGATCATCGGTGCGGCGATGACCGTATTGAATCATTTGAAGCCAGGGCTGGGCGAAAAGCTGTACGAGCGGGCACTCGCCATTGAACTTCGTAAACGCGGACACCGCGTCGTACTGCAAAAGGAGTTTCTTGTCACCTACGACGGCCACGCAATCGGCTTACTGCGTCCCGACATGATCGTCGACGATCTGGTTATCGCTGACACAAAAGTCGTTACCGCATTTCACGAGAACGAAATCGCCCAAATGCTCGGCTATCTTGCAATCACGCAATTGCAGTTAGCCCTGCTGCTGAATTTTAAGGTTCCTCTTCCGAATTCGTGGGTCGTTTTCGGGTTCTTTCGCAGCGTCTTTCGGAAGGTTGCGACGTCGGAGCTCAGCTCAGGCTCGACAGAAGGGGGCCGCCCCCTCCACCTTCGCCTTCGCATCGCCCCAGCATTTGCGAGGG
>SIAF01000276.1 GCA_009691905.1 Planctomycetaceae bacterium | reverse complement strand
ACTGTAGAAGGCTTCAACAACAAGGCAAAACTGACCCTGAGAAAAGCGTATGGCTTTCGTTCCCCGGAAATCGCAAAAATCGCCCTGTATCACACCCTATCCGACCTCCCCACTCCAAAATTCACCCACGAATTCTGGTGACGAGGCAGGTTTATATCGCAGACAACTTAGCGGCAATCGTCACTTCTGCTAACCTCACCGCTGGCGGGCTGTTCCGCAATTACGAATACGGTGTTGAAATTCATGATCGGCGGATCGTGGCAGAAATCCGCGCGGATTTGGGGGCTCTCTCCGAGTTGGGCGCGTCGGTCGATACCGTCGCATTGCAGCAATACTGCGAAATCGTCGAAAATGCTAAGAACGCGTACCAAATAGCAAAAAAAAACGCGTTACGCAGCGTTCGGGTTAAGTTGCGCAGGGCTGAGGACGCTCTGATCGGCATGCGCCTAAGCGGCGGCGCGATGCACACCGTTTTTGCAAAGACAGTCGAATACCTCCTGACAAAGCACGGTCCAATGCGAACAGAGACGCTGCACCCACTCATCGCGCATCTGCATCCGGATCTCTGTGATGAGAAGGTGGACCGAATCATCAATGGTCGTAGATACGGAAAGAAATGGAAACACGCCGTACGAACGGCGCAGCAGCAGTTGAAGCGTAATGGACGAATATACTATGACGGCACGAATTGGTACGTCGTTTCAGGCGAAGCGTGGAAGCAACCAGCACAACCGCCACGATGAATACGACAATGTAGACGAGGGCAACAGGTGTGAGGGCTGCGATGGATCCGGAATTCGCGTTCCATCGGTCCCGTTGTGTCGCATTCCCATTCGTGGCGCGCATTGGGTTGTTGCCGAACGCTGTGATACTTGCCAAGTTTTCGAAAACGACTTCGATGCGGCTGCCTCAGTGCTTTCGGATGCCGAATGGGTGCAATGCGCGAGTGGCGGATGGCACGCGATTGGAAGACGGACGTCTTCGTAGCGTTCTCCATAGGCCGGCTTTCGGGATAGCGCGCCGGATGCGCCTTGAAGCCGCGTTTCTTGCACTCCCGCAGGTACATGGAATTCGATTCGGTGTTGGCAATCGTAATCAGATTTGGCGGAATTGCGCCGCCGTTGTCCTTCTGAAACTTCGTCGAGATGTCATGTCCAGAAGGACGCCTTTTGGCCTTGTAGCCATGCTTAATCAAGTGCTTCATGCTCTCGCTGTAGGGCTGGAGAATGCAGCGATTGTCTGCCTTCGGCCATTCGGTTTTGGAAAACCACCAGATCATGTTGACGGCATCTTTGACGCGGACGCGCCGCACCGTCACCCATTCTGCCGGAGTTGGCAGGCGCGAGGGATTGTACCAATAGAATTCCTGGGCCAAGGAGAATTCCTTGGCCAAGCGAACGGCAAGCTCGAAGTGGTACACGCTGCGTACCGGAACGCCTGGAATCCACGCGCCGCCGATGTCGAGGACGAAGCTACCAGTGGATTTGAGAATCCGCTTGATTTCAAGGCAGAAGGGGGTAAACCACTCGAGGTAGCGTTCGATCGGTTCGTTGCCATATTCCTTCTGCCGAGTCAGGGCAAAGGGGGGCGAGGTCATCACCAGATCAACGCTGCTGCTGGGGATGACCTTAAGCACCTTGAGTGAATCCTCAAGTAGCATTGCACCCAGTGGCGTGCTATACGCCGGCTTGAATTTGGAAATCCCCAGCTTCTTCGGCCAGTCAAGATCGCAGTGGAAGTCGTTTCGCGCAAGCATCCTTAGCCCCTTGCTGTCTTCCAGGAAATCACCGCCGTAAGAGTCGCAAGGTCAAGGACCTCGGCCCGAGTGTCAAGTGCCTTCAGACTGACTTGCCGAATATGCCGGCAATCGCCGGAATTTTTACGGCTCGCCCAAGGTCGCGGTAGGCCCCCCGCAAAGCGGTTTTGTTGACCAGACAAACGTGCGACTGAGACTGTACCGGCCGCGCGAACACCGGTCAAAAACTGCAAATGCCGAAGGTGGGAGTCGAACCCACACACCCTGTCAGGGGTACCGGATTTTGAATCCGGCGCGTCTGCCATTCCGCCACTCCGGCTACAATTGACCGCGGACCGCTTGATTCCGACCCGCGGCATTTTCGTCAATGTCTTATATCCCCGCGAGTAAGGCGATTCAAGCGTTGCCTTGTGATACACTCCACCATGAAAGTCGTGCCCGCGTGCTCGCGATCACGGGAGTGCGGCGGCACCGTCGGCTCCCCTGTTGCCGCGATGCCGGGTTTCATTCATCAATACTCCCGCGCTTCGTAAGCGCATTGCTTTGGGTGAGGTTAGATCGCGATGTCGCAGGCGGCTCTGCTGCAAAGTTCGATCCCCGGCGTCTCGGTCCGACGCGGAAAGGTGCGCGACGTCTACGATTTCGGCGATCGGTTGCTGATCGTCGCCAGCGATCGGATCAGCGCATTTGACTGGGTGCTTCCCACGGGAATCAGCGACAAGGGCCGCGTGCTGACACAATTGAGCCACCTGTGGTTCGAGCGGCTCGAGACTGCGAACCACTTCTTGAGCACCGATGCGGCCGACGTCCCGCTGCCGGTCGGGGTTGACCTCGCGGCACTGGCGGGTCGGTCGATGGTCGTCCGCAAGACCGAGGTCTTTCCCGTCGAATGCGTCGTCCGCGGCTATCTCTCGGGTTCGGGATGGAAGGAATACAAGCAGTCCCAATCGGTGTGCGGCATCAAGCTGCCGGCCGGTTTGCAGGAAAGCAGCCGGTTGCCCGAGCCGATTTTTACTCCCGCCACGAAGGAAGAGTCGGGACACGACATCAACATTCCGTTCGAACGGATGTTCGCGATCGTCGGCGAAGCGGCAGCCGCCGAACTGCGCCGCCGAAGCCTGGAGATTTACCAGAGTGCCGCCGAGTTTGCCCGTGAGAAAGGGATTTTGATTGCCGATACGAAATTTGAGTTTGGCAAAGTGGGCGACGAGATCATCTTGATCGACGAAGTTTTAACCCCCGACAGTTCGCGGTTCTGGCCCGCCGATCAATACGCCCCGGGACGCGGGCAGCCGTCATTCGACAAGCAGTTCGTCCGCGACTGGCTGGAAACCACCGGCTGGGACAAAAACAGCTCTCCGCCGGCGTTGCCCGACGACGTCGTGTGCAAGACGCGCGCGAAATACATCGAAGCGTATGAGCGGCTTTCGGGCCGGGCGTTCGAGTGGCCGTGATTTCAATGACGAATGTCGAAATGTGAATGTCTAATGAAATCCGAAGCTCGAAAACCGAATGACGACTAAGCCCTTCGACATTGGGGCTTTGTCATTGATTCGTCATTTGGATTTCGACATTCGTCATTCAGCGAGCCGGCGTGATTTTCTTCTGCAACCGTCGCGAGAACTTGTCGACCTCGACGACGCGGCGTTTGTGGTAGCCCCGCGCGATGGTTTCATGTTCGTCGGCCGCTTCCAACTGATACGAGATCACCGGCCCTTCGGTATGTACGACGCGGGCCGTGCAGACGACGGCGGCACCGACTGGCGTCGCGGCCAGGTGATCGACGGCAACGTGAGTGCCGACGGTGATCTCGCCCGGTTCCAGGGCGGGCAGGGCCGCATCGAGCGCGGCATGTTCGAGGAACCAGATCAACCACGGCGTCGACAACACCGGCGGGGGTCCCTGCGCGCCGAAGCTGATGGCGTGTGCCGCCTCGACGGTAAACCGCCGCTCGCCCGTAGTGCCGACGCGCAGCGCGTCTTTCATGAAAGTGCTCTCAGTCGTTGAGGCGAAACAGCCGTCGCAGGGCATCCATCAGGCCGTGAGGCGTCCCTTCACGGGCTTCGTCGCGCAGGGCCTCCAACGGCGGATGCAGCAGCTTGTTGACCATTTGCTCGATGGATCGCTCGATCTCCGAACGGTCGGCTTGTTCGAGATGCGGCAGGCGGGAAAACAACCGCGCGGTTTCCTGATCGACGACCAACCGCCACTGTTCGCGGAGCCGTTTGACGATCGGGCCGGTCGCCCGATGATACAGCCCTGCCATGAACTTCTCGGTCTCCTGCTCGATGATGACGAGGGCTTTATCGACCTCTTTGCTCCGCAGTTTTCGATTCGTGTCGCAGGTCGCCTCGAGGTCGTCGATGCTGTACAGAAAGACGTTGTCGTCGAGATCGCCGGCTGCCGGGGCGAAGTCGCGAGGCACGCCCAGGTCGAGAATCAACAGCGGCTTTTTTCCCGACTGCGACCGGACGGCACGAAAGCGCTCGACGCTGACCAGGCAGGGGTCGGCCCCGGTCGTGCTGACGATCACGTCGGCCTCGGCCAGCCACCGGTCGAGTTGATCGAAGGGCCGCACTTTGCCCCCCCATTCACCGGCCAGCGTCACGGCCCGCGAGAGGGTGCGATTGCAGACCAGAATGTCAGAAGCCCCGTCGTCCTTGAGATAGCGCAGCGTTTCGGTGGCCATCTCACCGGCCCCGATGATCAGCACGGTCTTGTCGTCGAAGCGCTCGAAGATCCGGCGGCCGACGTCGCCGACCGCCACACTGGCGATCGAGACCCGTCCTTCGGCCAGCGCCGTTTCATTCCGCACGCGCTTGGCGACGTTGAACGCGCGCTGAAACAACTCGTTGGTCAACGGGCCGCTGGCGGCGTGGGCCTGCGCCAGCGAGTAGGCGTCTTTCACCTGCGCCATGATTTGCGGCTCACCCAGCACCATGCTGTCGAGACTGGACGCCACCTGAAACAGGTGCCGCACGACGTCGGGACCGGTGCGCTCCAGCAAGTCGTCGAAAAACTCGGTCAGCGGGACGCGATGAAAATCGGCGAAGAATCGGGCCACATCCTGATGCGAGGGACTCGGTTCGGGATCGACCTGGGCACGGTACACCTCGACCCGGTTGCAGGTCGAGAGCACCACCCATTCTGACCGGGGGAAGGCGGCGCGCAGGGCCGCATACGCGTCGGGAAGCTGCTGGGGACTGAACGCCAGCCGCTCGCGCAAGGCGAGGTCGGTCGTCAGATGATTGCAGTAAACGACCTGCAGATTCATGAGCGGACTCCCGCCGATTCGGCCGGAGTCGAGACCCGCGGGGCGGCACTGCCGGCGGCCGCTCCGTGAATACTGCCCGTCACGACTTGCAATCCCAAGAGCGTTACCAGCAGAAACCCGCAGCCGCCGATCGTCAGCCACGCCACCTGCCGACCGCTCGGGGTTCGGCTCGAGACCAGCCGCGCAAATAGCCCGCCGAACAACAGCCACACGACGATGCTGATCATGACCGCCGGATCGCTCAGGCCCACTTTCGACTCGCCATCGGCCGGCTGCAACCCCAGATAGGCGCCGCTGGCGAATCCCAGCGTCAGCAGAAAATACGTCACGATCATCGACCAGCGGTTGGTCTGCGCCAGCCTTGCGAGGCTGGGCATCTTCAGACCGGTCGGCTCGGCATGCCGCGTCTTGAGACGCCGGTGCTGCACGAGATACATCACGCCCGAAACGAGCCCCGCGGCACCGGCCGTCATCCCGAACACCAGCAAAGAGGCATGGAACATTCCCCACCCGTGCCGGGCTTTCTCGGCGGCCAGGTCGGTGATCGGCTCCTGGCTGAGAAAGTAGGTGCTCGCCACCAGCAACAGGACGACCGGCAGCGCGAAAACACCGACCGCCAGTTCCTGTTTCGAAAACGTTTGAAACAGCGTCAGGAACAGGTAGAACAGCACCAGCACCCACGCCAGAACCAGCATCCAGTCATGCGTCGATGACAATAAGGGGGGCAAATGCGTCTGCTGGTTGCGATTGAACAAATACCAGGTGTGCGCCACGAACCCGGCCAGGCCGAACCCGACCATCACGAGACGACTGATGCGGCTGCGGCCCAAGAGGCGCGACAATTCAAGCCCGAAGGCGACGATGTAGCTTGCCAGAAAACAAAAAACGGAAACGTGGGCCATGCAGAGTACACTCGCCGAACACGGAGATTGCGCAGCAGGATCTTTCGGTAATTGCTAATTATAGAGGGCAATGAGACTGCGCGACACCTCGCAGATCGAAGCAATTCCGGATTTCCCGCCTCCTGCACACTTCGTTACAATCCCGGCATGAGCGAACCACGAAAACACGATCCGCTGTCTTGGGCGACGTGGTTCGCGCTGGCGGGTGGATAGAATCCAGCGGACGGAGAGTGTCCTGCGTTCCATTTTTGAGTCAGGAAATGTCATGCGATTCAGTGAATTCCAAGTGCGCTCGCGAGCCATCGGGTTCGCGGGACTGCTGGCGGCCTGTTGTGCCGTCGGCTGCAATGATTCGAAACCTACGCCCGCACCGTCCCCCTCCGGTCCCGGCGTCCCTGGCGGCCCGGGAATGGCGTCCCCCAGCATGGGGGGCCCCGAGATGATGGGGGGAGCCCCGCAAGGGCCGGATGACTACACCGGTGAATTCCCCGAGGGCCGACAGGTGTTTCGCTCCAATTGCTCGCGCTGCCACTCTGTGGGCGGCGCGGCGATGGCAGGAGTCGCAGCTGCGGGGGGACCTCCGGGTGCCGGTCCTCCGATTGGCGCTCCTGCCGGTCCTCCGAGTGCCGGTCCTGGCGGCCCTCCGGGAGGCGGGCCCGGCGGCCCGATGGGAGGCATGCGAATGGGACGTGGTCCCGATCTTGCCAAAGTCGGGGCTGACCCCAACCATTCCAAAGATTGGTTGGAGGCCTACATCAGGAACCCCAAATCGAAGAAAGAAGACTCTCGCATGCCCGGTTTCGAAGGCAAACTCAGCCAGGACGATCTGACAAAGCTGATCGATTACCTCGCCAGCTTGCAGTAACGGAACCGCCTGAAGCCCATGCCCGTTTTCGTGCCGACCGCCGACCAGATTGCCCGATTTCACACCGACGGCTTTTTTATTGCCCAGCGCCTGCTCGATGCCGACGCACATCGACGTTCCCTGCGAATGTTTCGTTTCAGTCGGTGTCTGTCCCCTTTTTTCAACCGCTGCTGACACCGGAATCGCAAGATCGACTCGCCCGCGAGTCGATCACTTGATTATAGAAGCGATACGGGCCGCGCGACAGCCACGCCGACCGTCGCGATACGGGCATTGTTTGACCGTCGGAGCCTGGCATATAATTTCGTGAATGGACAGCATGCGGAATCATCGATGTGCGATTTTGCGGCATGCCGTCCGGCCATGGCCGCAGCGGTCGGCGAGCGTCGTATTGGCTATCCTGCTGCTGGCCGGCCCCGCTCGCGCAGACCCTCCCGAACCAGACGCGTTGGATTTCGACGCGGCCGTGACGCTGTGCCGCGATTATCTGGCCGCTGAAGAGGAGGACGAGCGCGAGCAGCTCTTGTCGCAACTTGCCGGTTATGCCGGTGACATCGAGCCGGTCGTTCGGGAACTCAGCGAGCAGCCGCATCCCCGCGTCGCGGCCGGCTATTATTCCGAGCACCACTTTAAGTCGGCCGATCTGGGCGAGAAATACCCCAAAGATCTGCTGTACTTTCTCATACCCGAAAACTACGACGCCGATCGTCCAACGGGCCTGATCGTCTTTCTCCATGGCGGCGGGCTGAATACATCGCGCGACGCCCCCGAATACACGCTGCAACCCGCTGAGTCCGGCTCGGATTCCTACAGCGGCCCTTCGAGCGACATGCTGGCTGCGACCGGCATGATCACGGTGGGGCCTTCGGCGCCGGGAAAAGGAGAATCGTACTATCGCTGGTGCCTGCGCAGTTCGGAAGAGTACATGGCCGATGTCATCGCCGAGTGCAAAAGCCGGTTCAACATCGACCCCGATCGCGTGTTTCTCCTGGGACACTCGATGGGGGGCTTTGGCGCCTATCATCATGCCTTGCGACAGCCCGACCGGTTTGCGGCGATGATCGTCAGTTCGGGGGCATGGGATTGCGGCTACTGGCCCGTGATTCGAGGAACGCCGCTGTGCATTGTCCAGGGAGTGAACGATGCCCAGCGCGGCGTCCGCTGGCATCATACCGACGTGGAGTACGCACGCTGGACGCACAAGATTTTCACTCGCGAGGGTTTGGATCACGTGTACTACGAACACGGCGGCGAGCATGGCTTTGGCGACAACCGCGAGAAGGTGGCCGAGTATTTTGCTTCGGCCAAAAAACTGCGACGAGATCCTTATTACCCGCATGTCACCCTGGCGTCGCCTCAGGGCTTCGCGTCGAACTACCTGCATCCGGTCACACACAATCGCTGGCTGACCCTCGATGAGACGGCCATTGGAAAGCTGGAATACGACGAACTCCGGTCGCATGGGGACGACTTCGACGAGTGGCGGCTGGAACACCACCGGCCCAGTCGCCGGGGAGCAATGATCGACGCCATCAATCGGGGCCGCAACAACTTCGACGTCACGACGCAGAATGTGGCCCGGTTCACGGTTTGGCTGCACCCGCAGATGGTGGATATTTCCAAAGACGTGACGATTCGGGTCGATGGCAAGGTGCTGTTTGCAGACAGAATCCAGCCATCACTGGCGACGGCCATCGAGTCCTACGCACGCCGGCACGACTGGGGAATGATCTATCCGATCAAGGTCGAGTTGCAGGGGAACGAATAACCGTTGTTACTGCGACTGAAAATCATCCGATAAGAGGCTTCCCCACGCCATGCCCGTTTTCGTGCCGACCGCTGATCAGATTTCCCGTTTCCACTCCGATGGTTTTTTCATTGCCGAGAGCCTGCTCGATGCGGACGAGGTCGACTTGCTCGGGCGAGTTGCCCGCGCCGATCGCGTGATGCAACAGCAGGCGGCCAGCCGCAGCGATGGCGAGGGGGGTGCCATTCGCTTGCTGGTCGAGAATGAACTGCACGACGACATTTACGGGGCCATTATTCACAGCCGCCGAATCGTCGACACGATGGAAACGCTGCTGGGGGGTGAGGTCTATCACTACCACCACAAGATGATTCTGAAAGAGCCGTACGTCGGCGGCGCCTGGGCCTGGCATCAGGATTACGGCTACTGGTACCACAACGGCTGCCTGGCACCGCTTTTGGCCAGTTGCCTGATTGCCGTCGATCGGGCGACGAAGGCCAACGGCTGCCTGCAGGTCGTGCGCGCATCACACGCGCTGGGCCGAATCGACCACGGGAAAGTCGGCGACCAGACCGGCGTCGCCGACCAGCATCGGCTGCAGGCGATTCTCGAACGCTTCGAACTGGTCCACTGCGAACTCGAACCCGGCTCGGCGATTTTCTTTCATTGCAACCTGCTGCACCGCTCGGATCAGAACAAAAGCCCCGACCCGCGCTGGGCCTTCATCGGCTGCTACAACGCCCGGCGAAACGACCCGTACCTCGATTCGCGGCACCCGCGCTATACGCCGCTGGAAAAATGGGATGATGCGCGGGTGAAAGAGATGGGATGGAGGCAAGCGGCGATGGGAAAATGACGAATGACGAAATCAGAATCCCGGCGCGCCTGGAATGAAACCCGAAGCTCGAATGTCCAATTGACGAAGGGTTATTTGACATTCGCAGCGCCCGTAGGGTGGGACCAGTTCGCGTAGCGTGCGCAGGCCCACCATTCGGGTCTCACAACATAGGAACCCGAATGGTGGGCCTGCGCCAGCCGCTGATCTGCCAGTAAAGCAACTTTCGGCTCCGACGGTTTCTGCGGCAAATAACGAGACTGTAGCAACGATACCGGGTTTCTTCACCCTGTGCGAGCGTGGTGCAGGGTTTTGACAGTTTCGGATCGCGATGCGGCA
>SIAF01000275.1 GCA_009691905.1 Planctomycetaceae bacterium | reverse complement strand
GGGAACTGCGGGTCGGAATGAACATCTGCTATGACGCGGCTTTTCCTGAAGCGGCGCGGTCGCTGGCGATCCTGGGAGCCGACCTGATTGCCCTGCCCACGAACTGGCCGCCGGGGGCTCAGTGTACGGCCGCCAGCGTCATCAATGCGCGCGCCATCGAAAACGCCGTGTACTACATTGCCGTCAACCGCGTCGGAACCGAGCGCGGCTTCGAGTTCATCGGCCGCAGCAAAATCGTCAACACGAGCGGAGAAACGATTGCCGAATCGCAGACGCTGGGAGAAGAAATTCTTTACGCCGACATCGACCCGGCCCGTTCCCGGCAGAAACACATCATTCGCGTCCCCGGCAAGCACGAGATCGACCGCCTTGCCGACCGGCGGCCAGACATGTACGGCCTCTTGACCGAGCGGCACGATTTGAAGTCTCCGGGGAGATCGTGAGCATGCACAAAATCGTCGTCACCGGCGGGGCAGGGCGACTGGCACGGTACGTCATTGACGAATTGCTGGCGCATGGGTTTTCGGTTCTGGCGGTCGACAGCGTGCGCCCCGAAAAACTACGCTGTCTCGCCATTTCCGCCGGCCCAGGCTTGCCGAGGTGGTAGTGGCAATTTTCCGTGGCAACTCCCTACTCCCGGCGCGCCGGGATGCCAGTGGAAGCATGACTGTCAGCTATACGGTGACGCTCACGCCCGCAAATAGTCTCCACCCGACCCCGTGTCGGTGGGACGCACGACTGGAGGCTATTGTTGGTTTCATTGTGTTTGGATGCCATATCAAGCACTGCAGTCATGCACTCCCTTTGTAGCACGCCAGTCATGCGCTCGACCGTCGCGGGGTCTGTAGCAAATCAGTCATGCGCTCCACCGACGCGGGGTCAGTGGGGGCGATATTGAAAGGGGCGAATCACTGGTAGCGTTCAGTCGTTTCACCACCGATCCCGGCGCGCCGGGAGTGGAGTCCCCTCAGGTCGTTGCGCGATCCAAACATTGTGCCTTCATCAGGGTACCTATGCCAGGATTTTACGTCACCTCGGCCACGTGCCCGGGCCCCGGTGCCGGTTGGCATTCGCCCCGGCGGGCGATATACTCACCCGCTTGGCCCGGTAGCCAAAATCGAACTGTCGGCCTCCCTGCGATGTGGGGCGACCCCCTGATTCACAACTCCTGCTGTTCCCACGAGGATGCTTTCATGTTCCGACGATTCGGTTCGGCCGTTCTGATTGCCTGGTTGTTGATCGCGGCTCGACCGCTGGCTGCGGCCGAGAATGCCTACGATGCCATTTCCAACGAAGCCGGCGTCGTCGTGCGGATCAAGAATCCCGAAGCCACTGTCGGAAAAATCGCCGACCTCGTCGACCTGGTCGTTCCGGGCGTCGGCATGCAGATTCGCTCGCAGTTTGAAGGAATCGGCCTGGCGATTTCCAATCCGACGATGGCCGGCGTCGACAAGCAGGCCGACTGGTGGCTGGCCGTTTATCCGCGGCCAGGAGACGAAGAGCCCGAAGTGGTGTTCGTGATCCCCGCGACCGACCTCAAGGCGATGAAAGAAGGGCTGGGCGCGAACATGAAGTTCATGGAATACGGCAAGTTCGGGGTCTACACCGACGACGCCGACGCGGCCGAGCGCACCGCGGCGCGCATCAAAGGGGCCGGTAAGTCGATTGAGTCCGTCGTCGACGCCGACAGCATCGCGCTCTTCTCGAAGGGGGATCTCTCGGTTTTCATTCACGTGACTCGATTGCTCTCGGTGTATAAGAACCAGTTAACCGAAGCCCGCGAGCGATTGACCCAAGTGCTCGAAAATGTCCCATCGGAGGCCCCGGGCCTGCCGGGAATGAACCTCAAGACGCTGGCCGAAGCGATGACGCAGGGGCTGGATGTGCTTCTGCAAGGGCTCAATGACACGCAAAGCTGCACGATCGCCGCCATGGTCTCGAAAGAAGGCCTGGCCATCGAAGACCTGGTGCGATTCGCCGCGAATTCGAAAACCGATGCGCTGCTGCAAAAGTCGCCTCCCAACACATTAACCGGTCTGGGGGCACTACCGGCCGGCGGCAAGGCGTACATGGGGCTGCACGGCGATCTCGCAGGGCTTTCGCAATTCGGCATGAAAATGTCGGGGGCGCTTCTAGGGGGCAACGAACAGGCGGCGAAGGATTTCCAGGCCGCGATGGCCGCGATGCAGAATGTCAAATTCGGCGACGTGGCCGCCTCGTTTGGCATTGAGACGGGCGAATCCGGGGCGATCCGCTCGGTCTCGGTCTCCGAAGTCGCCGAACCTTCGAAAATCCGCCAACTCACGCAAAAGATGATGAAGTCGCTGGGGACGATTCAAACCGGCGCGATCAAGCAAACCTACGAGTTGAAGCCCGACGCCGAAAAACAGGGGGCCAATTCGGTGGACCTGCTCAAAATCAAGATCGAAGCCGACAACCAGGGTGCCCAGGAATCGGAGATGATGGTCCGATTCATGAACATGATGTACGGGCCGGAAGGGATGGTCACTCGCACTGTCTACCTGAAAGACAAGATCGTGCAGACCTCAGGCGGCGGGAAAGACGCCCTGACCCAGGCGTTAACGACGCTCGAAAAGAAGACCGAGACGGCTGGCGCCACCACTCCCTTCAAGTCGGCCCGCGGGCAGTTGGCCGCCAAGGCCAACCTGGTCGTTCTGTTCGACCTGCCGGGAGCGCTCGCAAAACTGCTGGAGCTGGTCGCCGATGAAGGGATTATCCCGCCGGTCGTCCCCATCAGCGCCGAAATGTTCCGCACCCTCGATTTGGCGCCGTCGTTTCTGGGGCTGTCGATGGCGACCGAACCTCAGGGACTGCGCGTCTTCACCAATATCCCCACCGAGCAGGCGCAGGGGGTTGCGAAAATCGTCATGAAAATCATGGCCGCCGTTCGAGGAGGCGGTCTCGAAAACTAGGGGACTGGCTCGGATGAAATTGGTTCAGCCCGAAAGATCGTTTGGCGCGCTTGCGGCTTAGCTCATTCCTGGCGACTGCTTCCAGAGTTTTAATTCCTTCCCATTGTTCTGAATCGATTATGGCTGCCGAAGAAAAGTACGACCCTCGCCGCGAGGCGCTGGTGATCGAAACTCGCACCCACTGGGATCCCGAACTGGCGAATCTCCCTGAAGCCGACAAACTGTGGCTATCGCACGCGGTGCAATCCCAGCCCGACAAGGCCGCCAGGATCGCTTACGAGCGCGGCCACACCGGCTTTACCCGCGAGATCACCGTGACGGTGGCCGACGTCGAACGTCTCTATCGCGAACGTGCTGCGCAGCCGGCCTGAGGCGAACACCGGCACCCCGCGCGATCGCTCGACCGCCGCCCCCCGGCAAAAAAACCGCCCCGATTGCAGACAAATCGTCTTGACACCTACGACACGCTGTAGTAGACTCGTCTCCTACGAGCTGTAGTAGTGATTTCAGGAACGAAGCGTGTCGTGGTCTCCAGAGGCAAAACTTGCATGCCGCCGCGGAAGAACGATCTCAGCGAATCGGAACTCGACGTTCTCAAAACGCTGTGGGAATGCCAAACCGCCACGGTTCGCGAGCTGCACGAGCGACTGACCGCACAGGGCCGGCGCTGGGCTTATACGACCGTGCTCACGTTTCTGATGCGGCTGGAATCCAAAGGCTTCGTCGCCAGCGAAAAGTCAAAAGTCGCGCACGTGTTTCGCCCCGTCGTTTCCCGCGAGACGCTGCTGCGCCAGAAACTGGTGCACCTGGCTCGCGAATTGTGCGACGGCGCCTCGACCCCGCTGATGCAGGCCCTCGTCGAAGGGTCGTCGTTTTCGCCCGATGAAATCCAGCGGTTTCACCGGATGCTCGACGACCTCGAGCTTGAACCGGCGACGAAGCCCACTTCCGCCAAACCCAAACGGAAACGCTGACATGCCCCTCGCCGACTGGATCATCCAGAGCACTTTGTTCGCGGCAGTCCTGGCCCTGGCGGTCTCCGCCGCCTGCCGAACACGCCGGTTCGTTCCCGCCGTCAGGCACGCCCTGTGGCTGATCGTGTTGATCAAGCTGGTCACGCCGCCCATTGTTGCACTCCCGGTGTCGTTGCTGCCGATCGCCTGGCCGGATTTCGACTGGGCCGCAACCGATTTTTCGGATTCCGACACAATCGCACCCGAACCGACCGCGCTCGAAGACGATCTCGCACCGCCTGAATTTGTCGTCGCCGGCGACTCCAACAACTTCGAACGCTTCGTTGACCCAGGCCCGGTGACGACAATCGAAATCGATCTGTCGGGAATGCCGATCGACCTGTCGGCGCTCGATTCAACCTCCGAAGCGGTTGAATCGAGCGACTCCTTTGAGCCGTCCGTTTCTCCCGTCCCGAATCGGGCCGCGATCCACGGCATCTCGACGACAGCGGCTCCAGCAACAGTGTCGACCACGCCGTTCGATATCCCCGAATACACCGCCGCCTGGATCGTCCGACTTATGGCCTGGGGCTGGGCCTTGGGCACTCTGATAATGGTCGTAATTCAAGGTTTGCGCCTGCTCAGTTTGCGGCGACTGATCGCAGGAGGACGAGATGCCGACGGCGAACTCATGGAAATCGTGAACGCTGCTGCGCAGCAGTTCGGCGTTCATCCACCGGTGGTGCGCGTCGTCTCAGGGTTGCGGTCCCCCGCCTTGTGCGCCTGGGGGCGGGCCACGTTGTTGTGGCCCGGAGATCGGCTTGAACATATGGCGCAGGCCGCGCGGCGGGCGATCGTGTTGCACGAACTGGCGCATTTGCGGCGGCGCGATCATTGGGTCGGCTGGCTCGAACTCGCAGCCGGCTGCGGGTGGTGGTGGAATCCGTTGTTCTGGTACGTGCGGCATCAGTTGCACGAAAACGCCGAGTTGGCGTGCGACGCCTGGGTCGTCGCTCTCGAGCCCGACGGCCGGCGGGCGTATGCCGAGGCATTGATTGACGTGGCGCAAGGTCCGGCGGTGCCGCAACTCTCCGGGGTTGTCCTGGGAGTCGGCGATGGTTCGCGGAAACTTCTCGAACGGAGATTGGTCATGATCATGCGCGGACAGGTCCGAAACAAGATCCCCCTCATTGGTCTGGTGGCCATTGCCCTGGTGGCGCTGGTGACCCTTCCCGCCTGGAGCACCGGGGAGGATGCACCGAAGTCGGCTGAACCCGTCATTGAGGCACCGTTCGATTTGCCCATGGTGGGCGCCTTCCCGACGACAACCCCGGCGACCTCGCCGCAAAACTCGCCGCCGCTGACGCCCTCGGAGCCCGATCCGTTTTCGGACGACGCATTTGCCGCACCGCAGGCCGTGACCAACCCTGACGTCGGCTCGCCGTTCGCACCGCCGACTCCCGCAGGCGCAACTACTCCCGGCGCAACACCGGCTCCCGCTGCGCCGCCTGCCGTTGGTCCCGGTCCCACGCTTGCCACCCCCGCCACTCGTTCGAGGACACCAAAAACTCTCCCCACTCCCCTCGGCCGCACAACAGACGAATCGCGATTGCAGCGCGTCGAAGCCCAGCTCGAAGCGATGCTGGCCGAGGTCAAGGCGCTCCGCAGGGAGCGGACTTCACCAGAACGTCGGCCGGCTTCAAGCTCCGACCTCGAAGTGACGGTGCCTTCAAGGCCCTCGGTTTCGTCAAGGCCGCCACATTCCGCTCAGCGCTCGATGGTTAAAGGGCCGGTTCCCATCTCGATCGACTTCTTCGAGTTTACTTCGCCGTCTGACGACGCCGTGACCGTGACGATGATCCGTACGACCTACAAACTGCCGGCTGGCAAGGCCGAATCGCTGGCAAAATTCCTGCGCGAGCAATTGAGCGACGACGTCGAGATCAAGGTCAAAGCCGAGTCATTGCAGATTACCGCCTCGGAAGAAGACCAGTCCGCCGTTCAACTTTTGATCAAGTTGGTCCTGCGGCGAGGGCGTCCGGTGGACCCGCAGCCGGATGAATCAGCGGATCCGAGAATTGGGCACGCTAAGCCGGCCGCAATCTAAAACCCTCCGGAGAGTTTTGACGAAGAAGAACCATTCGACGACTCTCTCGAACCCGCATCCAGTCGCCGGCTGCCGCGACGCCGACAGCCCCAGATCCTTACTGATGAATCGGAATGATTCCTGTTCATCCCCAACCAATCGCAGCGACCCCATCCGGCTTGTCCGGATTGGTGAGCGAGATCGGTGGCTAATCGTTTGAGGCTCAACAAAAACAGACCCCATCCACCTCGTTGTGGATGGTGAATCAGACCGCCGCTGAGGCGCGAGTGCAAAACGTCGCAAACATGACGACGAGTTCTCCGAAGCGCTCAGCGGAAATCTCCTTCACCGATCCGCACGAGGCGGATGGGGTCGGTTACCAGGTACCCGGCAACCGGTTTAGCCGTCGATCTCATTCACCAATCCGGGCAAGCCGGATGGGGTCCAGTCATTTGCGTGAATTCGCGTCCATTCGCGGCTCACTGTCTCCAGACCGGCGCCCGTTGGGATTTCTCAGCTCGTGTGGACTAAAGTCCACACTACGATTCGTTGGCCAGATGTGCCGTCACCAGCCGAATTACGTCGTACGGAACCTGCTCGCCTAACGCGAAATAAATCGGCTTGAGACGATAATCGGTCCCCCGCGCGGCGGCAGCGACTTTTTGATACAGGTCATCCGACACCCACGCGGCGATCGAATCGGGCTTTTCGCTTTGGATATACTCCGCCAGATAATCGGCCGTCGTGCTGCGTGCCCGGTTGATCTGCCTGGCAACCTCGTCGATCGACAATCCCTGCCGAAACAGCAGCGCGGCGTCCGCCGCGGCGCCGGTCAGTTTTTTGGGAACGCTCGGCCCCCGTGCGGCCGCCGGCGCGGCCGACTTGACGTCGCGCGACAAGTCCCGCGATCGGCACTGCGCGTCGAGCATCTCCAGCATGACCTGCCCGTACTCACGGAGCTTGGCTTCGCCGATCCCATACACCAGCCGCATCGTTTCGAGCGTCGACGGCCGGATTCGCGCCAGCTCACGCAGTGTCGCGTCGCTGAAAACGAGGTACGGCGGGACGCCGCGCTGCGACGCCAGTTCGAGCCGCAGCCCCCGCAGCGCCTCGAACAACTCGCGATCGACGCCGGCCCACGAAACGGCAGCCGATTTCGACGAGCGGGATTTCGGCTGCTCAGCACTATCCGCAGCCCCCTCGGGCATCGCAATCGCCCTGAGTTGCACCGTCCTGCGATCGCCCATGACGTCCCACGACGCGGGGTTTAGCTTCAAAACCGGATACTCGTTCCCCGCCTGAACCAGCACCTCCTGGCCGATCAATTGCTGGATGAAATCGCGGATCTCCGACGGACTGTTGCCGGCCAGCAGCCCGTACGTCGTCAGCTTGTCGTGACCCCGCTCGCGAACGGCCGACGTGTTGGCTCCCCGCAAAACGGCCGCCACGTGGGCAGCGCCGAAACTCTCCTGTACGCGGTACACGCACGACAGGATTTTTTTGGCGATCGTCTGCGCGTCGGCAACCGGCTCGGCGTCTCCCAGGCACAGGTCGCACGCGCCACAATTCTCGATCTCTGACTTCTGGCCGAAATATTCGACCAGCGCGCGATGCCGGCACGTTACAGGGCGGCAGTAGCCTTCCATGTCGGCAATGTGCCGATACGCCGTGTCGAGATACTGCGGATCGACCGGCCCCTGCCCCTCGGCCTCGGCCACCGACTTCTGCAGCAGCTTCTTCCAGGTCATCGCGTCGCCCGCCGAATACAGCAGCACGCACTCGGCTTCGAGACCGTCGCGGCCGGCGCGACCCGTTTCCTGCTGATAGTGCTCGATCGACTTGGGCATGCCGGTGTGCAGCACGTAGCGCACGTTCGAGCGGTCGATGCCCATTCCGAACGCCACCGTTGCCACCACGACGTCGCATTTTTCCTGAGAAAACTTGTCGTGCGCGGCCTTGCGCTGCTCGGCCGTCATGCCGGCGTGATAGGCGACCGCGTTGACCCCGCCGGCTTTGAGCCGCGGCGTCAGCTCGTCGACGTCGCGCCGCCTGACGCAATACACGATGCCCGCTTCCCCCGCGTGCCGCCCGATCACTTCCCGCACCTGTGCAAACTGATCGGAACGCGGCACGACGCGGTATGTCAGGTTGGGCCGGTCGAAATTTCCGACCAGAACTTCGCCATTGCTGATGCCCAGTTGCTCGACGATGTCGGCCCGCACCGGCTCGGTCGCCGTCGCGGTGAAAGCGTGAATCGACGCCTGCGGAAAATGCGTCTTGAGCTCTTTCATCTGCCGATATTCGGGGCGAAAGTCGTGCCCCCAGTGGCTGATGCAGTGCGCCTCGTCGATGGCGAACGTGCGGACGCCGACCCGCTTCAAAAACTCGCGGAACGAGCGGGTCGCCATCCGTTCGGGAGAGGCAAATACGAGCCGCGCCGACCCGTCGAGCACCTCCTGTTCGGCCGCACGGACTTCGTCGGGCGAGAGCGCACTATTGAGCTGCACCGCCCCGACCCCGCAGGCGCGCAGACCGTCGACCTGATCTTTCATCAGCGAGATCAACGGCGAAATTACGACCGTCGCCGCGTCGCGGAACACTGCCGGCGCCTGATAGCACAGCGACTTTCCCCCGCCGGTGGGCAGCACCAGCAGCGAATCGCGTCCTTCGAGCACGGCCTGCATCGCCTGCTCCTGCAACGGACGCAGCGAGTCAAACCCCCAGTGACGGCGGATAATCGCCAGCAACCGCTCGCGATCAAACGAAGGTTTCGCCGCGGCAGCCGAAGGCAGTGGACTCTTGTTCATAGTTTCAACAGGCTAACCGCCCGCCGCGGCAAAATCCAGCGGGAAAGGGGTGTTTCCGATGAGGAATTCTGGACAGCGTTTGGTGGCGGGGTCAGAGCGCCTGCGCGCGGCGCCCGCATTGCAGCTCACGACTCGTCGCACAATTCGTGACCTGCCGGAGCCGAAAGACAAGCGATGGCCCCGTCGCGCAACACGTTCCATCAAGATCGTCGAGTTTTGACACCCCACGGGGCCATCGCAATCTCGATGAACCGATCGCAGCGATTTGCCGTTCGATAGGAGTTCGTCGACCATGTGGCGTAGACCTTGCGAGTACCCGCGATCACAATGCAGCGTCGCGAGACTCCTCACGCGGAGCGATGAGGACTACTTTAATGTGGTCATCATCGCTCCGCGTGATGAGTGCAAACGCCCGCAACCACCGAACCGGGTAATCGCATAAATTCCACCAACAGGAGCGATGAGGACTACTTTTGGCACTCATTCCATGCCCACCAAATTTCACCCCGCCACGCGGCTTACCCTGCGGCTGACCGTGTTTGCCGGACTGGCGGCATTCGGGTTGTTGGGGTCAGCCGACGTGATCAACAAACTCATCTGGCTGGCCGGCATGGCCTTTCTGCTGGGAAGCTTTCGCGAAGCGCGGATCAGCGAGGGGCAGTTCGAGCGCCGCCTCGTGCTGCTGTTCATTCCGCAACCGTGGAAGCGCTGGCCGCTGGAGCGGTTTTTCGAGATCGAGACCAAATACGCCGACCCCTCGGCAATCGAGTCGATGCTTCCGGCCGCACTTCTCTACTTCTACTGTCGGTCGTTCATTTGCGTTGCTTAACGCGTAGTGGGGCCAGGCGTTTGCGTTGTTTCCAGTGATAGAAGCGTGCGAGTTCGTTGCGTTGGAGGCGTCGCGTGATATTGCGAGAGACGAGTTCCCGGTCGTCGCAGT
>SIAF01000274.1 GCA_009691905.1 Planctomycetaceae bacterium | reverse complement strand
CGGGACTTGGCTCTCGAACCGACCGACAGTTCCTAACAAGGCCCCAACACGCGTCATCCTCTCTTTTGTCCTGCCAGATCTTCCCCACCGAAACGGCCGGAGACCGTCCGTCCATTGCTTCGGACAACGGGTTGGACGAATGTTTACGTTGGTTTCAACGCAAGTCATCACGGCAAAAGAGTCTACGATCCAAAGTCTCGCCAAAATGCCATGTTAAAATACAAAGGATGAAGAGTTCATAATAATACAAGAACGTAGAATTGTAGAATTATGAACCATTTTTCGCGGTTTTTCCCGGCGAAATGACAGTTTTGCCCAATCCGCGCGGCGCGAAAACGGTCGAATTGCGACGCTCAACGGCCTGATTCCACGCTCGCCGGCACGTATACGGGCCTTTGGGGATCACCGCAATTCGCTCAACCAAACGGAAATGACGAAACGTTCGAGAACAGGGCATCGAGGGCGTTGAAATCGAAGTTGTCCCAAGTCGTACCGTCGCACCAGAGGATTTTGCCCCCGTTGATGCCATTTTCGTTTTCGAGCTACGCAATTATGGCCACGCATAGTCGAGCGCTAATCACCGCCATTGTGACCTTGGTGACAGCCTTGGCGGTCGTCGATCACGTCCCGTCGCAAGATCAGCCCTCCCCTGCCGATCGGGAGCAGGAAGTAAAGCGCCTGCTGACCGAACTGGGGGGCTCAACACGGGTCGCGCGCACGAATGCCGAAAAACGACTGCTTGAACTCGGCCCGTCGATTCTCTCGCTGCTGCCGCCGCCGGAACTGCTGGCGACCGCTTCCCTCCGCGAGTCGGTCGAGCGGATTCGACATCAGCTCGAACGCCGCCAGGCGCGCGAATCGACGCAGGCCTCGAAGGTGACACTGGTGGGCCGGCGATCGCTTGCCGAGTGGCTTGAAGAAATCACCCGGCAAACCGGCAACTCGCTCGACGCCCGTGACCTGCCGCCGGAGGTTCGCGACCGGCCGCTGGAGCTGGAATTTCGCGATTCGGAGTTCTGGCCTGTTCTCGACGATCTCGCCGCGCGGGGGAATTTCTATTTCGAACCCGATGCCGTCCCGGGGGGACTCAAGCTCGTCGATAAACCCGAGGCTGCCAGCAAAGCCACGAGCCGCGTAATCGGGTATTCCGGATCATTTCGGCTGAGCACGCCGGCAGCCGAAGTAATCGCGATCGGAGATCCGCAAGGGGATGCCGGCAATCGTCCGCAGAAGCGCCTGGCGCGGCTGCTGGTCACGGTCGAAGCCGAGCCGCGGCTGCGGCCGCTGTTTTTGCAGTTCGCTTCCACCGACATCAACGCCGATCGGGGTCCCGATCGACCTCTGGCCCCGTTCAGTCCTGACGCGAGCTACGATCTGGCCGCCGGTGACGGCACCGGACGAACGCGCTTGCAGCTCGATTACGTGTTGCCGGCGGATGACCTTCCCAAGGCCATCAACCTGCAAGGGGTGTTGCGGGTGACGACGGCTGCGGGAAGCGCGGCAATCAAATTCATCGACGTGGGGCAACACGCCAACGGCAAACCGGTCGAAATCGACCGTCGCCGCGGCGGAGTGACCGTGACGCTGCAGCGTGTCCGCCGCGAGCGAATGGCCCAGGGGGCCAACGAACTGTCGGTGCGGGTGGCGGTCGCCTACGACAGCGGCGGCCCGGCATTTGAGTCGCACCGCACCTGGATTCTGCACAACGCGGCGTTCCTCGAAGCGGCCGACGGCAGCCGGGTTGTGCTCAACGGCGGGTTCGAGACCACGCTGCAGGCCGACGGCGCCGTGGGGATGGAGTATCGCTTTATCAACCTGAGCGAGCCGTTGCCCAGGTATGCGTTCGTGTATGTCGCGCCGACGCTGATCGTTGATGTTCCGGTGAGGTTTGCGCTAGAATCTGTCCCGCTGAGAAAAGCGCGAAGAGACAAGTAGCGCCGGATGTCGATTTCGTCCCTGAACGCATCGACCGATTTCGTCGAAGTCACCATCAACTTTTGAGAGGAACAATATGAATGCTCGTGATGCGATTCGCCTGGGGCTCAACCAGAGCAATATGGTCGTGCAGATGTACCTGGGAGATCTGACCGACGCCGAACTTTTGGTGCGCCCCGTCCCCGGTACGAACCACATTGCCTGGCAACTGGGCCACTTGCTGTCATCCAGCCACCAGATGATCGAGACCGTCTGTCCGGGTGTGATGGCACCGCTGCCGGCCGGATTTGCCGACAAATACACCGCCGAAAGCTCGAAATTCGATTCGCCGAGTGCGTTTCACTCGAAGGCCCTCTACATGAGCCTGTACGAACAGCATCGCGAGGGAACGCAGAAGGCCCTTGAGAAAATCACCGACGCCGACCTCGACAAGCCGTCACCCGAGAGCTTTAAGGCCTACGCGCCGACGCACGGCGACATACTCATGTTTCAATCGTCGCACTGGTTGATGCACGCCGGCCAATGGGCCGTCACGCGGCGGAAGCTGGGGCGGGCACCGTTGTTTTAACCCCTAATCCCTAGCCCCTAATCCCTAGCCCCCCCTTGGCCCCCACCCCACCCGCTCCGCCTCAGGAATTGCATCGCGGGCTGGGGTTGCTCCAGGCCACGGCTCTGAATGTGGCCAACATGGTGGGGATCGGGCCGTTCATTACGATTCCCCTGTTCATCGAGGCGATGCACGGTCCGCAGGCGCTGATCGGGTGGATCATCGCGGCGGCGGTCGTGCTGTGCGACGGGCTGGTCTGGAGCGAGCTGGGGGCCGCACTGCCCGGCAGCGGCGGCTCGTATCACTTTCTCTCGGTGATCTTCGGCAAGTATCGCTGGGGCAAACTGATCCCCTTTCTGTTCATCTGGCAGTTTCTCGTCAGCGGGACGCTCGAAATGGCGTCGGGATACATCGGGGCCATGCCGTATCTCGAGTACGCGGTCCCGCGCCTGCGCGAGCTGCTGGATGTATGGCATATCCCCGGTGGAACCAGCACGCTGGCGGCGGCGGCCGCGCTGGTTGTCACGCTGCTGTTGTGTCGCAATATCCGTTCGCTGGGCTGGCTGGGGGTGGTGCTGTGCGCGGGGACGCTGGTCACCGTGTTGATCGTAATCGTCGCCGGATTGTCCCATTTCAACCCGTCGTTACTCGAAATGCCCCCCCGGGCATGGGACGTCGATCGGGCCTGGCTGGGGGGCCTGGGCGCTGCAATGGCGATCGCGGTTTACGACTATCTGGGTTACTACAACATCTGCCACCTGGGGGACGAAGTCGTCAATCCCGGGCGGACGATCCCGCGTGCCGTAATGATCTCGATTGGGCTGATTGCGGTGATCTATTTGACAATGAACCTGTCGATCATCGGCGTCATTCCGTGGCAGGACGCGATGCAATCGAAGACGATTGCCGCCGACTTCATGGAGCTGTTGTTCGGCCGGACGGCAGCCGTCGTGTTTACCGGCCTGATTTTGTGGACCGTCGTCGCCTGCCTGTTCGCCTTGACCCTGGGTTATTCGCGCATTCCGTATGCGGCGGCACGCAGCGGGGGATTTTTCAAGGCGTTCGCGGCCGTGCATCCGGTCCATCGCTATCCGACCGTGTCGCTAGTGTCGCTGGGGCTGCTGACGGCGGTGTTTTGTTACTTCCCGCTGGACGAAGTGATTGCCGCGGCGGTCACCGTGCGGATCGTCGTGCAATTCATGGGTCAGATTGTTGCGTTGCACGTGCTGCGGACGACCCGCCCGGACATTGCGCTTCCCTTTCGCATGCGGCTCTATCCGCTCCCCAGCCTGATTGCCCTCGTCGGTTGGACGTTCGTGCTGGCGACTTCGAAGCCGCTGATTCTGGCCCTCGCGGCCGGCGTCCTGGTTTCGGGCGTGGCCGTGTTCTTCATCTGGCAGGGCTGGCAGACACTCGAATGGTGGCAGACTGCGCCGCGCCGCGAATGCGAAGAGTGGTATCGGGAAATCATATCGGGCCGCGATCAGCATGTAATCGCCCACATGTGGCGCGCCCTTCTGAAGCTTGCCTCGTGGGGCTATCGACTGGGGGCGGGTTTCGACCCCCGCCGCAAACCGACCCGGCGGGTGCCGCTGCCGGTCGTCAGCGTGGGCAACCTCACGGTCGGCGGCACCGGCAAAACTCCGTTTTCGGCGTATATCGCCCGCTGGTATCGCGACCACGGGGTGCGGGTTTGCTTCGTGAGCCGCGGGTATGGCGGCGACGAGGGGGGGCTCAATGACGAGGCGCTCGTTCTCGAGCAACTGTGCCCGGATGTTCCTCACTTACAGGCGGCCGACCGCGTGGCGTCGGCCCTGGTCGCGCACACCGAACTGGAGAGTCAGCTTGTCATTCTGGACGACGGCTTCCAGCACCGCCGGCTGGCGCGCGATCTGGATATCGTGCTGATCGATGCGCTGGCCCCCTGGGGCTACGACGAGCTTTTGCCGCGGGGATTACTGCGCGAACCGATCACCGCACTGCGCCGGGCGGGGCTGGTCGTGATCACGCGCGTCGACCAGGCGACGGCCCGGCAGGTCGCGGCGATCGAGAGCCGTATCGTCGACGTCGATCGATCGTGCGAGATTGTGCAGGTGGCGTTTCGCCCCACACGGTTGATCAACGCATCGGGAGCGTCGGTTCCGCTGGACTCACTGGCCGGTCGGCCGGTCGTCGCCTTCTGCGGCATCGGCAACCCGCAGGCGTTTGCCGATTCACTCCAGCGGCTGGGAATGCAAGTCGCGGCGTTTGAGACTTATCCCGACCATCACCTCTACTCGCGAGACGACATCGAGCGGTTACAGCGGCTGGTCGCCGAACACAAACCGGCGGCGATCGTCACGACCCAGAAGGATCTCGTGAAAATCCAGCAGGAGCGGCTGGGGGAGACGCCGCTGTGGGCCGTCGAGATCGGCACACAGGTCGTCCGCGGCGCCGAGGCGCTGGAGTGGCACTTGCGAACGGTTCTTGATCGCGTACAAAACTCAGAGAACCACGCGGCTGCGCCTTGCGGCTAAACAGGTTGGCGATGTTTTCAAGCGAGAACTTCTTGCGCGAGCGTATCGGGCGCCTTGAAGCTGAAATTTCGCGACTGTCGGAAGAATTCGATCGGGTTATCGTAGACGATCTTGCGAATCTTCGATTCGGGATGGCCGCGACGACGCATTTCCATGATGAAGTCGGGGACGGCGATCGGGTTCGACGGTCCCCAGTCGCCGGCCGAATTGACCATGATCCGGTCGTCGCCGTATATCTCGATGATGTCGGCAGCCCGCGACGGCGTGCATTTGGTCAATGGGTAAAGCGTCATCGCGCACCAGAATCCCTCATCGCGAGCGACGCGCACGGTATGCTCTTCGACGTGGTCGATCAGAACCCGCTCGGGCTCGACGCGCGAATCTTCGAGCAGCATGTCGACGATCATCCGCGTCCCTTTGTACTTGTCTTTCAGGTGCGGCGTATGAATCAGAATCAGCTCGCGGGTCTTGAGCGCCAGATCGACCTGCTCGCGGAAGATCGTCGATTCGTTCATCGTATTCTTGTTGAGACCGATTTCGCCGATCCCCAGCACCCCCGGCTTGTCGAGAAATTCAGGGATCAACGAGATTACCTCCCGCGAGAGCGACACATTCTCGGCTTCTTTGGCGTTGATGCACAGCCAGGTGAAATGCTGAATGCCGCTGGCCGCAGCCCTCGTCGGCTCGAATTCGGTGAGCTGCCGAAAGTAGTCGCGAAAGCTCTCGGCGCTGCCGCGGTCGAACCCCGCCCAGAACGCCGGCTCGCTGATGGCGACGCAGCCCATCCGCGCCATGCGCTCGTAGTCGTCGGTGACGCGCGAAATCATGTGAACGTGCGGGTCGATGTAGTACATGGTGTCGTCTCGCGGGACCGGTCTTCGAAACTCTACCCTCGATTGGCGGGCTTCGTGCCATTGAGCCCGGGACGATCGTGCCGATTCCAATTCGGCACATACGGGTCGCTGAACAGCATCTGGATACGCTCGGCCCGGTCGCCTTCGTGGCTACCTAGAATGGCAATGCCATCCAGCAGTTGCTGAAGCCGCGGGTCGCTTTCGATGTTGTCGTGCCCGTCAGCCCGGTGAATCCGATCGAGCGACGCGGCGACCTCGAGCAACTTGCAGCGGACTTCAAGGTAAACGCGGTCGAGAATGGCGGTTGCGTTGGGTGTTGCCGACATGACCGAACTCCCTCCCGTGCAGTATCCCCGAACAATTCAACGACTTTTGATCCTTTCAGTGTGGCCATTGGGGCGACGGAAATCAAGCGGCAGATTGCCGATCGTACCGGTTGCCCGTGGCGAGTTGTCTGTGGTCCACAGCGGTCGACCCGCCCCACCGGCACAAACCACGAAAGAACCCCTGCCCTGCCCGAACAGGCCCGCAATCGGGGGGCGATTTCGGGCATGGCAGCGGAGTACCCCCGGCAGGGGTCGAACGTCCCCCCGGATACTGCCGGAAAAGTGGGGGGTTCGCAACCGGGCGGCGCAGAATCCGGCGCAGTTGGGGGCGATTCTTCCAAATTGGCATTTGATGGAAGTCAATTGCCCCCAGCGTTATTGGACCCCGGATTGGCCCGGCTGGTCGAAGCCTGGCCGACGTTGCCGGAACATATCCGGACAGCAATTGGAGCGCTGGTGATCGCGGCGACCGGCCCTGCGGCCCCGACCATGCTCGTGAATGCCCCGCGGCCGAACTGACAGTCCCACGGGGGCCGGGGGGGGGCGGAAATCTCTGCAACCTTTGGGACCGAAACCGCGTCCCAGCCGAGCATATTTTTTCCCCAATTTGGGGTAGGGTTATTCGCTCCCGGTATTCCCGCAAATCGGGCCACGGGTCCTTCCCGGCGGAAGCGCCCGGCAACCGCCACGGGAACCATCGCGGGGGTAGACACAGTTTCTTTTCTTCACCATGCAACCGGGGACCGACGATGACAACGCGAGCGAACGACGGGACGGCGGACCAATTGCTTGACTACCTGGCGAGCGAAGGGGCCGGGGACCGGTGGACCGGGTTCACCGGCCTGGCCGATTGGGAATCGCTCTACAACCTACGCGGCGAGCGGCATTTCGTCGGCCCCTTGGCCCGGAACCTGGCGGGCCGGGGGCTGGCCGAAACACGGCGGGCGGCCCTTGGGATGCAACTACGGCTGACACCGGCGGGAATCGACCTGGCCAGCGAACGCGAGCGGGAAACGGCTGGCGCGGCGGCTGAAATCGACTGGGCAGAATTCGACTTGGTGGCAAGCCACGTATCCGGCGGCGTGAAGGCCGAGTTTGACGAATTGAGCATGGCGAACCGTAGCACCTAGCGAATTCGTCAAGCCGCCCCTACGTGCATCCCCGGCCGATGTTGTTGGGATGTTGCCCAATTGGTTCAGATTCGGCTAGAATCGCCGATTCGAGAACGACCCTTTCCGCAAGAACAAGGATGCCGAACGATGGCGATTGCGACGGAACATGCGCAAACGGCGGTCCGGCATCTTCGGCGAAATGACCCAGCGTTGCGCCCCGTGATTGACCACGTTGGCCCCTTCCGGCTCCGGTTGGAGCGAAACCGGTTCGGGACGCTCGTTCGTTCGATTCTCTCTCAGCAACTTTCTACCGGGGCGGCTAGGACGATTCGCGGCCGATTGGAAGCGCTATTGCCGCCCGGCGGTCTAACCCCGAACAATCTGGCGGCAATCAATCACAGCGAAATGCGTTCGGCCGGAGTGTCGAATCAGAAAGCCGAATTTCTCGCCGATCTAGCCGACGCCGCACTCACTGGGCGCATCCGACTAGCGAAAATTGGCCGCAAGAGCGACGATGACGTAATCGCGGAGCTAACGCAAGTTCACGGTATCGGCCGTTGGACAGCGCAAATGTTCCTCATCTTCTCACTTGGACGGCTAGACGTTTTCCCTTTTGACGATTTGGGCGTGCGGGCTGCGATACGAAACTTGCACGGGCTGCAAGATTTGCCCGATAAGCCTACGGGGGAAGCCGTGGCGGCGAAATGGCGGCCCTACGCGAGTGTAGCGAGTTGGTATTGTTGGCGAAGTATCGACCTTCGTTTGAGAATCCGAGTATGACCGAACAGACGGCCAAGAAAACGCGCAAAGGCAAACCGCCAGCCGTGTCTGGGTTGAAGCGTTCGCGCAAGCTCATCTTGTTTGGTTGGTACGGTGGGAAGTATTCGCATCTTGATTGGCTGCTACCGCTCTTGCCGGAGTGTCACCACTACTGCGAACCGTTTGCCGGATCGGCAGCCGTCCTGTTGAATCGGAAGCCGTCGCCTATCGAGACGTACAACGACCTAGACGGCGAAGTATGCAATTTCTTTCGTGTGCTCCGGGAGCAAGGCGACGAATTGACGCGCGTTATTGGACTCACGCCGTTTTCTCGCGAAGAGTTCGGGCTTGCTTGCACCTTGGACCCGGATTTGACCCTGCTAGAACGCGCCCGGCGCTTCTACATTCGCGCTCGCCAAGTTCGGACCGGGCTTGCGCAGACAGCGACAATCGGACGATGGGCCAATTGCAAAGATACTAGCCGCGCCGGAATGAGCGGCGTAATTAGCCGTTGGCTCGGTGGTGTGGAAGTGCTCCCCGCAATCGCTGAAAGGCTCGTTCGCGTTCAGATTGAAAACCGCCCTGCGGCCGACGTGATTCGCCTTTACGATTCCAAGCAAACGCTGTTCTATTGCGACCCGCCCTACGTTCACTCCACGCGAGGCGACTCCAAAGCCTACATTCACGAAATGACCGATCATCAGCACGCCGAATTGGCGGCAGTGCTGAACAAGGTTAAGGGCAAAGTCGCATTTTCCAACTACGAATGCGAATTGCTGAATGACCTTTACCCGGCCCCAAAGTGGCAGAAGTTCACAAGCGAACCCCGCACTAACCACGCAACGAAGGGCAAGCGGGTTGAAGTGCTTTGGACCAACTACGATTCCCAAGCGGCAGCAATTACGAGCAACGGCAAAGCAAACGGCAAGAGCAACGGCCGCCTATTCTAGTTCGTTCCATAAGTCGGCGGCCTGATTGGCGACTTCGGACCGGTGCATATCGTCGCGGAGAATCTCAGCGACTACGGCCCCGAATTGCCCCCGGCGGACGGGATTCAACAATGCTGCCCACGTCGGCAAGACTCTCAGAATGTCGATAAGGTGCAAATCGAGCCTTTCGCCGCTTTTGCGAATCTCGTCTTGAATCTCTTTCTCTTGCCCCGTAGCAAGACCGACCGCGCCAACAAACCAATATTCGGGAACGCCGTTTTCTTTCGCTTTCTTTATGCCGTGCCGAACGTCGTCAATCGAGATTGGACGATGTTTGCACTCAAAAGCCGAGATTGTCGCCTTTGCGTGGTGAATCTCGACATCGCCGGACGTTTTCGCAAACCTGTCGGAGTAGTTCGGCGGGTACACCTTGACCGTATGCCCTTCGTTCATTAGCCGGATGATTGCGCCCACTACGGCGGCAAGTCGGCTCCCGCCGTCTGACTCTTTCAGAAACGCTTGAACGAAGGCAACCACGCGCTGATGCGTCGTTTCGACTTCAACCGTTGCGGTTACTTGGCTCGCGGCGCGGGCTTTGCCGAGACGAAGCGTGTAGACCAGCATCGCGAAGGCTTCGTCAGGCGTCGCCTTGTGGGCGAGTTCAAGAGCTTGATGCAGATTAGCGGCGAGCGGCTTGTTGCGTAATTGCGTGTTGTCTTTGGAATGTTCGGGATGCCGCGCGGGCTTGTTTACGAG
>SIAF01000273.1 GCA_009691905.1 Planctomycetaceae bacterium | reverse complement strand
CGCAGTCATCTGCGTTAATCCGTGAAATCTGCGGATAAACTCCTGAGAATCCCATGGCCAAAAAATAACCCGCTGCAACGATCCGCAGATTGCGCAGATTGACACAGATTGAATTCAAAACTCTCATCCGTGTGATTCGTGAAATCCGTAATTGCGAATTTTTGTCGAAGGGGTGTCGCGCCGGAATTATGACGTTCTGTGGAAAAACTCATCAAATCCTGGTTGTTTTCTCACAGAACCTCATATTCAAATTATGACGTTCTGTGAGAAAACCGGGGCGTTTTGAACGGTGACCTTGCATAAACCGGCCGAAACCGATGTTTTCATGGGGGTTCAAAATTCGCCACACCGAACAGTCGCTGACACTCCGAAACTATTCTGTTTCGCCGCGTCGCTTGCGACTCGCGTTTCTGCAAATCGTGAACCTTCGTGAGTCAGTTGACTGCACGCGCCGGCCCCCGAACAATTTGCCGGCAGAACTCCCAAAAGAGAGGGGCGCGTTGAAACCTGATTCGCCGCTGGATGCCGCTGCCGAACAGTCCGCAGTCGGAGATCGGCACTCAGTCGCGACGCCGCATGCAGTGGCGCAACAGGACTTGCTGATGCAACTCGAAGTCGACGGCACAAGCGGCTTGGGCAACGCCGAGGTCGAACGGCGTCGCCAGTGGTTCGGCTACAACGAACTGCGGTCGGCACCGCCCATTCCCTGGTGGTTCAAGTTTTTCGCCCAGTTCAAAGAGCTGGTGGTGCTGATCCTGATCGCGGCGGCGATCATCTCGGGAGCCACGGGCGACTGGACCGACGCCGTCGTGATCCTGGCGATCGTCGTGCTCAATGGCGTGATCGGGTTCCTGCAGGAGGAAAAAGCCGAGCGCGCGTTGGCCGGGCTGAAAAAGCTGTCGGCACCGACGGCCAAAGTTTTGCGCGACGGGGTGCTTAGCGCCGTTCCCGCGCGGGATTTGGTGCCGGGCGACCGAATCGCGATCGAGGCGAGCGATAGTATTCCGGCCGACGCACGTATCATTGAAGCCTACAGCCTGCGCGTTCAGGAATCGGCATTGACGGGTGAATCGTCGCCGTCCGAGAAAGAGGCGGGCGTGGTGTTGCCCGCAGCCACCGCGCTGGGCGACCGACGCAACATGCTGTTCCAGAGCACCGTGGTGGTTGCCGGCAAGGCGCAAGCGGTCGTCACGGCGACAGGAATGCAAACCGAACTGGGAAGAATCGCCGGCCTGTTGCAGGAGGTTCGGCCCGAACCGACGCCGCTCCAGCGGCGGCTGGCCGAGCTGGGGCGAATTCTTGTATTCGTCTGTCTGGGGATCGTGGCAATTGTGTTCTCGCTCGAACTGTATCGGGGGGGAAAACTGTCGGAAGTATTCATTCGCTCGATCAGCCTCGCGGTCGCCGCCGTTCCCGAGGGGTTGCCGGCGGTGGTGACGATGGCTCTGGCGCTGGGCCTGACGCGGATGGTGCGCCGCAACGTGCTGATCCGCCGCCTGCCCAGCGTCGAAACGCTGGGCTCGGTGACCGTCGTCTGTTCCGATAAAACGGGCACGCTGACCCGCAATGAAATGACCGTCCGCGTGGTTGTCGCCGGCGGCGAGTGGTTTGGCGTCACCGGGACCGGTTACGCCCCCGAAGGCCGATTCGTGAGGGCCGACGAACGTAAGTCCGACGCGGCCGACGCGCTGCCGGTCGATGTGAACGCCGCGCCCGACCTCGTGTGGGCGCTCAACGTGGGCATGAAGTGCAATGCCGCGAGAATGTCGGCTGCGGTCGAGGGACAGGACGGCTGGCAGGTGATCGGCGACCCGACCGAAGGAGCGCTGCTCGTGGCGGCGATGAAAGCCGGGCTGCAGCAACCCGGTCCTGACGAACCGCCGGTGCATGAGATTCCCTTCGATTCCGAGCGGAAGGCGATGTCGGTTGTGCATCGCGAGCAGGACGGGCAGTTCGTGATGTACACCAAGGGGGCCGCTGAAGTCATCCTGCCCAATTGCATTGCCGAACGACACGGCGGTCAGGTCGTTCCGCTCACCAACGAGCGTCGCGACGAAATCAATCGGGCCGGGTCGCAATTGGCGGCCCAGGCGCTGCGGGTGCTGGCGCTGGCTTATCGCGAACACGCCGACCCCGATCCGGAGAACTTCGTTGAGCGTGATCTGATTTTTGCAGGCCTGGCAGGGATGATCGACCCGCCCCGCGACGAGGTCAAGGTCGCCATCGAGCATTGCCGGGCCGCCGGGATTCGCCCGGTGATGATCACCGGCGATCACCCGGAAACGGCGACCGCCATCGCCCGCGAGCTGAACCTGGCCGGGCGCGAAGATCGGACGGTTACCGGCGGCGACCTCAATCAACTGACGGACGAACAACTCGCCCGGGACGTCGATCAGATTGCCGTGTACGCGCGGGTTTCACCCGAGCACAAGCTGCGCGTGGTGCGCGCCTGGAGGTCACGCGGCCAGGTGGTGGCGATGACGGGCGACGGCGTCAACGACGCCCCTGCGGTGCAGACGGCAGACATCGGCATCGCCATGGGAATCACCGGCACCGACGTCACCAAGGATGCCTCGGACATGGTGCTCACCGACGACAATTTTACGTCTATCGTGAGCGCGATCGAAGAAGGGCGCGGCATTTTCGACAACATCCAGAAATTCATCCATTACCTGCTCTCGTGCAATTCGGGCGAGGTGCTGCTGATGTTTTTTGCGGCCCTTGTGGCGTGGCCCGCCCCGCTGGAAGCGATTCAAATTCTGTGGATCAACCTGGTGACCGACGGCCTGCCCGCCCTGGCACTGGCGATGGAACCTCCCGAACGCGACATCATGCAGCGTCCCCCGCGCCCCCCGCACGAAAACGTGGTCACGCTCCGCCGCGGGCTGCTGATGCTGGTTCACGGCACGCTGATCGCCGCGGCGGCGGGAATCGGTTTCGCCGTGGTGTCTCATGATCCCGGCGACCACGCGCTCGAACGGGCGCGGATGGTGGCCTTCAGCATCATGTCGTTTTCGCAATTGTTCTTCGCCATCGGCTGCCGCAGCCAGCAGCGGACGCTGTTCGAACTGGGCGCGTTTTCGAATCCGCATCTGTTGGGGGCCATTCTGATCTCGGGGCTGCTGCAACTGGCGGTGCTGACGGTGCCGTTCGCCCAGGCCATTTTCCATTCGGCAACGCCAACAGGCCAGGAGTGGTTGATCATCGCCGGCCTGTCGCTGGCCCCCGTGACGATCATCGAAGTTACCAAACTGGCCCTCGCAGCCGCGCGACGGTGAGTTTACCCGCCGCATTGTCGTGCTTATTCGAGTACCCGGTTGGTTGTTGCAAGCGTTCACGCGCATCACGCGGAGCGGTGATGCCTACATTAAAGTAGTCTTCATCGCTCCGCGTGAAGAGTCTCGCGACGATGCGTTTTGATTTCGGGTACTCGCAAAGACAGATTCAAATGGCTGCGACACTACGAACGTGGGCAATCTCTCGTTGCCCGACGGGGCGCACCTGCTCGGGACCAAGCGAAACAACGGCGACGGTCTCGCCGTCCAGAGTCAGGAATTCGACTTCATACCCGGAATTGTGGTGCAGCAGCACCACGGTGCCGAGATCCCCGCACTCCAGCCCGAATTCCGGTAAGTCGGTGGCGAGGACCACCGTATCGAGTTCCTTAACCATTTTTGATTCCTTTCGACGGATAGGCGGTGACCAGCCGCGGACAATCGCCACCCTACGGCTGCGCTATCGCCAGCGCCCCCTCCGGCGGGTGCACGTACAGATTATTGCGAACAAGCGACGCTCCCGGCGATTCGGGGAGCCGCATTTCGTAGCGGTTGGGTTGCGCATGGTCGGCCATTTGTCGTTGCGGGTTGTAGACCGAGCTGAACTTCCACAGCATCCGCACGAAATTGGTTTGTCCCTTGGCGAGCAGTTTCGCCGAATGCCAGAACGTGTCGCGCAGCGCCGCCCACCCCAGGTGTTTGCGGTTCAAGATCTGCTGGGATTTCACCAGCGAGACCCGCTTGCGGAACCGCTTCAAGCCTTCATCGTCCACGGCCTCCAGTCCCAGAAACATGTACTCCAGCCCCAGTTTCTTCCACCGCGTGAAAACCTCTTTATTGCGGAGCAGCACGTCGCCACGCGTTTCGAGATAGTACTGTTTGCGGATCTTGCGTCGCTCAATCTTGTCGGCGATCGCGTGCCCGTGCTCGGGGTGAATGAAGGCGACGTCGTCGACGATGAACACCCCCGACTCGCGAACGCGGGCCAGGTCGGCCCCCGCCCATTCAGTCACTCCATTCGCCGGAAACGCCACCAGCCTAAAGCAAAGAAGCCTGCGGCGAAAGCCAGCAGCATCAAACAGCAATGGGTCACGACTTCCAGATCGGGCAATTCGCGATTGAGCAACTGGTCGTAAGCGATCAACGCCCAGGCGTGGGGCGTGATCAGGCCGATTTGCTGCATCAATTCAGGTTGCCAGCTACGCGGCATCAGGCAGCCGCTGATCGACGCCAGGATCAGCACCAGGAAGTTGCCGTACGCCGAGACCTGCGACTCGGTGCGGACCACCGTCGCCACCAGCAGCCCCAGTGTTGTTGCCGCGAGGGACGTGCAGACAATGACCGGCACCAGGCGGAGTGGCTCGGCGCCCCACGACATGCCGAAGATCAGCTTTCCGGCCAGAAATAACAGCACCGATTGCACAAGCGAGATCACGAAAAATGGAAAGGTTTTGCCGAACAACAGGCCCGTGCGCGTAATCGGCGCGATCCGCAGCCGGTCGAGTGTTCCCATTTCCCGCTCGCCGATAAACGAGCGGGCCATGAAATTCACCAGAAAGAAGACAAACATCACGGTGTAAGCGGGGACGAGCGTCTGATAGACGATACTCGACCGCGACTGCGGCGGCGGAACGGCGGGAATCGGCCCAGACTCGATTCCCGGTTCGCGCTGTTCGCGCGCCTGGCGGGCCTTGCTCAAGAGCCGCGTGGCCTGAATCGGCTCGCGGGCACGCAGCACGTCGGGGGCGATCGACTGCAGGGCGAAGGCGAATACCAACTCTTGCACGACCTGGGCGGCATTCGCCAGAAAGGCCCCCGATTCGACTTGAATATCGAGCGCGGGGAGCTTGCCGGCCAGGCGACCCTCGGTGCTGTAAAAAATGTCCCCCAGGTCCAACTCTTCCACCCGTTCGCTGTACTTCGGGCCGATGAACACCAGCACATCGAGCTTGCCTTCCGCCAGCGATTGCTTCGCTCCGCGGCGCTCGGGAAGTTCCAAGACCTCCAGGGCATTGAGTTGCTTGACCTGTTCGAGCAGCTTCTCCGACAGGTTGCTCTGGTCTTCGTTGACCACACCCAGCCGCACGCGGCGGGCCTTTTCGCGTTCGTTGAAGAGTTGCCCCGTCGAAAACCCGAGGATCGTAATGAACGTCAGGGGGAGCGCAACGAGAATGAACAGCGTCCGCCGATCGCGGGCGAGCAGTCGCAGGTCTTTCTTGGCGATTTGCCAGGCGTTCATGGTTCAGTCGCGCAGTTTCCGTCCCGTGAGTTCCAGGAACAGTTCTTCGAGGTTGTGCTCTTTGGTGGCAATCGACAACAATTCGGCATTCATCTCGCGCAGCACCGACAGCACTTTTTCGAGTCGATCGCTGACGCTGCGGGGCGCGTCGTCGCGGCCGCGACGGATGACGACCCGCGCCTGGTCCCCCTCCAGCGGCTCAACGGTTGCCAGATCGTCCAACCGGTCGCCGAGCCGATCGGCAGGAACCCCCACGCGCAATTCGACATCGGTTCGAGTTTCATCGAGCAGTTCGTCGATCGGCCCGCAGGCCAGCAGCTTCCCGTGGTCGAGAATCGCCACCCGGCGACACGTCGACTCGATTTCTTCCATATAATGGCTGGCGTAGATTATCCCGACCCCCGAGGCGCTCAACTGCCGGATGCAATCCAACAGGTGCGAACGCGACTGGGCATCGATCCCGACGGTCGGCTCGTCGAGAATCACCAGTTTCGGATCATGCAGCAGCGCGGCGCCGAAGTTCAATCGCCGTTTCATGCCGCCCGAAAACGTCTGGACGAATTCGCCGGCGTGGGCCGCCAGGCCGATCTGTTCGAGCGTCCGGTCGACGCGGCGCTTCAGTTCGACGCCTCGCAATCCATAAATGCCGCCGAAAAAATCGAGATTCTCGCGGGCCGTCAAATCAGGGTAAATCGCCAGATCTTGCGGAACGAATCCCAGGGTCTGCTGCCGCACCCGGTTGCCGTCGTCGGCGAGTTGCCCGGCGATGGTGACCGTTCCCGAATCGGGTCGCCGCAGCCCGGCGACCATCAACATCGTGGTGCTTTTTCCCGACCCGTTGGGGCCCAGCAATCCCAGGACCTCGCCCGCATCGACCTGAAAGCTCAAGTCTTCGACCGCGACCTTGCTGTCGAACGACTTGCGAAGGTGCGAGACTTCCAGCAGGCTCATGAGAGAAACGGCGGCGACTGTCCAGAGAGTGGGAATCCCAACGCGTTCCAGAGCGCCGAAACGCAACCTCGGGTCGAAGATCAGCGGCGGGTCGAGGATCAGCCGGGGGTCGAGGATCAACGGCTCGGCTGGGATGAAGAGTTACCAGCCGACGAACATAACATGCAGCAGAGCGATTGTCATGGCTGCCGCCACGCCGACGCGAAGACTCGAACTGGCTGCGGGGAGGCATGGCGGGTCGTCCGGCAAAACCGGTATAATCGCCGAAGTGGCCGATCTCAGAGTTGCCTGCCACGGATCGGCTTCCTCAAGTGCCGCACCGAACCACGATCCCCTCGGACCATCATGTTGATACCGTTGTCGTTGACCCGACGTGAATTGCTGCATCGATGCGGTATGGGGTTTGGCCTCGTCGGGCTGGCGGGAGTTCTCTCGGACAGCCGGTGGTCATGGGGCGCTTCCCCTTCGTCGGAAACCGCCGCGACTCCTCTGGCCCCGAAGTCGCCGCAGTTTCCGGCGCGGGCCAAACAGGTCGTGCATCTGTTTATGAACGGCGGGCCGTCGCAGGTCGATACGTTCGACCCCAAGCCGGCCCTCGAAAAGTACCACGGGCAGCCGCTTCCCAATCCCAACCTGCGGACCGAACGCAAAACCAGCGGGGCGCTCAAGTCGCCTTTCAAGTTCCAGAAATACGGCGAGAGCGGAATCGAAGTCAGCGAACTGTTTTCCAAAACCGCGACCGCCCACATCGACGATTTGTGTGTCATTCGCTCGATGCACGCCGATGTGCCCAATCACGAACCGTCGCTGTGGTTGATGAACTGCGGCGAAGGACGGATGCCGCGCCCCAGCGTCGGATCGTGGATCACCTACGGCCTGGGTTCTGAAAACCAGAATCTTCCGGGTTTTATCGTGATGTGCCCGGCCGGTTTGCCGGTGACCGGCGCGATGAACTGGCGATCGAGTTTTCTGCCCGGGGCCTTTCAGGGAACCTACATCGACAGCCAGCACGTCGAAGTCCCCAAGCTGATCGAGAATATCCGTAACGGCTCGGCCACGCTTGCCGAGCAGCGGCGGCAACTCGATCTCGTTCGCCGACTCAACGCCAGTCACCTTGCAGCCCGCGGCGACGATCCGCAGCTCGAAGCCCGCATCCAGTCGTTCGAACTCGCCTTTCGCATGCAGACCGAAGCCGCCGAAGCCTTCGACATCGCCCGCGAGCCCGAGGCGATTCGCGAGGCGTACGGCTCAGGCCCGATCGGCCGGCAATTGCTGATGACCCGTCGCCTGCTCGAGCGCGGCGTGCGGTTCATTCAACTTTACAGCGGCAATTTCCAACCTTGGGACAATCACAGCAACATAGAAGCCGAGCATCGTCGACTGGCGGGAGAATGGGACGGCCCGATCGCCGCCTTCCTGACTGACCTCAAACGTCAGGGGCTGCTGGAAACGACTCTGGTCATGTGGGGGGGCGAATTCGGCCGCACGCCGGTCGCCGAATTGCCCGACTTGAACGGCCGCGACCACAACCATTACGGCTTCTCGATGTGGTTAGCCGGCGGCGGCGCACGGGGGGGCTACGTTCACGGCGCCACCGACGAATTCGGCTTCGCGGCAGTGGAGGACAAAGTTCACGTACACGACCTGCATGCCACGGTTTTGAAACTGCTGGGCTTCGACCACGAGAAGCTGACATATCGCTATGCCGGCCGCGATTTCCGGCTGACCGATGTGCATGGGCGGGTGGTCGAGGAACTGCTGGCGTGAGCGCGGCACAAAAGGTGAAAAGCCGAGAGCGGAAAGCGGAAAGCCGGGGGCTGGTCTCTGACGTAGGGTGCCACGGACAGCGACCGAACGGAGTCGTCCGTGCGAACGTCTCGGGACATGGATGACAAATAGCGAGCCGGTGGGTTTATCCCACCGGGATGCCGACACCGGTGGGATAAACCCACCGGCTCGCTCTCGCCGTTAGCCATTGGGGCTTCGTCTTTGTTTCGTCATTCTGATTTCGACATTCGTCATCAACTCGGGCCGGCGTCGTCGGCAGTCGGTTGAGCCGGGGCGACGCGCGGCGCCACCCACTGTGCCACGAACTTGCGATTGACCGGGCCGAAGTGCCCGCCGAGGTTGAACGAGCGCGACATTTCCAGGCGATACGATTCCTGATGCAGCATCGACTCGTACCAGTCGCGGCGCTGCGGAGTGAGATTCGAAGGAGTGCGGAAGCCGATGGCGCCGGAGGAGATCGAATGTTTGCGATCGATCGTTCCCAGAGTCAGCGTCCCCAACATCAAATACAGTGCGTCGCCGCCGGAGTAAAAGTTGGTGATCCCGCGTTCGGTGTGCGCCAGCGCCGTCGACAGGTCGTAGTCGGGCGACAGGGCACCGGCGAGCATGACCGCCTGCGTGACTTTGTTTTCTTCAGGCAACGCTTCGAGAATGAGCACCGCCATCGCCGCCCCCCCTGAGTGGCCGATCAACGTGACCGGCCGGCCGGGGAAGCGTGCCTGGTAAGCGACGATTTTGTCGGCAATCACTTTCGCCTGCGCGCGGTTGCGTTCGAGCGCCATCAAATGATAAACGAACATCGGCCAGTAACCGGTTGTCCAGTCGTTGACTTCGATGGCCGCGTCGTGTCCGGCATCGACCAGCCCGCGCGCGACGCTGATGTTGAACCAGCTCGTCCCCTCGATGCCCGGCAGGATCAGCGTATAGCCGCGCTCGACCCGTTCGGGCGACAACCAGCTTTCGTACTCGCTGCACCACCATCCCTGCTGGGGAAACGTCGGCCGCGCCGCAGTCAGCGCCGCCGGTTTGTCGTCGCCGGTCTCTTCATACGATGCCGGCACGACGTCGGTCGCCGCTTGCGGCTTAGCCGCACCCCCTGCGTCCGCCGCCAATCGCGACGCGCGCGGCATCCCTGCGCACCCGGAAAGCCAGGCAACGAGCGTGCTCCAGCAGGCGATCATCAGGAATCTCTTGGGAAGCGGCATGACAGCGTTTCGTGTCACCCACATGAAGCCGCAGTGACACGCACCAGTTGGGGCGAAGGGAATTGTATTGTGCGAGAAGGCGGGGACGGTATCCCCAAAGGTCGGATCGGTCAAGATACGCTCACTCGTCACACGCCCCCCGCCTGGCCTGATGAAATGTCTAACTCAAGAGGTAAGAAGTTGTTGCGCATTTTGTTTGGGATTTGAATTCTTGGTAAGTGGCTTTACGCTTGGCGCGCACGGTCAGACCTAGGTTGTCGCGATTCCACTGCCTCATCTCCTTCACCGA
>SIAF01000272.1 GCA_009691905.1 Planctomycetaceae bacterium | reverse complement strand
TGTGGAATCAAGCACGTCTTGCAGTGGTGTTCGACGCATCTCGCCCCCAGCTCCCAGTCACTGCGTAAACGAGACCTGAAACCCACCACTGCGGAACAAAACCGGGATAAACTCATTTCCCACACAACCCCAGATTTTTAACAGCCCAGGCTTGCGCCATTCGTTTGCCACGCGACCCCCCCTGCCCCCCCCTTCCTAGGGGGGGGGACCTTCACGTGCTACTACCGCTGCGCCAGTTGCCGCAGCACGTAGTGCAGGATGCCGCCGTGCTTGTAGTATTCGACTTCGACCGGTGTATCGATCCGGCAAGTCGTGGCAAATTTCACCTTCACGCCATTGGATTTCGTCGCCGTCACCGACACATCCTGCAATGGCTTGATCTCGGCCGGCACGTCGATGTCGAAGACTTCTGTGCCGTCCAGTCCCAACGACTCGCGGCTGGCGCCCGCCTTGAACTCCAGCGGCAGAACCCCCATCCCGACGAGGTTCGAGCGATGGATGCGTTCGTACGAAACGGCGATTGCGGCCCGAATTCCCAGCAAAAACGTCCCCTTCGCCGCCCAGTCGCGCGATGAGCCGGTGCCGTATTCGGCACCCGCCAGCACGACCAGCGGCGTGCCCAGCGCTTTGTACTTGAGCGACGCGTCGTAAATCGACATCGTCTCGCCGGTCACCAGGTATTTTGTCACTCCGCCTTCTGTGCCGGGGGCCAGCAGGTTTTTCAGGCGGATGTTGGCGAACGTGCCGCGCGTCATCACGCGGTCGTTGCCGCGGCGGGCCCCATAGCTGTTGAATTCGAGAATCGGAACGCCACTGGCCTGCAGAAACAGTCCGGCCGGCGAGTCGGCTTTGATCGAACCGGCGGGGCTGATGTGGTCGGTCGTCACCGAGTCGCCAACCGAGACCAGCACGCGTGCCCCGCGAATCGGTTTGATCGCCGAAGGCTCGGCCGGCATATTGACGAAGAACGGCGGCTCCTGGACATAGGTGCTCTTTTCGTCCCACACGTAGAGGTCGCCCGTGCTGCTGGGGATCGCCTGCCATTCCGGCGGACCGAGCGTCGCTTTGGCGTACTCCTTTTTGAATGTCTCGGCGCTCATCGACGACGCGATCGTGTCGGCGACTTCTTTCTGGCTCGGCCAGATGTCCTTGAGAAACACATCCGCCCCCGATTGATCTTTGCCAAGCGGCTCGGTCGCCAGATCGATGTCGGTCGTGCCGGCGATCGCGTACGCCACCACCAGAGGCGGACTGGCGAGGTAGTTGGCTTTGACCTGAGGATTGATGCGGCCCTCGAAGTTGCGGTTGCCCGAGAGGACCGCCGAAACCACGAGGTTGCCCTGCTTGATCGCTTCTGACACCGACTCAGGAAGTGGGCCACTGTTGCCGATGCAGGTCGTGCAGCCATAGCCCACCGTGTTGAACCCGAGAGCGTCCAGCGCTTTGTCCAGACCCGACTTATCGAGGTAGTCGGTGACAACGCGGCTGCCCGGCGCCAGGCTCGTTTTGACCCAGGGCTTGCGGGTCAGGCCTTTAGCAACGGCATTGCGTGCGACCAGCCCCGCACCGATCATGACCGAAGGGTTGCTGGTGTTGGTGCAGCTCGTAATGGCGGCGATGACGACGGCGCCATCGGTGATTTGCGTTGTGCTGCCGTTTGTTTTCACATTCACGGCCGGAGAGGGTTGAGACTTTCCAAAGGTGCTCGAGAGCTGCTTGTGCCACTCGGACTTCATCTGCGAGACGAGCACGCGGTCTTGCGGTCGCTTGGGACCGGCCATCGAAGGCACCACGCTCGTCAGGTCGAGTTCGAGCCGGCTCGTAAACTTCGGCTCAGGCGACGACGCCGTGCGGAACAGCCCCTGTTCTTTGTAGTAACGGTCGACCAGGTCGATCTCGTCGGGTGTGCGACCGGTCCGTGCCAGATAGCGCAGCGTCTCGGCATCGACGGGAAAAAAGCCCATCGTCGCGCCGTATTCGGGAGCCATGTTGGCAAGGGTGGCGCGGTCGGGAAGGCTCATCGCGTCGAGCCCCGGCCCGAAAAACTCGACGAATTTGTTGACCACGCCATGCTTCCGCAGCATTTGTGTAACGGTCAGCACCAGGTCGGTGGCCGTCGCCCCTTCGGGAAGCTGCCCGGCCAGTTTGAAGCCCACGACTTCGGGCAGCAGCATGTAAATCGGCTGCCCCAGCATTACGGCTTCGGCCTCGATGCCGCCGACTCCCCAGCCGACGACACCCAGACCGTTGATCATCGTCGTATGGCTGTCGGTGCCAACCAGGCTGTCGGGAAACGCGGCACCGTCGCGAGTCAGCACAACCTTGGCGAGATATTCGAGGTTGACCTGATGCACGATACCCGTCGCCGGCGGGACGACGCTGAAGTTGTTGAATGCCTTTTGCCCCCACCGCAAAAACTGGTAACGCTCGCGATTCCGCTCGAACTCGATTTGCACGTTCTGGGCCAGCGATTGCGGCGTGCCGAAGAAATCGACCTGCACCGAATGATCGATGACCAGATCGCAAGGGACGAGGGGATTGATTTTCTTCGGGTCGCCCCCCATTCGGACCATGGCACTGCGCAGCGCGGCCAGGTCGACGACCGCCGGCACACCGGTGAAGTCCTGGAGTACGACTCGCCCGGGCATAAACGGAATCTCGACCTGTGCGGGAGCGGCCGCGTTCCAGTTGGCCAGTTCGACGACGTGGCTCTCATTCACAATGAAATGATCGAGCTTTCGCAGACAGGCTTCGAGCAGCACACGAATCGAGAACGGCAGGGTATCGATCGGCCCGACTTTGTCGGCAGCCAGCGTGGGCAGGCTGTAGATCGTGAACTCGCCGCGACTGGTCATGAGCCGTTTTTCGGCTCCAAAGTGATTATTCGAAGGCATGCTGCTGCTCCTGACAAATGCTCCGTGATATTCCGGCACGGACGCCGCCCTGAAGGGATCGGCGACATGGCCATGAGGGCGAAACGGTCGTCGTTGCATCAAAATCCGGTGAGATTTTCATGTCAGCGCGATGCTATCAGCCGACTGTTCAAATGAGAAGCGAATACCATTCGCGGGAGAGGCTGATGCCTTCCTTGACAGCTCCCTTTCGCCTCGCGTACTATCCCGAATCGTCTTCAAGGGAGATTGGGGCGCCGACGGGGTGTCTGTGCGCCTCGACCCACAAGTCGATAACTCCCTGAATTTCAAGCTCTTACAACGGCGGCAGGTCTTATGGCGGTTCCCAAGCGTAAACAGTCCCACGCCCGAACGGCGAAGCGGCGAAGCCACAACGCGATCAAGCCGATGCAACTGGTGTATTGCCACCAGTGCGGCACGGCGGCGCCCAGTCATGTCGTGTGTCCGAAATGCGGGCACTACCAGGGAAGGACGGTCGTCGAGACCGCGAGTTGAGTGCCCATGCGCATTGCCTTGGATGCGATGGGGGGCGATTTCGCCCCAGGCCCTAACATCGAAGGGGCCATCTCGGCCGTGGCTGAGAATCCCGACCTGCAGATCGTGCTCGTCGGCGATAAACCGCGGCTGGAGCAGGCCCTCGATCATTCGGGATATTCCGGCAGGGCGATTGAAGTTTTCGCCGCCGCCGGCGTGGCCGGGATGGACGAGAAACCGACCGAAGCCCTGCTTAAAAAGCCGAATTGTTCGATTGCCGTTTGCTGGAAAATGATGGCGGGCAAAGAGGTCGATGCCGTCGTCAGTGCCGGCAGCACCGGAGCGGTCGTTGCGGCCGGGTTAAGAACGCGACTGTTTCTGAAAGGGGTTAAACGCCCGGGAATTGCCGTCATACTTCCCACACTTCAGGGTCGTTCGGTCTTGCTCGACGTGGGAGCCAATCCCGCCGCACGCCCCGAGCATCTGCACCAATACGCGATGATGGGCGAGATCTATGCTCGTGAAGTGCTGGGAACTTGCAATCCGAGAGTGGGCCTGATGAACATCGGCAGCGAAGACGGCAAAGGGAACGAGCTCGTTCGCGATACCCATGCGCTGCTGACGAAAGGCCCCCTGAAAGATCGTTACATCGGCTCTGTCGAAGGTCGCGGTCTGTATCAGGGTGAGGCCGACGTTTTGGTCTGCGAGGGCTTCGTCGGCAACGTGGTGCTGAAGGTCAGCGAGGGAATGGCTGAGATGATGCTCAGGCGGGTCGCGCAGGACGTCATGGAACAGCTCAACCACGAGCGACACCTGGCGGGACAAGCGTTTCAGAACATCGCGAAGCGCTATTCACATCACGAATCCGGCGGCGCACCGCTCCTGGGAGTCGATGGCATTTGTATGATCTGCCACGGTTCCAGCAACGGCCGTTCGATCTACAACGCGCTCCGGGGAGCCGTCGCCTTCGAGGATCGCCGCATCAATCCGCAAATCGTGGCCCAGTTGGCCGAAGTTCCGGCGTTGAATTGATCTCTTCGCGATCGAAAGAGGGCTGTCGGCGTGGGCAATACGGCATTCTTGTTTCCCGGTCAGGGAGCGCAATTCGTCGGGATGGGTCGGCAGATCGTCGAAAAGTGCCCCCCGGCTCGATCGCTGTTCGATCGCGCCGCACAGATTCTGGGTTATGACCTGTCCCGCGTCTGTTTCGAAGGCCCGGCCGCCGAACTGGACAAGACCGACATCAGCCAGCCGGCGATTTTCGTCACGAGTTTGGCGGCTCTGGAAATGCTGCGCGGCGAATCGCCCCAAATTGTCGAAGAATGCCGGATGACCGCCGGCCTGAGTCTGGGTGAATTCACCGCCCTCGTCTTCGCGGGGGTGTTGTCGTTCGACGAGGGGTTGCTCGTTGTCCAGCGGCGAGGCCAGGCGATGCAAGCTGCCGCGCTTGCGACGTCCTCGGGAATGATCAGCGTGCTGATGCTCGAGCGCGACGACGTCGCCGCGATCTGCGACCGCGCGCGATCGGCTGGAATGCTCGAGATCGCCAATTACCTCTGCCCTGGCAATATTGTACTCTCGGGAGCAAAACCGGCGTGTGCCCTGGCGGCCAAGCTGGCCGAGCAGGCGGGGGGCAAAGTGGTGTCTCTGGCGGTGGCCGGGGCGTTCCATACCAGCCTGATGAAGCCGGCCGACGACCAACTGGCCGAAGCGCTGGCCGGCGCCACCTTGAATCGACCGCGAATCCCCGTGTATTCCAACGTCGATGCCGCACCACACGACGACCCCGTTGAAATCGGCAAGCTCCTCGTTCGACAGGTGATTTCGCCCGTTCTGTGGGAAGATTGCCTGCGAAACCTGCTTGCCGCGGGGGCACAGACGTTTTATGAAATCGGTCCCGGAACGGTTCTGCGCGGGCTGCTGAAACGGATTGATCGCAAGCTGGAATGCCGGTCGGTCGGCGAATCGTGACGCCGGCGGCAGGGGATGTCGCCAGTCGTCCATTGAACACTTGATGAATCGGTCCGGAAATCGTAGGTACGGGCCGGCTTGCGGTTTACACACGGGGTGAAACGCGATATATCTTGGCCGATGTCCGGCCGGACCGTCTCGTCATCGTCAACATCGGAGGAAACTGGCGTGTCAGTCGAAGAAAGTGTGATTGGAATCGTCAGTGAGCAACTGCAGATTCCCAAGGAAGCAGTGACCAGTGCGAAATCGTTCGTCGACGATCTCAAAGCCGACTCCCTCGACGTCGTCGAGTTGGTGATGGAATTCGAGGACGTGTTCAAAATCACGATTCCCGACGAAGACTACGAAAAGATCAAGACGGTCGGTGACGCCGTCAAGTACATCGAGGAGAAGCAGTAACGCATGTCCAGGCGCGTTGTCGTCACCGGGATGTCGGTCGTCACGGCGCTGGGCTGTGAGATTCCAGAGTTCTGGGATAATCTCTGCGCCGGCAAAAGCGGCGTGAGTAGGGTCCAGCGGTTCGACTGCTCTGAATTCAAAGTTCAGTTCGGCGGCGAACTCAAGGATTTCGATTCCACCGATTGTCTCCCCCCGCGCGAAGTCAAGCGGTTCGATCGCTTTGTCCAGTTCGCAATGTACGGGGCGTTCAAGGCCATTCGGCAGTCGGGAATGGACTTCGCCCAGGGCGATGCCTTCCGCTACGGTGTCGTGACCGGCAGCGGGATCGGCGGCCTGCACGAAATCGAAGAACAGCACAGCACCCTCTGCGACCGCGGCCCCAATCGCGTTTCGCCGTTCATGATTCCCAAGCTGATGGTGAATGCCGCCAGCGGGAATATCTCAGTCTTTTGGAAGCTGCGCGGACCCAACAGCGCCATCGCGACTGCGTGCGCCTCGGCCTCCAATGCAATCGGCGACGCATTCGAACTCATCCAGAACGACCGTGCCGACGTCATGGTCACCGGCGGCAGCGAAGCGGCCATCACGCCGATGGGCCTCTCGGGCTTCGCTCGGATGGGTGCGCTTTCGACTCGCAACAACGACCCGCAGCGAGCCAGCCGACCGTTCGATCGCGATCGCGACGGGTTCGTCATGGCCGAAGGCGCCGGCATGATCGTCCTCGAAGAGTACGAACACGCCAAGCGTCGCGGTGCCCCGATTCTGGCCGAAATGCTGGGATATGGGATGAGCGCTGACGGAAACCACATGACGGCCCCCGACCCCGAAGGCCGGGGCGCTGCCCGCGCCATGGAATTCGCCCTTCAGGACGCGGGCCTGAACGCCGCCGACATCGACTACATCAACGCTCACGGGACGAGTACGCCCCTGGGCGATAAGGCCGAGACGATTGCCATCAAGACGGTCTTTAACTCGCACGCCAGGCAGGTCGCCGTTTCCAGCACAAAAAGTCAGTTGGGACACCTGCTGGGCGCCTCGGGCGGGGTCGAATGCGTCGTCGCCGTGTTGTCGCTGCTTAATCAAACGATGCCCCCCACGATCAACCTCGAAAATCCTGATCCCGATTGCGATCTGGATTACGTTCCGAATGAGGCCCGGCAGCGCAAGCTGCGACACGTCATGTCGAACAGCTTCGGCTTCGGCGGCCACAACGCCTGCCTGATCCTTCGCGCGGCACCGTAGTGCGGACATTCGGATCGGCGCATCAATCAGTGTCGTCTTTCGCTCCGCGAAAGAACGCGTCCTTTCGCGGAGCGAAAGGCGACAATGCCACAGTTATTAATGCGCGGACTTTAGTCCACACGACAGTTTCGGTCTCGCTTGTCAGGTCTTCCCGACCTCCAATCGATTTCAACTTTTCCGATTGCGGCGTCTGGGTAATGCTCATGCATTGGCGCCTGTTGTGCCGATTCTATTGATAATGCGTTCTGTGCGGACGACCGCGCGGCAGCAAGCGCTGAACGAACTTTGCCAAGTCAGGAAGGGCTCACTCATGTCGATTTCCAAGCCATCCCTCGCGAGCATTCTCGTCGGAAGTCTCGTCGCACTATGTGGTTCAGGTTGCCAAAACATGAACTCGACCCAGAAAGGCGCGGTGCTGGGAGGCGCCGGCGGAGCCGGTCTGGGCGCGATCGTCGGCAAGCAATTGGGCAACACGGGTGCCGGTGCGGCAATCGGGGCCTTGGCAGGCACGGCAACCGGGGCGCTTGCGGGCAATGCCAAAGATGAGGCTGACCGGCGTGAAAGCTACGCCCGCCAGGCCAGCTACGAACGCAACCAGCGCGTTCGCGAGCAGAAGGCCATGGACAATCGCGATGTGGTCGATATGGCTGCCGGCGGTGTCGCCGACCACCGAATTATCGCCACGATCAAAGATCGGGGGGGCAAGTTCGACACATCGCCCAAAGCCATCATTTATCTCAACAAATACGGGGTCAGCGACCAGGTGATCGAGGCCATGCAGACGAATAACTCGTACTGAGTGCGAAAGCCCTTCCGGCAAACGGGGGGGGTCGCTACCATAAGCGGCAGTCGGGCGGGGGTTTCCGTACGATCCCGGCGGCTGGGCCGGGGTTTGGCGGCGGCGTCTGCCTGTGGGTCTGCGTTTCGTCACTGCTACTCGTCAGATTATGGCCGTCCATCACGTTGCGGAGCGGCAGGTCGTCATCACCGGCATCGGGGTGGTCAGCCCGATCGGGATCGGGGTCGACGATTTCTGGTCGCACCTGAAGAATGGAATCAGCGGCATCCGGGCAATTGACCTGTTGCCGCATTCGCCCGTCCCCCGTGGGATCGCCGGCGCCGTTGTCGACTTCGACCCGTCGCGTTTCACGAAAACTCGTGAGCAGAAAAAGGCGATCCGGGTCATGTGTCGCGAAATCCAACTGGGGTTTGCCGCGGCAACCCTGGCCCTGGAAGATGCGAGAATCGGCGAGGGGGGCGTGGCACCCGAGCGGCTGGGGGTCGAATTCGGCGCGAATCTGATGCTCAGCCCGCCCGACGATCTGGGAGAGGCCTGTAGCGCGGCGGTCGATGAAGAAACGCATGAATTCCGCTACGATCGCTGGGGCGATGTGGGCATGCCCAAGATGTTTCCGCTGTGGCTGCTTAAGTACCTTCCGAATATGCCGGCCTGCCATATCGGAATTGCGGCCGACGCTCGCGGGCCGAATAATTCGATCACGCTCGACGAGGCCTCGGCCAACCTCGTTATCGGCGAAGCGCTGCGGGTCATCGCGCGGGGTCATGCCGATGTGATGATTACCGGCTCGACCGGCGCCCGACTGCACGAAGTGAAGTCGATTCACGCCCGCCTGTGGGATCAGTTGGCCAATTTCGACGGTCCCCCGGCAGCCGCCTGCCGGCCGTTCGACAGGAATCGCACCGGTCAGGTCATCGCCGAAGGCTCGGGTGTCATGATTCTGGAAGACGCCAGTCACGCCGAGAATCGTGGGGCACGCATCTATGGCCGCATTCTCGGGGCCGGATCGACGTGCGTCAGCATCCCGGGCGGCCGCGGCGACACGCGCAAGGCGCTGGCCCTGGCCATGAAATGTGCGCTGGCCGACGCCGGCCTGGCGCCTCACGAAATCGGCCACATCAATGCCCACGGCCTGGCCAGCACCGCGTCGGATATCGCCGAGGCGCAGGCCATTCACGACGTGTTTGGCGATTACGCAAGCAAAGTCCCGGTGACGGCCCTGAAGAGTTTCATGGGGAATGCGGCTGCCGGCTGCGGTTCGCTCGAACTGGCGGCATCCCTGATCTCGCTGCACCACGGGGTCATTCCTCAGACGCTCAATTATGAGACTCCCGATCCCGAATGCCCGTTGAACGTGGTCGCCGGCAGGCCGCTGGAAACGAACAACCTGACATTTCTCAAGCTGAACGTGACCCGCATGGGACAGGCCAGTGCGATCGTGGCGTCGGGGGCGTAGTCGTCTAGCCGTCGCGTAGAATGGACTTTTAGTCCGTTCAAGCGGCTGAGCCATGAATGAAACATCGGCTGGACTTGCCGGAAGCACACGAAAACCCCGCACGATCAGCAGGCCGCTCCATCTGAATGACGATCGACCTCGGTTGCCGATCAGACCGAACATGCCGCTTATCAATTCGATAACTACGAAAAATGGTAAGAACGCGTCGCAATTCGACCGTTTTCACGCCGCGCGGTTCGGGAAAAACTGTCATTTCGCCGGGAAAAATTGCGAAAAATGGTTCAAAATTTCATAAAATTCACGGTTTTGTGAATTTTTGAACTCTTCATCCTTTGTATTTTAACATGGCAGTTTGCCGCGATTTCGGTAAACATTCGTCCAACCCGTTGTCCGAAGCAATGGACGGACGGTCTCCGGCCGTTTCGGTGGGGAAGATCTGGCAGGACAAAAGAGAGGATGACGCGTGTTGGGGCCTTGTTAGGAACTGTCGGTCGGTTCGAGAGCCAAGTCC
>SIAF01000271.1 GCA_009691905.1 Planctomycetaceae bacterium | reverse complement strand
CATAATCCGTTTCACTCGAAATTCCTTTGTGTTCGAGGTGCTTCATTGTTTACGCACACATGAAACACCACAGAACGCCCAGGGATTCCGAGTTTTTTGTTGCTACGCCGGAAATGACGAAATCGGGTGTGCTTGGTTGAAGCCTAGTCCGCATACAACGAATCTATCGGCTGTTCCGAACAGTCACGTCCAGTTCGATCTGAACGATTTCGTTGAAGAAGCGGCGGAGGGCGTCGTGCGTCTTTTGATCGCCGGAGAGCCTGACGACGGCCGGCTCGCCCCGGCGAACCAAATAGCACTCGGACCATTCGCACAAGCAGGGGCCGGCCTGATTGTCGTCCCCATCCTGAAGGTCGGTCCTGGTGCCGCCGTACGCCCGAACGCGAATCGTCACCCGGTTCACCTTCAGATCGCCCAGCGGGCCGCCATCGTGCGTGAGAGTGCCGGTGAAGGCGGCCTCGCCGGTTTCGTACACCACCAATCCTACCTGGCCAAAACTAACGGGAGGATTGTCGATTCTCGACTCGCTGAGGCGAAATCGCTTGCAACGCGTGGCAGTATCCACGGCCTTCGACGAACTGTTGAGTTGCACCGTTTCGGCCGGCATTGCGAACAGGCTGCGGGTGGTCGCCGTGCGCAGGGGGACGTCGGCGCCATACCGGTAGCAAGGCACCTGGCAGCGATTGCGGGTCCTTTGGCGATGCACTTCCGCCAATCCAAGACTCGCACAAGTCGATACGAAAGCGAACGCCAAGAAAGCGGCCCAAAGGCCGATACGGCCTGAAAAATGCTTCATCGTTCGAATCCCGATTCGGTTTTCAGACATTAAGAATCCATCTGGATTCAGTCCGCGCTGCAATACGCGTCATCGACATGCAAAAGCGCTTGCAATTGCAGGAAACAGACCAACAGGCGCATTCAGCGAGCCCCGGTGCCTGAAAGCCGTTTCAATCGCTGAATTGCGACTATGCGGACGCCATTTGCGTTCGTCGGCGGCGGCGGACGCGATCGGTCTTTATTTCCGCGCCAGATCATCCGGCTGCGGCAATTCGTCGATGTTCCCCAGGCCGAAGACGGTCAGGAACCTGGGGGTCGTGTGGTAACGCACATCCTTCCGGCCGCCGTCGCCGCGGTGGATGGCGATCAGGTCGCGGCGAATCAATTGCCGCAGCAGGCTTGCCGCGTTCGGCTTTCCGTGCGATTCGACCTGGGGCTGCGTGATGGGCTGCTGATAGGCGACCAGCGCGAGAACTTCCAGAACGTCCTGCGACAATTTGACCTCGCGCGGACCGGCGCCGTACACGCGCTGCCGCAGCTTCTCGTACTCGGGCCGCAGCTCCAGGCGGTACCCTCCCTCCCCCAGCCGTATTTCGAACGGACGACCTTCGGCGACGTAGCGCTCGTTGAGTTCGTCAATCGCCTGCTCGACGAAGCGGGCGTCAAAACTGCCACGGGCGAGGTGGCAGATTTTTTTGGCGGTCAGCGGCCCACCACCCACGAATAACGCCGCTTCAATCACTTGCATCGGTGTGACGTTCGAGTGCTCGGTTGATTCAAGCCGCGGATGGCGGTCGGTTCCCGGCGCCAGGTGCGGCATCGCCGGCGGCTGGGCCTCGCTGTCGATCGGCTTGACTTCCAACGCCTCGACTTCGGTATTTTCTACAGAGACCGCGGCTGGCTCGTCGCTCTCGGAATCCGTGCCTGGCTCGGCGCCGACGGGTTCGTCTGCCGACGGGCGCGCTTCCCAGGGAAGATCTCCCAAAACGGCCAGGGCCTTCTGATAGGCCTGTTCGATCGCGTCGCCCGTCCAGCCTTCCAGATCGACATCGCCCTGCCGCAGGTCGTCTATGGAGCCGACGGTGCTGTCGACGGGATCGCCCGAAAGCTCTGCTGGCGACGGAATCGGGTTGCTGCCTGGTTCATCCATTCGAGTTGGATCCTTCCTGACGAACGGCCCCGAAGCATCAAAGTTCGCTTGTGCGTTTTTGGTTGCCGCCGGTATGATACCTTGGGACAATGGAATCTCCCAAGAGGGACATTGACGGTCGGGGACAGCCGCCTGTTGAAAAATAAGTCAGACTCCGCCGAAACACATCAGATTTCCCGGTATTTATCTCTTCGCGTCGAAACCAGTCCCCATTTTCAACAGGCTGTCAGCATACAATCGGCGGAGCACACACAATGATCAAACTGCTGGGCAGCCCCCGACGTTGCTGCGATGGCGTCACGCGACGCGAGACGCTCAAAGCCGGGGCGATTGCGGCCCTGGGGGGGTTCGGCTTGCCGCAACTTTTGCAGGCCGAGCAGACGCGGGCCGATCACGTCTGGTCGGGCAAGGCCAAAAGCGTGATCTGCCTGTACCTGTTGGGGGGCGCCCCGTGGCAGGACATGTACGACATGAAGCCCAAAGCCTCGGCCGACGTGCGGGGTGAATTCAACCCGATCTCGACCGATGTTCCGGGCATCGAAGTTTGCGAACACCTGCCCCGACATACGCAGTGGATGCACAAATCGGCACTGGTGCGTTCGATCAATCATCGGGCGGGATGCCACAACTGCATTCCCAGTTATACCGGATGGGAAGTGCCCGAGACCGACCTTGTCAATTTGAAAGAGACACACCCGCCGAGCATGGGGTCGGTCTGCGAGTACCTGAGCGGCGGCCGCGCCGATTCGCCCGCGTACGTCTATATGCCCTGCTACCTCGGGTGGGGCCAGGCGATCCGCCGGCCCGGCCCGACCGCCGGGTTTCTGGGGACGCGCTACAACCCGCTGTATACCGAGTGTGCCCCCTCGGTCGATAACCCGCCTGATATTCCGTACGCGTCGCAACCCCTGCGCGGCGTCCCGTTCATCCCCAACAGCGTCCTGGAAGGGGAAATGACGGTCGATCGCCTCAGCACGCGGCGCGACTTGCTCCGCCAACTCGACGACGAGCGATTCCGCGTCGAGCAACAGGGACGGCTCGGCGGTTTCAACCGCCAGGAGCAGCGCGCCTGGAGCATTCTCACGTCGTCGAAAGTCCGTGAGGCGTTTGACCTCGATGCGGTCGATCCCAAACTCCGCGACCGCTATACGCGCACGCTGTTCGGTCAAAGCACTTTGATCGCCCGGCGGCTGGTCGAAGCGGGGGTGCGGTTTATCAACGTCACCTGGGACTGCTACTACGAGCGACTCAAGCTGCAGTTCGAATGCTGGGATACGCATGCCGCCAACTTCAAGGTTCTCAAAAACTACAACCTGCCGTACCTCGACATGGTTTACGGTGCCTTGATGCAGGATCTGTCCGACAGCGGCCTGCTCGACGAAACGCTGGTGCTGGTGATGAGCGATTTCGGGCGAACCCCGAAAATCAACGCCGCTGCCGGCCGCGACCATTGGACCTTCTGCTATTCGATGCTGTTTTCGGGCGCGGGAATCAAAGGGGGCACGGTTTACGGCGCCAGCGATTCTCAGGCGGCCTACCCCGCATCCAATCCCGTCAGCACCGCCGACATCTGCGCGACGATTTACCAATCGCTGGGGATCGACCACGAACTGCTCGTTCACGATCAGGTGGGCCGCCCGATCTCGATCGGCCACGGCGGTTCGCCGATTTACGACATTCTGGCGTAAGAAAACCGCGACATGAGCGTCTCACCTCACATCGCCTACCGTCACACGCAACATGCACCGTTGTGCCTCGTCGTGTATTTTTTCGGCATCCTGATGATCGTCTCGGCGTGGCTCACGCGGAATGAAACGCCGCAGCCCTTTCTGGCCTTGATTCTTTCGGTGGTGGGAACGCTGATGTTGGTCATCGCGGCGTCGTTTCATTACCTGAGGGTTGAAGACGAAGGGGATTGGCTGTCGATTCGCTTCGGGCCGTTGCCGTTCTTTCAGCGGCGTGTTCAGTACGATCAGATCGTGTCCGTCGAAACCGGGCAGACGACGTGGCCGGATGGCTTGGGGATTCACCTGAGCGCCAAAGGGGGCTGGGTATGGAACCTGTGGGGTAGCCGGTGCGCCATCATCCGGATGAAAAAGGGGACGCTCCGCCTGGGCAGTGATGCACCGGGCGAACTCGTCAGCTACCTGCAGGGGCGAATGCCGCAAAGTTGAAGCACGCCGGCTCTGCGAGCTGTCTTCCCCGCCGGCCGTTCGCCGATCACTCGGCTTTGTTCTCTTGCCATCACCGACTGAGTCTCGCACGATGCCCGAACAGGATAGCGCCATGACCCGTCGCAAATTCGTCGCCACGACCGGGCTGGCACTGGCCGCGACCGGCCTCGCGGCCGACGACAAGCCCGCAATCCAGCAGGAATCAGGCGGTCGTCCGATTCGTATCGACTGCCAGAGCCACCTGTTCTGCCCGGAAATTCTGGAACGCATGCAGCGGCGGCAGACCGACCCGCTCGCATACCGCAAGGGAGACGACCTGTTCGTCCGCATGGGCGACTGGCATCGCAAGGTCTTGCCCAATCACACGAATGTCGAAGCCAAGCTGCGCGATATGGATGAGTGCGGCATCGACATGACGGCGCTCAGTATCAATGACCCTGGCCCGGAATGGTTTGGCAGCGAAGGCCCTGAAATTGCGCGGATTCTCAACGACTTCGTGGCCGGCATCGTCCGCGCGCATCCGCGACGATTCTTCGGATTGTGCGTGCTGCCGCTGCAGGACATGGCGGCATCGTTGATCGAACTCGATCGCTGCGCAGGCGACTTGCAGATGAAGGGCATCCTGCTGTACACGAATCTCGCCGGGCGATTTCCCGACGAAGCGCCGTTCAGGCCGCTGTTTGCCCGCGCCGCGGCCCTCGATTTGCCGGTGCTGCTGCATCCCGCCAAGCCGGTGACGACCGACGTCGTCAAGGGCTATGAGATGACCAGCTCGCTGGGCAACATGTTCGACAACACGATCGCCCTGACGCGCATCATCATGTCGGGCATTCTCGACGAGTTTCCGCAATTGAAACTGGTCTGCCCGCATCTGGGAGGAACGCTGCCTTACATCGTGGGGCGGCTCGATCATCAGGTGCAGGTTCTCAAGCGCGGTCCGAAAAATCTCAAGCGACTGCCGAGTGAATCGTTAAAACAGGTCTGGCTCGACATCGTCTCGCCGCTGCCCCTGGCGATGCGGTTCGCTTGCGACTTCAGCGGACCCGAAAAGCTGCTGTATGCCAGCGATCACCCGTGGGTCGATCCCCGCTTGATCGCCGATGCGCTCGAAAGCCTGAAGCTGCCTGCCGAGCAGCAGGCAATGATATTCGGCGGGAACGCCCGGAGCCTGTTTAAGGTGTAGGGGTTTCGTCTACGCAAAAAATGTAGCGGCACCCGCCCTGCAGGCCTCGCCGGCGCGATCGATGTCCCGCACTTGTCGCTACCGGCAGCGCCCCCTAAAATCCACGGCAGATTCGGGTTTCGCTTATTTTTTCGACGGGGATTGCATGAGTTCTTCAGCCCCAGGGGCCGCAGTCGTCGAGGCCGCCTCGGCTCAGGTTCCCGATGCCGCCGGACGATTCGGCGAATTCGGACGGCGGTTCGTCCCCGAGACGCTGATGCACGCGCTTGAGCAATTGACCGACGAATATGCCCGCGCCGAGGCGGATGCCGAGTTTCACTATGAACTCGACGACCTGTTCAAACACTACGTGGGTCGCCCCAGTCCGCTGTATTTCGCCAAACGTCTGACCGAAAAGTGCGGCGGGGCGCGAATCTATCTCAAACGCGAAGACTTGAACCACACCGGCGCCCACAAAATCAACAACGCCCTCGGCCAGGCGCTGCTCACGGTGCGAATGAAAAAGGGGCGCGTCATCGCCGAGACGGGCGCAGGGCAGCACGGGGTGGCGACTGCGACCGCCTGTGCGCATTTTGGCCTCCCCTGCGTGGTGTACATGGGTGAAGAGGATATTCGCCGCCAGAAACTGAATGTTTTCATCATGCAAACGATTGGGGCTGAAGTCCGTCCGGTGACCAGCGGCTCGAAAACTTTGCGCGACGCCATCAACGAGGCGATGCGCGACTGGATGGCGTCGGTCGACGACACGCATTACATCATCGGTTCGGTGGTCGGCCCGCATCCGTTCCCTATGATGGTTCGCAACTTTCAGTCGGTCATCGGCCGCGAGGCGCGGCAGCAGTGCCTCGACCAGGTGGGACGATTACCTGACGAAGTGATCGCCTGCGTCGGGGGCGGGTCGAACTCAGCCGGGATGTTCTACCCGTTTGTCGAAGACCGATCGGTCGAACTGAGCGGCGCCGAGCCCGGCGGTCGCGGAACCCGGCCGGGAGAACATGCGAGTACGCTCAGTTACGGGGTCAAAGGGGTGTTGCACGGCAGCTACAGCTACGTCCTGCAGGATGCCGACGGGCAAACGCAGGACGTCCATTCGGTTTCGGCCGGGCTGGATTATCCCGGCGTGGGGCCTGAGCACAGCTACTGGAAAGACACCGGGCGTGTCCGTTACAACCCGGTCACTGATGCCGAGGCGTTGGAGGCTTTCCACGCACTGGCCCGCCTGGAGGGAATTCTGCCGGCGCTGGAGAGTTCGCACGCCATCGCGCTGGCGCTGAAAACGGCGGGCCGGCGAAAGCCCGGCGATGTCGTCGTCGTGTGCCTGTCGGGTCGAGGCGATAAAGACGTCTATGAAGTGGCTCGCGTCGAGGGGTTGTCGATTTGAAGGATGCCCCTGTTTGTTCGAGGTTTGATATTCATTTCACGAAGAAAAAAGAAACAGGGGATTGACATCCCCCGCTCGCCTGGTCCTTGTACCTGATTGTGAGATTTGTGACAGAATTTCAATCCCCCATCACCCGGACGTTCGCTCGTTTGCGCTCGCAGGGACAAATGGCATTCATGCCGTTCATCACCGCGGGCGACCCCGATTTGGCCATGACAAAACGCCTGATTGGCGAGTTGGCCGCGTGCGGCGTCGATCTGATCGAAATTGGTTTCCCCTACAGCGACCCGATTGCCGATGGTCCGGTGATTCAGGCTTCGTATACGCGCGCCCTGGGGCGGCACCTGCATGTCCATGAGATTTTTTCCGCGGTGAAAGAGGTGACCGGAGGCAAGAGCGCGATCGGGGGCGACAAAGAGCAAGGCAAATCGGCAGCAGTCCCGCGCAGTTCGGCGGAATCGTCGCCGACCCCCGTGACTGTTTCACCCGTTCCGCCCCTGATTGCGATGGTCGCCTATGCAATCATCTTTCGCATCGGCAACGAGGCATTCGTCGGCGCAGCGCGGGATGCCGGTTTCGCCGGGCTGATCGTTCCCGACCTGCCGGCCGACGAGGCCGACGATCTGGCCGGACTTTGTGGGAAAAATGGACTCGAACTGATCCCGTTGATCGCCCCCACGACGACCTCCGACCGCACGCGGCGCATTATCGCAACGGCTCGCGGCTTCATTTATTGCATCGCAGTCGCCGGGACGACCGGCGTCCGCGATCAGCTCCCTCCTGAACTCTCGCAGCAATTGCAGTGGCTGAAAAGCCAGACCGAACTGCCTCTCGCAGTCGGCTTCGGCATCAACCGCCCGGCACAGGTCGACGAGCTGCGAGGCCTGGCCGACGGCGTGATTGTCGGGTCGGCGATCGTCAAACAGGTGGCGGCGATCAGCACCGACGGGCTGGCCCCAGATCAGTCGCTCGCCAACGTCGCAACGCTGGCCCGGGCGATGGTTGCCGCCACACATCGCACGAAATAGGGTGTCATGCGCCTCGGCTTACGGCTTATTCCCTCGAGGATCAACGGCGGCTGGAAGCCACCGCTACGGGGTCACTTTTTTGGCGCGTCTTTTCCAGATTTGCGCACCGCGGTCTTATCGGAGTGCAGCGCGGCGTGGTAAAATAAGGCGTGATCCCGGCCGGTTTCGTTGCGTGCGAGTCGACGACTCGCACGACAACCAGAAGAAACCACGGATTTCACAGTTTCTGTTTCGCCGCGTCGCTTGCGACTCGCGTTTGGGCACCTTCGGCAGCCTGAGAAGGCTGGGCTCCAGCGCCGTTGAGGGGAGTGTCGAGAAAACGATTTCGATTTTTCGGGACCCCTTGATCATCAATGGAGAGGCGTCCCTCGAACTCACTGCGATGGAACGGGTTATGCCGACGTTCCATTGATGATCAAGGGGTAATCGATGAGGGGGTTGATCATCAATGGCGGGCCCCGGCAATCCCCGCAAACGAGGGACAAGGCGAGGCTCGAAAACAGTCGCCGAGTTGGTAGGTGCCTGTTCGGCATTGCACGGCGTTCGCTGCCCGGCTGGCATCCTGCGACAAGCACCGCCCTGATGAGCGCTACACGAAAACCGTCGAATGCGCCGCCCGATGGCTGGGAGCCGAGCAACTGCCTGCTATGATTAACCTTTCGGAAAAATACCCGATGCGCGTCGGGCTGCAAATGTTCGGCCTACAGGTAATTCGCGGATCAGTCAAAAAACAAGTTCGGCGGCGGAGGCGGAGGACACGATGAGGTTTGAAGTCGATGGGCCTGCATTCGCGTGCGAAGGCGACGAGGTAGAGATTGGCGACCCGATTCGCCGTGGCGATCTCGTATGGTTTGATCGCGTCGAACCACAGAAGTTGGTGATGCGTGTCGTGACCTGAGCCGTCGGGTGTGTTTGCTATCGCATCGACCGCTGTAGTGAGCCGGATATCCTCAGGCTGGTCGCTGAAGAGCAAAGGCCCGCCCAAAGATTTTGGCAGTACTACGACCTCGACTGGCGAATCCAGAACTTCAACTGCCCCGACTGCGGCTGGTCCGGGAATGCCGACAAAATGTCGAAGGAACCGTTCAGCGAGTTGATGGACTTTTCATGCCCCTCGTGCGACAAGATGATCCTGATCGTTTCCTATCCTACCTTGGAGGAGATCGAGCAGGCTGCTGCATATGGCAACACTGAAGCAATCGCGCAGCTCCGCAACACGCGCAAGAATTAACCGCTGATCCGTTCGGCGGCCAAGCACTCCCATGCCGGGCGAAAGCCGATGGCAACCCTACCGATGAACGATCTGCCGATTACAAGAACGCGAACCATCCGTGAATCGGGCAAGAACGAGTTCTGGCTGCGTGACCGGATCTATGACCAACCGATCATTCTGGGTCTCGGCAATTTACAAGCCGTCATCAAGGAGAGGGCGCAACCCCAAGGAGGCCGCTTGGACCTCCTTCTGAAAAACCCAGATGATACTTCAATGTACGAGGTCGAGATTCAACTTGGCGCAACTGACGAATCCCACATCATTCGCACGATCGAATATTGGGAAAGTGAAAAGCGGAGGTGGCCCCGTCGCAGCCACACGGCCGTCCTGGTCGCGGAGACGATTACGAATAGGTTTTTCAATGCCGTAAGCCTTCTCAGCCAAGCGATTCCCATCATCGGCATCCAAGCCAACATTGTCCAAGTCGGTGACACAGAGGCACTGCACTTCACCAAGATCATCGACTCCTACGAAGAGCCCGAAGAACCTCCTTCAAAACCATATGACGAACCTCACTGGGAAAAAGAGTTTCCGGGTGGTCTCAAATGTGCCCGGTGGTACCGAGAACTTCTCCAGCGGCTCTATGGCGAAGTTCCAATCAAGTACTTCGAGTCATATCTCTCGCTCACCGTTGCAGGCACCGCGAGGGTCTGGGTAAACGGCCGCAAAAATAAGCCTCGTCACCAGAATTCGTGGGTGAATTTTGGAGTGGGGAGGTCGGATAGGGTGTGATACAGGGCGATTTTTGCGATTTCCGGGGAACGAAAGCCATACGCTTTTCTCAGGGTCAGTTTTGCCTTGTTGTTGAAGCCTTC
>SIAF01000270.1 GCA_009691905.1 Planctomycetaceae bacterium | reverse complement strand
GAAGGCTTCAACAACAAGGCAAAACTGACCCTGAGAAAAGCGTATGGCTTTCGTTCCCCGGAAATCGCAAAAATCGCCCTGTATCACACCCTATCCGACCTCCCCACTCCAAAATTCACCCACGAATTCTGGTGACGAGGCTGTTTTTCGGCACGCCGCGCCTGGCCGCGGCTGCCGGAATTTCTCGAGTCGAACAGCACGAACCGGCCGCTGCCGGCTGCCAGCAGCGGCACGCCGGGCATCGGCGCGACCGGTAAACCGGCGGCACGAAGCAATTCCGACACCGGCCCGGGAATTCCTGCCAGCATCAGGGGGAGTTCAGGAAGTTGTGTTGCTTGAGTCATCGATTCAGCACGCGGTGTGTGCGGGAAACGGCAGCTCTCTCGAAACGAAATTCGAAATGAAAGCGGTGCCGCAAACGATCAGGACCGGCACCCAACTGGAAAGGTGGTCGGAGGTTGTCAACGGTAGGCGAATCGGAAGGGGGGCGAGAGCCAAAGGTCGTAAGCCGCCACTGGCAGCCAGAGGGGCGGGACAATACGCTTTGCCCCCGAAAAGGTCAATCTTGAATTCAACGACGGGGGCTGAAGGCCGCTGGTCGCACGTCGCGCGACGCGCTCGACCTGGGGTGCCGGTCGTCCGAGAGACTTCCACCGCAGCGGGCAACGCCGATCGCGGCGCGGCGTACCGCTCAAATTGTGCAAAAACACGCCAAACTCTCGCAGCAAAGTCGGCTATCGTTTTTTTTCGAAACTGCCATTGGCCGAAAATTCGAGCGGGCCTATACTTCCGCCGCCAACAGGGACGGAACCCCTGTCGCGTTTGAACGGGACGGGACACGCCACAGCATGGAGGCCTCGCGTGAACAAGTTGCTAATTGCCGGTGTGGATACGATCGTGGGCGCCAACCTCGCCGCGTGGCTGGCCCCGCGTTATCAAGTGCTCGGTTTGTCGTGGGGCGAAGTGCTTACGATCGCGGGCTGTGAGACGGCCGCCTGCGACGAGCATTCGACCGAAGCGCCGCGACAATGGATCGCCTCAGAACGTCCGCAATGGGTCGTCTATTGCGGTCCCGGCGCGCGGTCGACGTGGAGCCTGCCCGCGGCGCCCTTGCCGCATCACGAGACGGTCGGCGTTGCCGGCGCCTGGGCGAAGGCCGCGCAGGAATTCGGCTGCGAGCTGACGGTGATTTCGTCGGATGCCGTGTTCACGGGGCCGTGGATGTTTCACCGCGAAAACGGCGCGTGCTATTGCGAGAGCAACCCGGCGCGCGTTCTGCGCATGATTGAAAAGGAAGTGACCGAGGTCTACGCGAAGACGCTTTTGGTGCGGACCAACGTCTACGGCTGGTCGCCCGAGCCTGCGGCGCCGGGCCTGGTCGAGACCGTGCTGCAGGCGGTCGAAGAGGGTCGGCCGATCGCGCTGGATTGCATGCGGCACGGGACGCCGATTCTCGCCACCGATTTCGCCGAAACGCTCGATCTGGCGTATCAGAAAAAGCTGCAGGGGACGTACCACCTGTCGGGGGGCGAACGGATCAACCCCTTCCGTTTCGCGTGCCTGTTGGCCGACCAGTTCGGCCATTCGCTCGCTTCGCTGGAACCGATTGAAACCCCGTTCGACAATCGCCGCGAGTTCGGCGCGGGGGAAACTTCGCTGCAAAACCGCCGGCTTCGCAAGGCACTGGAAGTGGCGGTCCCCCTCGTTCGGGACGGCTTGGCGCGGTTGTACGAACAACATGCCAGCGGCTACCGTGACCGCTTCGGCGCCCTCCAGCCGGCGCTCGCCGAAAAGGTCGCCTGACATCGAGCCGCGAAGGCCATCGAAATCTCAAGCCGCCGGGTAAGCCCCGGCGGCTTTTTTTTGTGGGGGCATGCGGCTTGCAAATGTCTCATCCTGGGCCGCGTCACGTAGATCCGGGGGCGACACGGCCTCCTCGACGCAGCGACCGGTCACGCGCGTTATACTGCGGCGGTCGCGACGCCTCGATCGTTTGTGATGCCACCGACTGAGGAAAACGGGCAGAATTTCAGCGGCGCGGCCCTGCGCTGAGGTGTTGAACGCCGGGGCTGTTCGTCTCATTCCTGCGAGGCTGACCAATGGACGAAGGCGCTCTGTTTTTGCTGGGAACCCTCGGGGTCGCGGTGATTCTGATTGTTTCCGTCGCGCTGGCGATCATTCTGCTCAAACTCCGGGACCAGCAGGAGGCGGGGTTTCAGAATCTGCAGCGCCACCTGCGCGGTATTCACGTCGAAATCGACGGGCTGAGGAGCGTCGTGGCCCGGGTGACTCTGCGGGGGATCAGCCGCAACGTGCGCACGCTGCGCTACCTGGGGCTGGCGCTGTTCGCGATCGTGACCTGGAAGGTGTTTGCGGTGGAGCTGTCGGAACTGGGTGAAATCTACCGGATCGTGGCGTTCGTCGTGCTGGGGATCCTGGTGCTGACCGGTTCGTTCATCTACCTGAGATATCGCGACGCGTTCAAGATCGAGGGGCCGGGCGATGCGAACGGGCATGCTGTTTAATAGTTTACCCAGAGCGCTTCGGACCGCGGCGATTTGATTGAATGGCAATTCTTCGCCGCGCCGTCGATTCGTCGCCAGCCGGATACACCGTGTCCAGCAAATCGCAACGATATCCCGACATGGCGACCTTGCCTTGACACGACGCAACGACGTTTGCCAGCCGCACGTGGGCCGCATCATCCATCTCGAAACGATAGGCCTTGCTGTCGCCGCGTGTCGAATGAACGTAAGGCGGGTCGCAGTAAAAGAGCGTCCCCGGAGAATCGTACAGGCGAATCACATCTTCGGCCGGTCGGTTTTCGATCTGCACGCGCAGCAACCGTTCGGCGATCTACGGAAGAGCGTCGACGCTGCCAAGCCAGCGCGAGACGACACCCGACATCCCGGCGCGGCTGGTATTTTTGCAGTTGGCCCACCTCCCCAGCGACGCCGTCTGCGCCATTCCGGTGCGTGCCTGTCTGGCCCGAATGAAGAACCTGCGCGCCCGCTCGAGTTTGGTGATCTTCTCGCCGTTCGTGTTGACGGCGACATAAAATTCTTCACGGGAAAACGGAGTCAGTCCAATCGCTTCGATCAGCTCGGACTTTTGATTTCTAAGCACCGAAAAGAAATTGGCCACGTCGCCGTCAATGTCGTTGTAGGTCTCGACCGGCGAGGGTTGCCGGTTCAGTAGAACGGCCGCCGATCCGGCGAACGGTTCGCAGTAATGGTGCGATTCGGGCAGCAGCGGCAAGAGCCAATCGAGATGACTGAACTTCCCGCCGTACCAGCCGAACGCAATCAATTTGCCGCGATTTTTGCGGGGCACCGCCGCGCCGGAGTCGTGCGCAGAGATCGTTTCCTCATCCAGAAAGATCAGCGACAAATTCTTTTGTGTCCGACTCATCGGGATTCGCCCCTTTCCGTGTGAGCTTCCAGCGACCAGAGCATTTCGCCAAGTGTACGCCTGTCACCGCTATTGACCGTAGTGTAGCGTGATGTCACTTGGAGTTGTAGGGGGTCGTTCACGCATTCGTCGCGCGTTTGTCGGCCGGCGTGCCATTAACCGCTGCACGGGCCGTCTCATTTGTCCAGCAACGTCCGCTCGGCGGGTTGTCGCGCCGCATCGGCGTAGTCGATGTCGATCGCCGAGCCGATTCGCGTCGCCAGCAGGTTCGCGGACTTGGTGTCGGCGCCGGTGGTCGGGGCATTGGGCAGCAGTCCCTGCTCGATCCACCAGCGCTGCGCGTCTTTGCCGTTCCAGAGGCTGGGGGGCTGGCAGCGATCGAGGGCGTCGAGCAGCTCGGTTGCCGACTGCGGACGGTCGTCAGGTTTCTTGGCCAGGCACCTGAGCAGCAGCGCTTCGAGGTCGGCCGCGACCGGCTTCCCCAGTCGCTTCGACGGAGACTCGGGTTGCGACAGGGCGTGCTTCTGAACGATGTCGAAAACGCTGCCCCCTTCGAAAACGGTCTTGCCCGTGAGCAGGTAATAGCCCACGGCGCCGACCGCATACAGGTCGCTGCGCGCGTCGATCAGGTCGGGGTTTTGCACCCCTTCGGGAGCCAGATAGAGCGGGGTGCCGACCAGCGCGCCGGCTGAGGTCAATGACTGCTCTTTCTTGGAGTCAACTGTTTTCACCAAGCCGAAATCGAGCAGCTTGACGAAATCGTACAGGCCCCCGCGTTCGGTAAGCATGATGTTGGCCGGTTTGATATCGCGGTGGACCAGACCGATCCGATGGGCTTCGGCGAGCGAACCGCACACCTGCCCGAGCAGAAAAATTACCCGCCCCTCGGGTTGCGGGCCGAACCGCCGCACGAGGTCTTCGAGGTTGATTCCCTCGAGATATTCCATGGCGTAGTAGAAGATCCCCTCGGGGGTGCGGCCGTAGTCGTAAATCGAGATGGTGTTGGGATGGTTGAGCCGGCCGGTGAGCCGCACTTCCCGCTCGAAGCGCGCGATCGATTGCTCGTTGGTCGATTCAGGATGCAAAAACTTGACGGCGGTCGGACGTTGCAGCATCGCGTGACTGGCGCGGTAAACGACCCCCATCCCCCCTTCGCCGAGCTTGTCGTCCAGACGGTACTGGCCGAGTTGGCGGGCCTTGAGGGTCGCTTGCTGGGCCTCGCGATTGAGTCGCGTCACGACAACGGTGAACACGAAAATCGCCGCCGCCGCCGCCGCCAGCAGGGCGAACAGCCCCCAGAAGGCCTGCCGCAGCACGTGCAGTGCCGAAAACGCCTCGGCGGCGTCCTGTTCGGTGGCGACGCCGAGGTTGTAGTCGTCAAGCCAGGTCCAGGCTCCGACCGTTGGAACGCCTCGATAATCGCGATAGCCGTCGACGTCGACTCCCGATTCGCCAAGCACCGCCGAGGCGGCCAGCCGATTCAGCGACTGTTCGGAACCAAGTTTTTGCGGCTTCTCGCCGAGTGTCACGTCGACCCCGGGATCGCGCAGCCGAATGTTCAGAATCGAATCTTCCCCTTCGCGCAATAAACCGATCTGCCGGAGCTGTGCGTCGAAGCGGCTGGCCGAGACCATGACCCCGTCGCGATTGAAGGCGTAGGTTTCTCCGGTTTCGCCCGCCTGGCCGATGTGCAGGATGTCGCTGAACTCGGCTTCGGGACGAATCCGCAGGCCCAAACCGGCGATCACGGTCCCCTCGGCGTTGCGGACGGGCGCCCAGGCAAACATCGTCGGCACGCCGACCTTGAGCGTGCCATCGGCAGCCGGCAGCAGCACGACGCTTTTTCGCGGTGCCGAGACGACGGTCTTGCCGCGTAAGGCGAAATCCTGGGCGTAAGGTTTGTCTTCAGCGGGAAGCGGCACACCTACCAGCTCATTGCGCAGCGAAGCGATGATCTGCAGCGATGGATCGACCAGAACCCAGCCGTTCATCTGATGCGCTTCGAGCACTGGGCTTAACTCCTTGCGGAGTTCGGCCAGGTCGGGCGACTGCAGCAACTGCAATTGCGTCGTGTCGCCTTGAGCCGCCAGTGCCAGCAAATTGGTCGAATGCAAGGCGACGTGTTCATTGGCAACGACCGAAAGGGCAATCGTTTCCTGCGAGCGCATCCACAGCTTGAGCGCGGCGACGTCGGCGTTGAGAATGGTCTGCAACTCCGAGCGCAATTCGGCCTTCAGCTTGCCTTCGATCTCGGCCCGCAACAACCAGCCGATCAGCCCCAGCACCACGCCCGCGACGATGGGCCAGATCCAGATCTGCTTTTTCAAAAACAGGCGGCCCGCGGCCAACGTGCGAAACGCCGAACGCGTCCCTGAACGTATGATCGACGAGGGGGTCGAAAACGATTGTTCGCCGGGCATGGCACAAGAAGGCGTGGGTTAAGGGACGGCAACTTGAGCGTCACAGCTTGCCATTGTAGAGCGCCACGCGGGCAGCGTCGAATCGGCTGCCATTTTTAGCGAGCTAAGAACTTCTCGCTTGTGGCCCCGTTCGGTAGAGAACTCAACGAGGACTACTGCCGCGCTCGTCATCGGGCTCATCGTGTACGTCGTCGGGCGCGTCGTTCGAATCGTCGTCGCTGGTTGCCGATGCAGGCCTGACGGCCGGGTCGACGATCGACCGCGCATTGCCGGCCATCGAGCGCGGACGGCGGCTGTCGATTCGGAGGGGCAACCGCAATGCGCGATAGTCGCTGTCGTCGGTAAAAATGCGCAGCATCGCTTCGGATCGGGTTTCCGGCAGATTCCCAGGGACCGTGACGTCAAACAGATGATGCGTGTGTCCCTGTTCGTCGACGCGCGTCGTGACCGGTCCGATCGTCACGAGCCCGCTCAGCGTGCATTCGATTCGCGCAATCGACAGCGGCTCGGTTCGCCGATCGACGACTTCGATCTGCCGCGTCGTCGCTTCGCTGCTCCCCAGATTCATGACCTCCAGCGCCCGCGGCCTGATGAACACCTGGTTTTCGGGAAACACGACGCGAAACACCACATCCGTTTCGCGCGGATCGGGGTCGTGGTACTTGACGGTGACATGATATTCCTTCGAGCCGGCGGACTGGTTGGCGGTTTGCACGCGCACCAGAAACTGCCCCGACTGTTTGGGGTGATAAATTTTCTTGCGCAACTCCGGTTGCAGGCAGCCGCAACTTCCTACGAGTTCGTCGATGCGGACCGTGTCAGTTCCACGGTTGGTGAAGTCGAAATGCGCGAAGACTTCTTCACTGGGGGCAACTTCGCCCAGATCGACAAGCCGCTGGGCAAAGGCCAGCGCCGGCCGGGGGGGTGCGGCGGCCATCGGCCGGGGGGATGATCCGACCGCGTGTGCAACCACGGCCCAAAGTACAGGCACAGCAATCGCGGCGGCGGGTACGCTGCGGATCAAGCGGCGAAAACGGGCGTCGTCCATGACGCGACTCCTGAAAACACTGAGGAAGAGGGATTTGGGGCGGCGCTTCTACCACAATTTTCAATTCACCGGCAAGACGTGGCGAACTGGTCAATTTGCAGCGAGTACGCAAAGCTCTGCAAAACCCCGTGTGGAGATTGAAAGGGTCGCAGACTACACTGATGTGTAAAGGCAAGAGGTCGATCACGTGCCTCTTGTCTGAGTTGTCCTTGCGAACGGAGAGAAAAGTCGACTCCATGTCCGATAGACCCCCTCCGATTCCTGTCGCGACACGTCCGGCTCGCCCCCGATCGCAGCAGTCGAATGCCGGCACCGCGATTGCCTTGTTCGGCCTGCTGTTTGTCGGCGGCGCCCTGTTGGGGTTGACGGCTCTGGTGATGCCGCAGTTTCTGGGGCTGATTCTGGTCGTGGGGGGGGTATTTGTACTCCCTGCCGCGTTTCACTACCTGGTCTGGGGCTGGTGGATGTCGCAGATCAAAGACGACTCGCCCGACGACTGAATTCGTGCAGCAATAACTCGTCACCTGGCATATTGCCACGCGAGCCGGTGGGTTGACCCCACCGGTCTGAGCTGTGCTTCAGCCAGCCCTGCATAAAAAGCGTCAGCAGCACCTCAACGGATTCATCCCTTCCCTTCGGCTGCAAAGCTTTCAGTGAACTTGATCATTCACAAACAGACGGGCGGCTTTGGAGACCCCTTCATCGTTTGGTGTTTGCGAACGCTCGTGCTCGCTGCGCATTGCAAGACCGGTGGGATAAACCCACCGGCTCGCTGTTTTGCGCGAACCGGCTGGCTAGGACTTGGCGGCCTTCACTCGAAGTCGTTCCAGAACCTTCAGATCCGCCGGCGACACAAACAGCCCTTTCGCGACCATGCCGGCTAGCGTTTCGTGCGCCCTGCGCCAATAACTGATTGCAATCGGCGAGCCACTCGTCTCCAGAACGTCGGCGACTTTATAAAAGGAAACCCACAGGTCGCGCTGCCACGCCGCGTTGCCGGGGTCGGATTCGGCCAGACGTTGCGCGATCCGCAGATCCTCGCCGAACAGCCGCTGGGCCTCGGCGAGATTCCCCTGCGCGGTCGCCAGATCCCCCAGCTTCTCGAATGATACCGACAGGTCGCGCTGCCACGCCGCGTTGCCGGGGTCGGATTCGGCCAGACGCTGCGCGATCCGCAGAGCCTCGCCGAACAGCCGCTGGGCCTCGGCGAGATTCCCCTGCGCGGTCGCCAGATCCCCCAGCTTGTTCAACGACACCGACAGGTCGCGCTGCCACGCCGCGTTGCCGGGGTCGGATTCGGCCAGACGCTGCAATGTGCGGTGACACTCGCCGAACAGCCGCTGGGCCTCGGCGAGATTCCCCTGCGCGGTCGCCAGATTCCCCAGCTTCTCGAATGATACCGACAGGTCGCGCTGCCACGCCGCGTTGCCGGGGTCGGATTCGGCCAGACGCGAAAGGAGCTCGTGCGCGGCGCCGACCAGCGCCGCCGCTCCCGAGAGCGATCGATACGATGCGACCTTTTCTGACGCGCCGAGCGTTGAATTCGCCAGATCGTAGTTCGCTGCGAGCTCAGAGCGGCCGCTGCGCAACATGATCGGCAGCGTGACCGTGAGGGCGTCGAGTTCCCAATCGGCCGGTGGTGATTGATTCCTATACATCGCCCAGGCCTGGCGTGCGATGTATTCGCGAAGCTCTTCGGCCAAACGTCGCTTTGCAGGCGGATCCTCAGCGCTGCGGTGTTCCAAATGGGCTGCCACCAGCCGGTGGATGCGCGCCATTTCCGGCTGGTCGCCGCCGGTCAGCAGCCGCAGTCCCTCCAGTCGCCGGCGTGCCTCGATCCAGCGGTCGGGGTCTCCCGCCGTGGTGTCGGCAAGCTCCGGATGCCTTCTGATCGTGAGCGCCTTGAGCCAGGGCCAGGGGACAGTATCAGGAGGCAACAGCGCGGCGAATTCGAGCGCGGTGCGCGCCGCCGGGGCGAGCTGGTCGAGCCGCGCCAGCGTGGAGTCGAGGATCAGCCCCAGTTGCTTGCTCTGCGTGAGCATCTGGCCGGCGACATCGGGGTGGCGCACCGGCAGCGTATCGGCACTCGGCAGCCCTTTGGCGAGTAGCCCTTCCAGAAACGCGCCGGGCGTTACCTCGCAATGCAGCCCCAGATAGACCCCCACCTGTTCCACGGCCAGCGTGAACCCGCCGAGCAATCGCACGATCTCCCGCGCGCTTTGATCGTCGGCCTGCGACGCGAAGCCCGGCGCCCCCGCCGCCGGGTCGGCCACGATGTTCCCCCGCGCATCCCGCGGCGGTTGATGCTCGCGGAGCAGCGCCAGTGCGCTCTCTTCATCGAGCGCATCGACCGCCAGCAAGGCCAGCGTGCTCTTCACCGGCTTCACGTCGAGCCGGGTCGTCGCCAGGAGCTTGAGCCAATCGGCACGTGGCAGCGTCGCGAGTTGCCCGGCCGACAGGAGCGCCGGCTGTGAGACGTTGTCGAGCAGCACGAGCGCCCCCCCTCCCTTGTCGGGATCGCGGTGGCGCACCCCCTCGACACGCTTCTTGAGATGCACGAGCACCGCGCGCCCCAGTTCCACGGGGTCGTTCTTTTGCGCGTCGGTTGGCACGAACGGAAACTCCGTGTCGTCACTGAACTCCGACTTGAACGCCAGGCTGCCGATCAGCGGCAACAGTTCCGTTTTCCCTTCCGCCTCGAGCGCCCACAGCCCGGCCGGGTAACAGTCGGCCCAGGCATGGGCGTAGGCGACCGCCAGCTCGGTTTTTCCCTGACCCCCCAGCCCATGGGGGCTGTTGACGTAGTCGTCGACGACAAAGGCGACGATGCGGACGGGCCGTACTGCTTGGCCGATCATTTACATGCGCTTGGCGGCGTCATGAGCCACCGGAGGTCGGATTGTGTCCATTGACGCGATAAAAACTTGCGCAGACCG
>SIAF01000269.1 GCA_009691905.1 Planctomycetaceae bacterium | reverse complement strand
AACACGGCTGGAAGTACGTCGATCCCGGCCAAAACTGGTACGAGGCGCAATATCGCAACCGCGTGCTCAATTCCCTGACCCATCGTGCGGCACTGCTCGGGTTCCAACTTGTTCCCGCCGTTCCCCCACCGGTAAGTTCCTGAGAAGGCGGGACTACGAACTGCCATTTGCGGGAAATCCTGCCCGCGTTCCCCAGGTTCCGGGGCGATTCCCATTCCCTTGACCGCCTCGAAACCCGATAATCTTTGAAGGCTGTGGGGAATCGGTTTCAGGGAGTCGGTTCGATGCGTCGTTCGTCTGATTTTCGATCGACTGTGCAACGATTGCTGCTGTCGGCCGGGCTGGCACTGGCGATCGGACCACTGTTCGCCGGCGAGGTCAAGCTCAAGAACGGCGTCACGCTGGTCGGCATTCCAAAGGCGATCGAGACGCTAAACAACGGCCCCAAGAAGAAAGACCGCTTTCCGACCACGATTCATTCGGTCCAGATGGTCTCGACCCCCTTGCAGCGGTATTTCGTCCCGATGCAGCAAACGGCCGGAATTGTCAACGTCAACCTTTCCAAGCACGAAGTCTTCAAGCTACCCCAGCAAAAAGTGAGTGGCAGCAGCAGAGTCATCGCACAGGTGGGCGAATTCGTCGAGAAGCCCAAACCGTTCGATCAGCATGGCCACCGCAACGTCAAACTGCTGTTGTCGACCGGCGAAAAGACCGTCATGCAGGCGGTGACGGAAATCACCCCCGAATGTCTCAAAGTCATTGCGCTCAACTACGACTGGGAAACGGCACTGGCGACCAGTTCCATTCCGTTCGAGGTGCTCGACCCGATGCTCCGCCAGGCGAACGGGTCGAACGATGCCGACCATCGACTCAAGATCGCCCGGTTTTACATCCAGGCCGAAATGTACGGACCGGCCCAGGCCGAACTGGCGGCGATCGAACGCGAATACCCCGACTTGTCTGAATCGATCCGTCAGGCGCGAACGATTTTGACGCAGGGGCTGGCCCAGGAGTTACTGGGCGAATTGAAGCGCAGGCAGGGGGCCGGACAGCACCGCTTCGTCGACGAGAAAGCCAGGTCTTTTCCCGTCGACAACGTCGCCGCACCGATTCTGCGCGAGGTGCGCGATCTGACCGAGCAGTACGACGCCGCGCGCGAGCAAGCCGAACAGGTCAAAACGCGGCTGGCCGATCTTCAGGCACAACTGGGAGACGACCCGCTGGTGGCTGAGGTCGGGACGCGGCGTGCCGAGATTGTCGAGAAGCTCAACGTTTCGAATCTGGGCCGGCTCGATGCGTTTTTGAAGCTTGCCGATGATCCGCAGCTCAAAGCCGACGAAACGCTGGCGCTGGCCCTCTCGGGCTGGGTGGTGGGCAGCGACAATGCCATCACCGAACTGGACCAGGCGCTGCGCTTCTTCCAGGCGCGGATGCTGGTGCTGGACTACCTGCGGACCCCCGACGAGGGAGCTTTGGAGCGCAAGGCGATTCGCGAGAAACTCTCAGCGATCGAGGGGCTGGGTGCGCCGCGGATCGCGCAAATGTTCAGGCTGCTCCCGCCTGTGCGCGATCCGGCGGGCGCCCTGCCGGGCAAGGCCACCCGCATCCAGGTGGGCAGCCCCAATGACGATCCGCCGATCGCCTATCACGTGTTGCTGCCGCTGGAATATCAGCCCGATCATCAGTACCCGATTCTGGTCGTCCTGCACGGCTTCAACAACGGCCCCGAGCAGGAATTGGCGTTCTGGGGAGGGACCGAATCGCGCATCGGGCAGGCGCAGCGGCACGGCTACATTGTCATCGCGCCCGAATACACCACCAAGGCGGATCAGCGAACGTACGATTACAGCCCGGCCGCGCACAAAATCGTTCTCACGGCGCTGCGCGACGCGCGGCAGCGGTTCAGCGTCGATTCAGATCGGGTGTTTCTGGCGGGGCACAACATGGGGGGCGATGCCGCCTGGGACATGGGCCTGTCGCATCCCGACTTGTTCGCCGGTGTGATCCCGATTACGGGGGTCAGCGATCGCTATTGCAAGTTCTACAAGGAGAACGCCCGCGGGCTGGCGCTGTATGTCGTCGCCGGCGAACTCGATCGCGATACGCTCGCCCGCAACTCGGGAGTACTGATGTGGATGATGGAAAACAACATCGACCTGATTTACACCGAGTATCAGGGCGCCGGACTCGACAGTTACTATTCCGAGATTCACAAACTGTTCGACTGGATGTCGCGGCATCGGCGGCAGGCCACTCCCCGAAAATTCGTTGTGCAGACGATGCGGGCCACCGACAACCATTTCTTCTGGTACGAATTCGACGGCATACCTCCGGGCATGGCCAACGTCGACTGGAACGCCGAGCGGGGCCGCGGCGCCAACCCGATGAAGATCAAGGTCGAGCTCACGCCGGGCAACACAATCTGGATCACCTCGGGCGCAGCGCACCATCGGGTGTGGCTGGCTCCCGACAACGGCTTTATCGATTTCGATAAGCGGCTGTCCGTAAAAATCGGCGGCAAACAGAAGTTCAACGATTTTCTCAAGCCCGACATCGAGGCGATGCTCGAGCACGTGCGCCTGAACGGAGACCGCCAACGGTTGTATTGGGCCGTCCTGGATTTTTGAGCGATGGCGCAGCCGGGTTTTTCATTTGAGATTTGAGATGAGCAACCTATGCCCCGCCGACGATTTCTTCACGCCGCGGCAATTTGCCTGGGCCTTCTGGTTCACGCTGCCGGGCTCGTCGCTGCCGACGAGTTTCCGCCCGAACTCGTGCGCTTCACCGCGTATGCGAAAAACCCGGTCTTCACCGCGGCCGGTCCCGGCCACTGGGACGCGAAGATCCGCGAACGGGGCTGGATTCTCCGCGAAGGCGAAACGTGGCGGTTGTGGTACACCGGTGACGATGGCACCCCCGAAGGAACACGCCTTCTGGGTTACGCGACGTCACCCGACGGCCTGACCTGGACGCGGCACGCAGCCAACCCGCTCGATCGCAACGAATGGATCGAAGACATGCAGGTCGTCAAAAACGGCGACGCGTACCTGATGGTCGCCGAGGGAATGGGCGATCAGGCGCAATGGCTCACGTCGCGGGACGGCCTCACCTGGCATCGCGAAGGGACGCTCGACGTGCGGATGGTCGACGGGACGCGGATCGAAGCCGGACCGTACGGCACGCCGACCGTCTGGTTCGAAGAGGGGGTCTGGCATTTGTTCTACGAACGGCGCGACGCCGGCGTCTGGCTGGCGCGGTCGCGCGATCTCAAGGTCTGGACCAACGTCCAGGACGAGCCGGTGCTTCCGCTGGGCCCCGAACCGTACGACCGGCTGATGATCGCCCTCAATCAGATCATCAAATACGAGGGGCGCTACTACGCCTACTACCACGGCAGCGGGACCCCCGAGAAGCCGCGCCTGTGGTCGACCAGCATCGCCGTCTCCAGTGACCTGGTTCACTGGAAGAAATACGCCGGCAACCCGCTGACCCTCGAAAGCGCGAACCAGTCGAGCGGCATCGTGATTTTCGACGGCAAGCAGTACCGGCTGTACACGATGCACGACAAGGTGGAAGTGCATTTTGCGAAGCCGTAGTGGGTGGAGCGCCGCCAGGTTTAGGGCGGTTGTGCCGGGTATTGCTCCCTTTGTATCGCGGGTGCGGCGACGGCGATAAATCTGTATTTGATAAATGTCCAATTGTTCAAAGTTCGGCCGACGGTAATTCGCCGCAGCCCGTTCTTGCTGATCTGTACCACTTGACCTGTCCCATTGAATGGTATAATTAGCTCAATGGCGACCAGCATGAGCCGCCATTGACTGCGGCGAGAGGTGGGCCAAATGTACACGGGGACACTGATCTACCCAAAGCACAGATTTCGTCCTGAAGACCTGATCACATTCGTCGAGTTGAGATCGTTTTCCTTGCGATGGGACGCACTGAAACTCGACTCTGACGATCTGCTGCGATTGCAGATTGCCATTATGTGTGATCCCTGTGCCGCGCCGGTCATCACCGGTACCGGTGGACTCCGAAAAATTCGATTTGCACCGCCGCGCTGGAATGTCGGAAAAAGCGGCGCGCTGCGCGTTTGCTATGTCTATTTTGACGAATACAAGACGGTGCTTCTCTCCATTGTCTACCCAAAATCAGAAAAAGACAATCTCTCGCAAAGCGAGAAATCCAAAATCAAAGCAGTCATCGAACGCATCGAAAAGGAGTTTGATCGACGATCTGAAAACTAACGGAGTCGCCTTCAACGTCAGTTCACAGGAACAGTGGGTAAATCCAATGAAACGGTCAATCGGCAAAGAAATCATCGACGGCTTGGAAGACTTCGCCAGCGATTTGGAGGCGAACATCGATTTTCCAGCCAAGTTTACCTCACGTAAAATTGCCATTGATGTTCAGCCGCAGTTCTATGACCCAACTCTAGTCAAGACGACTCGTAAGCTGCTCGGTGCCAGCCAGGCGGTTTTTGCGCAGTTCCTGGGCGTTGCCGTCAAAACGGTCAGTGCGTGGGAGCAGGGGAAAAATATCCCGCAAGACGTGGCGTGCCGACTGATGGACGAGATTCGACACAATCCTCCCTACTGGCAGAAGCGTCTTCGCGAGTTGGCCGTTTCCAAGGGAGCAGTCCGAAAGGCGACTGCTCGCGCTTAGCGAACGCCACGCTGCTTTGTTCCGGAAGTTCCTTGAACCGCGACGCGTCCAGCAGACGGGCGGCACGGTTTTGGGTACAAGCGGGACATGGGAACCCGCCCCGCCGGCGACCATAGATGACTTCCCCCTGCGGCGGCGATATACTGCTGCCAGCGGGGCGGGCCTTGCAGTTGTTTGGGTCGAAATCTCTCTGGCGGTTGGCGAGCGTGATGAGTATTCCTGCAATTTCTCCGGACAAAACGCGGATCGGCTGGATCGGGACCGGGGTCATGGGGTCCAGCATGGTCGGCCATCTGATCGCCGCCGGATTTCAGGCCACGCTCTACAATCGCCGCCAGGAAAAGGCGGCCGGGCTGCTCGAAAAGGGAGCCCGATGGGCCGCGTCGCCGAAGGCCGTCGCCGAAGCCTCGGACGTCGTGTTTTCGATCGTCGGCTTTCCCAGCGACGTTCGCGACGTGATGCTGGGGGCGCAGGGCGCACTGGCCGGCTCGCGAACCGGCAGCATTCTCGTCGACATGACGACCAGCGAGCCGTCGCTGGCGGTCGAAATTCATGAGGCGGCCAAGGCCAAAGGGGTGTCGAGCATCGACGCCCCGGTTTCCGGGGGCGACATCGGCGCGAAAGAGGCGCGGCTGTCGATCATGATCGGCGGCGACAAGGCGATCGTCGACGCACTGGCCCCCTGCTGGAACGCGATGGGCAAGACGATCGTGCACCAGGGGGGCCCCGGGGCGGGCCAGCACACGAAAATGGTCAACCAGATACTGATCGCCTCGGGGATGATCGGCGTCTGCGAGGCATTGCTCTACGGATACAAGGCGGGGCTCGATTTGCCGACCGTGCTCAACTCGGTCGGCAGCGGCGCGGCGGGAAGCTGGTCGCTGTCGAATCTGGGGCCTCGGATCATGAACAACAATTTCGACCCCGGCTTTTACGTCGAACACTTCATCAAAGATATGGGCATCGCCCTCGCAGAATCGAAACGGATGGGGCTGTGCCTGCCGGGGCTGGCCCTGGCGCACCAGCTTTATTTGGCGGTCAAAGCCCAGGGCCTGGCGAAAAACGGCACGCACGCACTGCAACTGGCGCTGGCGCAAATGGCCGGCGTCGACTGGAAAAACCGCAAGTAGGGTGGGATCTGCCCACCAGCGCCGTACAATCAATGCCCCCCGGTGGTAACGGCCCACCCGACGAACGAGAGTCTTTATCAAATGCCCACGAAAGGTGAACAATTTGCCGGTTTGACGGTCGCCCTGGTCACCCCTTTCCGCGATGGTGCGATCGACGAAGCGGCCCTGCGCAAACTGGTCGACTGGCATGTGACCCAGGGGACGCACTGCGTCAGCCCGGTCGGCACGACGGGTGAAAGCCCGACCCTCTCGCACGACGAGCACGAACGCGTGATCGCCGTCGTCTGCGAGCAGGCCGCCGGTCGTGTCAAAGTCATGGCAGGCACCGGCTCGAACAGCACGCGCGAGGCGGTGCGGCTCACGAAGTTCGCCAAAAAATCAGGCGCCGATGCGGCGCTGCTGGTTGCCCCCTATTACAACAAGCCGACGCAGGAAGGGTTCTTCCTGCATTACAAGGCGGTGGCCGACGAAGTGGATTTGCCGATTGTGCTGTACAACATTCCCGGCCGCACGGCGAAAAACATGGAACCCGACACGATCGCCCGCATCGGCGAACTGCCGAGCGTCGTGGCCATCAAGGAATCGACCGGCTCGATGGATCAGGCGTCGCAGATTCTGGCGACGAGCAACCTGACCGTTCTCTCGGGAGACGACAGCCTGACGCTGCCGCTGTTGGCGCTGGGGGGGCGGGGCGTCGTCTCGGTCGTGGGCAACATCGTTCCCGGCGACGTGCTGGCGATGCTCAAAGCGTTCGAGGCGGGCGATCTGGCCGGGGCGCGGCAGCGGCACTTAAAGCTGTTTCCGCTGTGTCGCGACTTGCTGGGTCTGGCCACCAACCCGATTCCGATCAAAGGCGCGATGAAAATGCTGTCGCGGGACACCGGCGAACTGCGTCTGCCGATGACGCCGCTCAGCACCGGTGAAGAGCAAAAACTGGCGTCGACTCTCAGAGCGTACGGGTTGCTGTAATTCACGAATCGCGGGCCTGGTTCAGGTTTTCTGCGAAGGAGAGACGCGTGGTATTCGGTTTTTTCAAGAAGCAGGAACCCGAGGAAGAAGAAGTCGAGATTGAGCCGGTGAGCTTTCTGGGCCCGCTGAACGGCCTGGAGGTCAATCTCAAGGCGAACGGTCGACTGGTCGAGGCGGGGTTGATGCGCGCCAAAGACCTCGTCACCGACGCCCTGGCCCGCCGCGCCGACACGATTCGCATCGAACCGAAAGGTCCGCAGGCGCTGGTGACGGTGCTGATCGATGGCATGCCGTACCCCTCCGGCAAGCTGCCCAAGACCGAAGCCCTGGCCATCACGCAGGTGCTCAAACTGCTGGCCGGCCTCGACACCAAAGACCGCAAAAAGCCGCAAGCGGGGGGCATCAAAGCCGAATTCGAATCCAAGCCCTACACGCTGTCGGTGAGCAGCATTCCGATTGCCGACGGCGAACGGCTGATGGTGCGGATCACCGACCAGAAGCTCAAGCTCGACACGCCGGCCGATCTGGGCATGAGCGAAGAGATGCGCGTCAAGTTTCGCGAACTGTGCGCCTCGCCGGGATTGCTGCTGGTGACGGGACAATCCGGCACGGGGACGACCACGACGCTGTTCGCTCTGCTCCGCAACGTCGACGCCTACATCTTTACGATCGTCGCCCTGACTGATCTGGGGGGCCGCAAGCTCAACCAGGTGACCGCGCTCGAGGTCAATCCCGAAGACGATCTGGCGACAACCATCGCGCGGGCCGTGCGCAGCGAGGCCAACGTCATTTTGTGCGAACCGATCCAAGAGGCCGGCATCGCCAAGGCGCTGCTTTCCAAAGCGGGCGACGTGATGCTGATTTCGGAAATGGCGGGCAAAGACCCACCGTCGGCCCTGCTGCAACTGATTGCCTGGTCCGGCGAGGGGCTGCCGGTCGCCGCCGGCCTCAAAGGGATCGTGTCGCAGCGCCTGATTCGATTGTTGTGCAGCGATTGCCGTCAGGCGTATCGGCCCAAAGCCGACTTTCTCAAGAAAATCGGCCTGCCCGCCGAGGTGATGACTCTGTACCGCAAGCCCGCCGAATCGGCCGACCCGAATGCCGCCGTCTGCGAGAAATGCAACGGCGGCGGCTACTACGGCCGCACCGCAATGTTCGAGTTCCTGGAAGTCACCGACGGTATGAAAGAATTGATTACGGGGCAGCCCGACGCAAACTCGATCCGCGCGCAGATGAAAAAAGACAAAATGACCATGTTGCAGCACGACGGCCTGCGCCTGGTCGCCGAAGGGAAGACGTCCCTGGAGGAATTGCAGCGGGTGTTCAAGGTGTAGCGGCGTGCTTGAGGGAACGCCAGCGGGGAAGCGGTTGGGTGGCGGGCGTCAGAGCGGTCGCTTGCAGTGACGGCATCGCAGCGAGAAACGCGTCGCACAAGCTGCGATATCCCGGAGCCGAAAGACGAGCGATGGCCTCGTCGGGTCGCGCTGTGGTGTCGCCGAAAGCGCAATAGCCCGAACGGCTGATTTGTGGTTGCTCCTTTCGGGGCGGACGAAGACGCTGTGCCGCGTGTCGAATCGACAACGGCGCGTAAACCTGATCCTACCGGCTCATTCCATCACGTTCACTCCCGAGGCCGGGGTTTCGAGCCACCCCACGGGGCCATCGCTCGACCCTTTTGCAAGTCGTGCCTCGCGACGCAAGAAACGGGAGCACGTGAGTCACGCCGCAGCTACCTGCAATCGCTCTGACCCCGCCACCCTCCTTTCCCCACCTGATTAGACTCGACAGCCCACGCCAATCGGTTATCGTAAAGGGATACAGTGCCTGGAGAATCGATTTCTGCGTGGCGAGAACCCTCTGATGAACCGCCGACAATCCCTCGTGTCGCTGGCCGCCCTGCTTGCCGGATCCAACGGTCTTGCCGGCCCCACCTGGCTCGGCGGACCGACCTCGGTCCAGGCGGGACGCGTCGACCCCAAGGTCAAGACGGCCGTCGGTCGAGCGCTCGACTGGCTCGCGCGCGAGCAGAAGCGGCAAGGGTATTGGGAAGCCAACCAGATGCAGTATCGCGTGGCCATGACGGCACTGGCGGGTAACGCCATGCTCTGCGAAGGCTCGACGACGACCCGCGGTAAATTCGCCCACAATATCCGGATGGCGGTCGACTACCTGCTCGATCTGGCCGAACCGGGGGGGGGCACGCAACCCAACGGGCTGATCGGATACAAGAACGATTATCACTACACCTATGGGCATGGCTTCTCGATGCTGTTTCTGTCGCAGGTGTTCGGCGAAGAAGAAGACGCCGAACGCCGCGAGCAGCTCAAGCGCGTCTTGACCCGGGCCGTCACGTTTTGCGGACAGGCGCAAACGACCGCCGGAGGCTGGGGCTACGTTTCGGCCAAAGACGGCGGTGATTTCGACGAGGGCTCGACCTGCGTCACACAGGTTCAGGGGTTGCGGGCCTGCCGCAACGCGGGGATCCCCGTTCCCAAAGAGGTCGTCGAGCGGGCGGTCGAATACATCAAGAAGTGTACGACCGCCGAAGGGGGGGTGCAGTACAGCATTAAAGGGGGGGGCGCTCGTCCGCCGATTACCGCCGCCGCCGTGGCCTGCATGTTCAACTCGGGCGAGTACGACAACGACTACGTCAAAAAGCTGCTGGCGTTCTGCAAGGTAAATCTCTCCCCCAGCGGCGACGACGCCAAGTCGTTTGGTCACTGGCACTATTCGCACTACTATTACGCCCAGGTGATGTATCGAATCGGCGGCGACGAGTGGAAGACGTACTCGCGCACGATCGGCCAGAACATCGTGCGGCGACAGTCGGCCGACGGGAGTTGGAAAGACGGGCACGTGGGTGCGGTTTACACGACGTCGATGAATGCCACGATCCTGCAGCTTGAGAACGGATACCTGCCGATTTATCAGCGGTGACCCAGGGCATCGCCCTGTGCTGACGAAAATTAGGGGTTGACTTGAGGAATTCGAGGTGGTGGAATCCCGCTGTTTTGTTTCAGTATCCGGAATCATCATCGGTCCATTCGTCAGGGAGGACGAAAGCATGTCTACTGTTGCCACCGGAGCCCCCGTCC
>SIAF01000268.1 GCA_009691905.1 Planctomycetaceae bacterium | reverse complement strand
CGGGGGCTCCGGTGGCAACAGTAGACATGCTTTCGTCCTCCCTGACGAATGGACCGATGATGATTCCGGATACTGAAACAAAACAGCGGGATTCCACCACCTCGAATTCCTCAAGTCAACCCCTAATTTTCGTCAGCACAGGGCGAGGCTCCCGCTTCAAAGGGAGGGCGAGGCTCCCGCCGAGCCGCGAGCCATGGTTGACCCCCGGCTCAGCAGGAGCTTCGCCCTCCCACATCCCCGGTTTTGTTAGAATTCCGCAATCTCCGGATTGGCTGAGTGCGACCGGATTTTAGGCGAAACAAGCCGATGCCGAAAGCCGCGCAGAGATTAAGTCAGCTACCGATCGCCTGAGCGATCATTCGAGCCATCGCGAGGATAACCAGGACCACCACTGGCGCCATAACCAACGCAGTGATGGCAGGATCGACCATGAACCAATCAACCAACACTCCGATGGGGCCACGGCGTTTGTTGCGTCGCTCGTTCATGCCGGGATTGTACCGCGGAGAGCGAGTCGATGGGTGGGACCAGCAAGCCGAGAACGACTATGGACCGTCGCTTTCTGAAAGACTCTCGTACCAGACAGCGCGTGGTGTCGTCATAGAGCGGCTTGCGCAGGCCCACCATGCGGGTTCCGATGCGGTGCGACCCGACTGGTGGGCCTGTGCACGCTGCGCGAGCTGGTCCCACCCTACATGAACTGAGGCCCAAAGCCGCGTGGTGATTACTTCGTTCCTGATGGCAACTTCGCCCCCGGCACGACCCGGATCTGCAACTGCTTTTCCGGCCAACCGAGTTTCGTCGCGACCTGTTGCGGGTACGCCCTCGCTGCCGGCGTCGTCTGATAGACACGAACTTTGGATCGCTCGGTGGCCATCGCCAGCGCAGCCGGCAGGTCGAAGACGCGCAGCACGTTTAAAAAATCAGGCCCGTTCTGGTGCGATTCAGGCAGGTGCCACAAGTCGAGTCGCGCGACGTCGGGTTCGAAGAGCGAAGCATAAAGCACGATGCCCGACATCTCACGTTCACCCTGCATCCACAGCGGGACTTTCCCGAAACCGTCGACAGCCCGCAGTGCCTGTGCCGCGCGGCGGACGTCCCAGACGCGCATGCCGTCGAGCGTCTGCCCCAGAAGTTGAAAACGCCGGCGAATCTGCGTCTGCTTTCTTTCGCTCTGGTCCCATGCGGTCGGGCCGATGCCGCGCGGGGCGATCCATGCCATGCCCCACTTGAACGACTCGAACATCTTTTTCGTTTGCCCAAATTCGGCCGCATCCGCCTCGGGCAATTGTTCATCTTTCAATTCATCAGCAAACCCCGGCCGCAACGAGGCCAGCCATTTCGTCCAGCCCAGTTGATCGAGGGCATTCAGGACGACCAGTTCCAGCTCGTCTGCTTTCAGTCCCGCGCGATGGGCGATGTAAAGCCGCAAACGAACGCCGTGCTGACTGGTGAAGTCCCAGGCCGCGAGGCGAATTCCCTGAGCCTCGACGGCGAAAGCTTCGCGCAGGTCGAGCGTTTTCGCATCGCCGGTGCTTTGCTCCGGCCAGCCGCGAAAGACCTTTTCTCGCAAATCCGCCAGCCATTCGTTGCGCTGCCGATTCCAGTCGGAATCCGATTCAGGAACAGTCGGCGGCGGTGCAACGGCGGTAAACGTCTGCTGCACAGTCGTCACGATTTCGTCGGACGGCAACCGCTCGAAGACCCGCAGCTCCACCGGTTTGAAGAACTTGACCGCCGTTTTCTCGACCTGCGACTCAGAATCGTTCTTCAGGAACCGGTTGAACCAGCGAAAGGCGTGCAGGTGCAGTTCCTGCGTATCGGCGTGCGGTCCTTCGGTGATTTGCAAACCGAGGTTTTTCTCGGCACCGTACAGCCTATAGATCCGGCGGACTTTGTCATGGATCCGCACGACGCCTTCCAACGGAAAGATCGTATCTTTGTCGGTATTCGAGATGAGCAGCGGCCGCGGAGCGACCAGTGTCGCCACCTGTGCGAAATCCCAGCGATAGGTATTCAGCGGAAACATGCAATCGCAATGCCCTTCCACCGTGCCGTCGACGACGTGGTTTTCGAGATCGGTGATTCCGGCGACCGGCACGGCGACCTTGACGCGCTCGTCGAGGGCGGCAACCCACCAACTGGTGGCCCCGCCGCCGGAGCGCCCCGTCACGCCGAGTCGATTGCCGTCGACTTCAGGGCGCGATTCGAGGTAGTCGAGGGCGCGAATGCCGTTCCAGGCTTCGACGCCGGCGGGAGTGTAGCCGCGGGCGTTCCACCACCATTGCTTCAGGTTGTACGTCCCGTGATGCACACCTTCGATTTCGCCTAACTCGATTGTGTCGATCGTCAGGCAGACGTACCCGTTACGGGCAAACCAGCCGCCGTGATGCTGGTAATACGTCTTGTTCCCCAGACTGACGTCACCCTCTTTGACCTTCGAATGGCCGCACACGTACAGAATTGCCGGCGCGGGCTCAGTCAGGCCCTTGGGAACGTACAAGTTGCCCGTGACGTACAGCCCGGGCCGCGACTGAAAATGCAGCTTCTCGACCGTGAACTCGGCGTGCTCGACCTTTCCGGTCACGACCGGCTGCAGGGGCGTTCGCTCGGGCAGCGGATCAAGCCCCAGCATCTCGCGAAGCTGCCGGCGGTACTCGTCGCGGCGGCTCGTCCAGTCGGCCAGCACGTCGATGTCCTGCAGGCAGGCGTGTGAGAGCAGCGCCGTTTCCGAGAGAAAATAGTCGGCGATCATCCGGTCGCCGCGCGATGTATCGATCACCGGCACGGGCGGGACCGCGTCGTCGGTCAGGCCGCGGTGGGCAACGCCAATGATCAGTGCGAGTCCGCCGATGATCCAAGGTCGAAATCGAGTCATGCGAAGTCCCTCCGAATGAAATTGCGCCCGAAGGCCTGTCTCTCTACACAGCACCGCAAACATTCAAGTCCTTTTCGCGGCGCGAAGATTACGGCTGTGCCAAGATGGAAGTGGTGGCGGGCGATTCACTTGTAGCCGAAGAAAGAAGAGGTCAACCACGAATAACTCGAATCGTACGAATCAAGGAAAAGAGCTCTCGCTTGGACGAGTCCGTTTTTGTTCGACATCCTGTTCATCCTGTGAATCCTGTCTACGATTTCTTTTTGACAGGATGGACAGGCGATTCAGGATTAAATTCTAAGCAACGACGCCTGTTCGCAATTCCATCTTCATTCGTTCGATTCGTCAGATTCGTGGTTCGTTTTTTTACTTTGCTAGCCGCCAGAGGCCGAGCCGGGGAATCGTTCGAACGGACTAAGAGTCCGTTCTACTTCGACTCGCCTTTGGCCGGATAGCCGCTCCAGACGAGGATTTTCGAAGTTGATTTCTCCGTCCCCTTCTCGAGGATCCCCAGGACTTCGAGGACGGTCGGATTGGCCGCCACCTCGCGAACCAGACGCTGCAGGGTCGTCGCCGCGATGGCCGTGATGCCCGGCCCCGGTCCGCCTTCGATGTAGCCCCCCTTCTGGTCGAAGACGCCCCAGAACAGCGTGCGCGCATGCTTCTTGACGTTGTCGCGAATCGTCGTCGCCTCGCCCCCCTTCCCGCGGTTGCCGTTCACGCGATACATGTCGGGGCGCTCGAAAATAACTGCCACGATGTTCCAATCCTTGCCGAACCAGGCCATGAATCGCTCCGCACGTCGGATTTGAGAGTATTCGTTGCTGCGGCTGCTGTTCTAACATTCCCGCATCCCGAGTTCCATGTTACTTGTAGAGACCCAGCGCCTGCACTTCGGCCGCCATCGCTTGCCGGCAGGCGGCGCGATCGGAGGGCAGTTTCAGCGGCCTGCCGCGAGCGTCGAGAATCAAACCCACCGTGCCGCCGCGCACCTCGCGGATGCCCCCCTTCCCCGCTCCGCCTCCAAAATCGAACCCGCGCGCCGGATTGATCTCGACGCGGGCGGTCTCGCCGGGGGGCAACACGAACAGTCGAATTTCGCCGACGTGCATCGTGCCCGATTCCTGAAGCGACTCGCCTCGAATTGAGTAGTCGAAGCAGCGCCGCCCGAACTGGCCTGTCCCGGCGGCTGCCACGCAAGTCCCCAGGCGAATCAGACAGTCGCGCTCGAACACCTCGAGCGCCGCCTGCGGGTGGACTTCCGCCAACACACCCAGGTGCGGCATCATGAAAATGCTGTCCTTGGCCAGCTCCGTAAAGCCCTCGGGCTCGAACGCATCGATCAGCATAGCGGCGGTCTGTTCCATTCGCGGGGCATGCGAGAGGACTCCCCCTGAGGCGACGAGCAGATCGAGCTGCATATTGTCGACAATCGTCTGCCCGCTGGTTTTCTGCCGAAACATATCGCCGATCCCGCGCTGCTGCTGCGTTCCCTTGAGGGTCGTCGCGAATTCCTTGTGCTGCAGGTACGCCAGCCGCAGCGCCTCGCGCGCCACCGCCTGTTCGAACACCAGCGCTTCGAGCGTTTGCGGAATCGTCGTGGGGCGGATCATCTTGTTCTTGACCCGATTTCGCACAGCGCGCTCGCCCATGTCGAGATGCACCCACCGCAGGATACCGGGAAGCGTCGCCTCGGCACAGACGTTGGAAATCGAGTAGCTCATTCCCAGGTTGGCGCTGACGGTGCGGTTGAACACGCCGCCGAAAACGCTGAACACGTCGGTCGTCGCACCGCCGATGTCGACTCCCACGACGTTGATTTTCTCTTTGGCGGCGATCGTCTGCAGGATGTTGCCGACCGCACCCGGCGTGGGCATGATCGGCGCGTCGGCCCATTCGATCAGTTTGTCGTAGCCGGGGGCGTGGGCCATGACGTGTTCGAGAAACAGGTCGTGAATCGCATCGCGGGCGGGCGCCAGATGTTCCCGCTCGAGGACCGGCCGAACGTTAGCCACCACCGCCAGATCAACCGAATCGTCGAACGTCGCCTGGACGGCGGGGGCGGCTTCACGGTTGCCGGCAAAAACCACCGGCATGCGGTACTGTCCGCCGAACCGTGGCTGCGGCTTGGCGGGGGCGATTCGCTCGGCGAGTTGCACGACTTGTCGCACGTTGCCCCCATCCGTCCCGCCGGCGATCAAAATCATGTCCGGACGCAGTTCGCGAATCCGCTGGATTTGCTCGTGCGGCTTGCGGCGATCGTTGGCGGCGAGAACTTCCATCACGATCGCCCCGGCTCCCAGCGCAGCCCGTTTGGCACTGGCCGCCGACATCTCGCGAACGACCCCCGCCACCACCATTTGCAATCCGCCGCCGGCGCTGGAGGTCGAGATATAAATGTCGCACCCTTCACGATCGCTCGCCGGACGGATGATCTGACCGTAATCGTCGATCAGGCGGCGGCCCGCCAGCTCCTGAAGCTCGGTCAGCGCATTTGTGACACCGATCGTTACGTCGGCCACCGGCTCTTCAACAGTGGTCGGCGCTTCACCGCGATACGTCTGGCGGTAGTGCCCGTCCGGCTGGCGCTGGATCAAAATCGCCTTCGTCGTCGTGCTGCCGCAATCGGTGGCGACGATGACTTTGATTGTCTCGGGCGTCGGCGGTTTGGACATCATTTCATTCACCAATCGCATCAGTGGAGGGTCGTGTTGGTCTCGATCTTATATGTGCCGGAAGCGCCGTACGGAATGATGCCGGGAAACTCGACTCAACTGGTGTAGGTCAGCCTTTCCAGGATGACGGCGGGTGCCGGGGTCAGAGCGATTGCGTGAGGATGCGGCTCTCCTGGCACGGTCACGAATCGTGCGTCTGGCGGCACGACCTGCGAGAAGGACGAGCGATGGCCCCGTGGAGTGAAAAGACAGAACGGCCAGTGCCGACGTCTTGCGCGCTCGACGGGGCCATCGCTCGTCTTCTGATTCCGGAATGCCGTCGAGCGGGCGATGGTCTGCGCGCTGCAACGCGAACAATCGCGCCGTCGCTCTGACCCCGGCACCCGGCGCGATGACGACGTTCTGAGCGGGCGAAATTGTTCGATTTCGCGCTCTCGCCCGCTCGATTGAAGTTACTTCACCGAACCCTATAATCCTTTGGCACTTGAGGGAAAACACAAGGGTTTTCGGCTCGCGTCGGCCGAACGCGAGCGTTTCGGAAGTAAAGGAGCGGACTTTGATCCAAACAATACGGGCGGCCGGGTCGTTCTGGCTGCTGCGGGTGTTCGGCTCGACGATCGGTCGCAAGCTGGTGATGGCGGTGACGGGCCTGGGGCTGTGCGGTTTTCTGATCATGCATCTGGCAGGCAATCTGCTGCTGTACGTCGGTGCCGAAGAGTACAATCACTACGCCGATACGCTCCACGCTCAGGCCATCCTGCTGACCATCGCCGAGATCGGCTTATTGATCCTGTTCGTCGGCCACATCGTGCTGGCCTTCACGACCGATCGCGAGAACAGCGCGGCGCGGCCGGTCGGTTACGCCATGAAACAGACCAAGCAGCCTCCCAGCGGGATGGCTGCTCCGGCGTCGTCGATCATGATGGCGACCGGAATCGTCGTCCTGCTGTTTTTGCTGCTGCACTTGGCCGACTTTCGCTTTTCAGCCCTGGGAATTCGCAAGCACGACGGCGACGACCACTTCACGAAGGCGGTCAATATCCTGCGTGACCCGCTGTCGGCCGGCGTGTACATCGTGGGCAGCCTGGTTCTGGGTTACCACGTGCTGCACGGTTTCCAAAGCGCGTTCCAGACGCTCGGGTTCAATCATCCCAAATACACGCCGATCATCAAATTCCTGAGCGGCCTGTTCGCCGCAACGGTGGCGCTGGGTTTCGGCAGCTTTCCGCTGTGGGCCTGGGCGATTCAAAAATAACGGGCGTTTCAAAAATAACGGTCGAAAGGTCACGACGGCATGAGCACCGCCCAGACTGCCTATTTGAATGGCCGCGTTCCCGATGGGCCGATCGCCGGCAAATGGGAAAAGTGCAAGAACGAGATGAAACTCGTCAGCCCGTCGAATAAGCGCAAATACGACATCATCGTCGTGGGGACCGGTCTGGCGGGCGGCGCCGCGGCCGCATCGCTGGCCGAACTGGGCTACAACGTCAAGTCGTTCTGTTTTCAGGATTCGGCCCGTCGCGCCCACAGCATTGCCGCTCAGGGGGGTATCAACGCCGCTAAGAATTATCAGAACGACGGCGACAGCGTGTGGCGTCTGTTCTACGACACCGTCAAAGGGGGCGACTTTCGCAGCCGCGAGGCGAACGTCTACCGCCTGGCCGAGGTCAGCGCTAATATCATCGACCAGTGCGTGGCGCAGGGGGTGCCGTTCGCGCGCGAGTACGGCGGCGTACTCGCGAATCGAACCTTCGGCGGAGCGCTGGTATCCCGAACGTTTTACGCCCGCGGGCAAACCGGGCAGCAACTGCTGCTGGGCGCCTACAGCGCCCTGATGCGGCAGGTGCATCACGGAAAAGTCAAGCTCTTTACTCGCCGCGAGATGCTCGACCTGGTGGTCGTCGACGGCGTTGCCAGAGGCATCGTCTGCCGCAACCTGGTCAACGGGCAATTGGAATCTTACGCCGCCCATGCGGTGCTGCTGTGTACCGGCGGATACGGCAACGCCTACTATCTGGCCACGTATGCCAAGGGGAGCAACGTCACGGCGGCCTGGCGGGCGTACAAGCGCGGGGCGTTTTTCGCCAATCCCTGCTATACGCAGATTCACCCGACGTGCATCCCCGTCACCGGCGATTATCAGTCGAAGCTGACGTTGATGAGTGAGAGTTTGCGGAACGACGGTCGCGTCTGGGTGCCGCTCAAGAAAGACGACGGCCGTTCACCCGATCAGATTCCCGACGGCGAGCGCGATTACTATCTCGAGCGCCGCTACCCGACCTATGGCAATATGGTCGCCCGCGACGTGGCCTCGCGGGCCGCGAAAGAGCGTTGCGATTCGGGTTTCGGCGTGGGAAGCGGCGGGCAGGCCGTGTTTCTCGATTTCGCCGACGCCATCAAACGGGACGGCGAAGCGACGATTCGTGCCAAGTACGGCAACCTGTTTCACATGTACCAGAAAATCACGGCCGAAAACCCCTACCAGGCGCCGATGCGCATCTACCCGGCGATGCACTACACGATGGGCGGGCTGTGGGTCGATTACTACCTGCAGAGCACGATTCCAGGAATGTTCGTGCTGGGTGAGGCGAATTTCTCAGACCACGGCTCGAATCGACTGGGGGCCAGCGCACTGATGCAGGGGCTGGCCGACGGATATTTCATGGCGCCTTACACGGTCGGCGATCATCTGGCGAGCCGAAAACTGCCCGCAGTCACCACCGATCACCCCGAATTCCGGCGGTGCATCGACGAGACCCGCACCCGCGTCGAGACAATGCTCAAAGTCAACGGCCGCCGCTCGGTCGACAGCTTCCATCGCGAATTGGGCAAGCTGCTGTGGGACTACTGCGGAATGGCCCGCAACGCGAAGGGGCTCGAGACCGCGATTCAGAAAATTCGTGGTTTGCGAGAAGAGTTCTGGAGCAACGTCCGCGTGCTCGGCTCGGGGAACAGTCTCAATCAGGATCTCGAGCACGCCGGCCGCGTCGCCGACTTTCTCGAATTCGGCGAAGTGCTGGCGCGCGACGCGCTGGCTCGCAACGAGTCGTGCGGCGGGCATTTCCGCGAAGAATTTCAGACACCAGACAACGATACGCTGCGCGACGACGCCAATTTCTGTCACGTCGCCGCCTGGGAGTACGCGGGCGCCGACAAAGACCCGATCCGCCGCGTCGAACCCCTCGAATTCAAGGAAGTCCCCCTCACGCAGAGGAGCTACAAATAATGAGCGACAAGCTGAACCTCACGCTCAAGATCTGGCGGCAGGCGTCGCCCGGTGCGGCGGGCGAATTCAAGTCGTACAAGCTGTACGACATTTCGACCGACATGTCATTTTTGGAAATGCTCGACGTGCTGAACGAAGAGCTGATTCAGAAGAACGACGAACCGGTCGCGTTCGACCACGATTGCCGCGAGGGCATCTGCGGCATGTGCAATTTGATGATCGACGGTCAGGCGCACGGTCCCGACCTCGAGACCACGACCTGCCAATTGCACATGCGCCGGTTTCGCAACGGCGACACGATCGTCATCGAGCCTTGGCGCGCCCGCGCATTTCCTGTCCTCAAAGACCTGATTGTCGATCGTTCGGCATTCGATCGCATCATGCAGGCCGGGGGCTTCGTTTCTGTGAATACGGGCAACGCGCCCGACGGCAACGCGATTCTGGTCGACAAAGACGACGCCGATCAGGCGATGGATGCGGCCACGTGCATCGGCTGCGGCGCCTGTGTCGCGGCCTGCAAGAACGCCTCGGCGATGCTGTTCGTCGCGGCGAAGGTGTCGCAATATGCCCTGTTGCCCCAGGGTCGGCCCGAGAGAACGGCCCGCGTGCAGAACATGGTGGCGCAGATGGACCAGGAAGGCTTCGGCGGCTGCACAAATACCAACGAATGCGAAGCCGCCTGCCCGGCCGGCATTTCGGTCAGCAACATTGCCCGCCTCAATCGCGAATATCTGCGTGCGACGTTGACTGGCGCCAAGTAGGTCAGGCTTTCCAGCCTGACGCGGGACGGTCCGACCCCGCTGAAATCGCCACCGCACCGTCAGCCTGGAAAGGCACCCTCGATCCCAAGCTCAGCTTGGGATCGCCGCATTCGAAGCTCCGCTTCACGCGAGCGACAGCGAGCCCGTCATTCGCATTTAACCAATTGCGTTGCCAATTGATGCGAAGCGGAGCTTCGGACGATGCGTCCCCAAGCAGAGCTCTCATCCTTATACACAACCATCGTGGAATTTAGGTTTCTCGATTTCGGTGCGGGTTTCCCAGGCGAGGGCGAAGTCAAAAACGCGGCGCATTCCGCGCCACATGATTTCG
>SIAF01000003.1 GCA_009691905.1 Planctomycetaceae bacterium | reverse complement strand
AAACTCCAATACTGGCAGGCGCGCAACGCCACCGCACGCCGCAGCCACGTCAAACGCCGGAAGAAAAAGCTCCGACAACTCGGCATTCGTCTCTCCGAACTGCCCCGATGTGATCCAGGATGAATGTCAAACGTGCGCTGTAGTGCTAAATAGTCGTACCCAACGCGAGCTCTGGCTCGATCCAACACTAGAACTCCTGCCGCGCCGCTGCGTGGATACAATTGACGGAGTACCCATGATAAAGCTCGATATCGAGTATGCGCAGGATGCCAAACTGGGACCGGTACCGAGCTCCTGGAAGTTTGTTTGGCTCGATAACAAAGGGCAGTTGTTTGACAGCAACGAGGCAAAGGTCGTTGAATACGCGATCAACCCGAGCATTCCAGAGACGGCATTTCAAATCGAATTTCCACTGGGCACGTACGTTAGGGATGGCGTTAGCGGCACCCAATATGTGGTAGGTCGAAGCCCACCTGCAAGCCCAGTTGCGTCGAATTCACGATGGTTGTTGCTGATGTTATTAAATGCGTTCGGTCTGATAGCCCTCCTCGTCTTCCTTCGTCGACGATCGAGGAAGGCTAATGCATCATAAGCTCATGCGCCAGCGTAGGCGCGTATGCATTTGGAGCGGAAAAGGGGTTGGGAGTTTTTGTCTGGACCTCAAATCAATGATACCCGACCCGTTTTTCCCGATCAGGCAAAGGCGACGAGTTGGCGGGGCTTTCGCGTTCGTATTTTTGCGGCTTTCGCAAGTGCGGCTACGGGGATGCGGGCAAGCTCTGCCGGCTCAACCTTGAATAACCCGCCGCCATAGACCCGCCCCTCGCTGGTAAATGCCTTTTCTCCGATCTCGTTGAGGATGTCGAATGCCAGTCGATACAGCGAGGCATCGGCTTTCAATGCTGCCTGCATCTCAGGCTTCGGGTACAGCATCAGATAGACATTTGCGGCCGTTGCATCTGACTGGTTCCAGATAAATCGGAACGGCTTCTTGGCGCCTTTTGCGCCACGGGACCGGCCCATGTACGTACACAGGAACGGGGCCGGAGGTCGTCGCTCCTGGGAATACCACGGAACGCGATGGCTCGTGATGTACCGATTGTGAATGGAGTTAGCCATTCCGGTTTCGAGGTACTTCCACAGTGTCGGATGTCGCCGCTTGACTTCGCTTTCGGGAAGATCGCAGTCGATGAGCGCAAGCTGCATTTCGATGTTTGGATAACCGTCGGGGTCTGATTCGACGACAACATCATCGAGATATCGAGGGCTGGGCAGAATGGGCTTCAGAAATTCCTTCGGGATGCGAAGCTCGGTCGCTCTTGTCCTGGGAAGGATGAAAAAATTGTTGTCGCCAGTCGCAAGCCCACGCTTGATCGTGAAGAAATCGCCGAGTGTCGGCTCGGTACTGGGCGGCGCTTCTTCGCCTGCGAATGGATACCCTGTCCATTTCAGCTTTCCACGAAGCGATACGAGCGGGACCTGTTGCGATTTTGCTGGACTCGGCAGGGATCCGCCAAATGAGAATTCGACGGTGTGGTCCTCCGGGGGCGTGGCCTTACGGAAAACGACAACGGCCGACGATACGAGCGCATCGCGAAATTGCACGTCGGACGGACAAAATCTGTGGATATGCAGAAGTGTTACCTTGTCAGTGAGATACCGTTTGATCGCAACCCCGTAGTTTACGTCCATGAATTCAGACGGGATCAACCAAACAGCGAGGCCGTCCGTTTCCAGCCAAGCGTCGGCCAGGAGGAGAAAATAGCAATACAGGCCGGCGAGGCCGCTGAGTTTGATGCCGAGTCGAGCGAGCACCATGTCGCGCAGCCGTATTTTGTCATTGCCGTTGAGGTGGTGGTGCCGGACATAGGGCGGGTTGGTCAGAATCAGGTTGAAGCGCTCATCGGGTTCGGGCTGTCGCGTGAAATCGCCTGTTGTTACCTGGAGGCCGGTCGTCTGCCAAATGCTGGAGGCTGCGTTCGCGAATTCCCTGTCGATTTCGATTCCAACGGCCTTGTCAATGTTCCTCGCGGCAAATGTACTAAGGAATGCGGCGTAGAATGAGCCGGTGCCGATGGCGGGATCGAGGAAGCGGACTGAGTTGCTGTGGCCGTTGAGCTTGTCTTGGACATAGTTGGCGATTTGTAACGCAAGCGCTGGCGGCGTGGCAAACTGGCCAAGCTTGTTTCGCTCGACAGCAGTCTTGAGCGCATCGAGCCGCACTTGTTCGGCAAGGCGGAGGCTCTCAAGTGGCGCGATTTTCGACATTTCCTAAATCCCGAATTGGCCAAGGTCTTCGACTCGATGCTCCCAAACCCAGTCAATCAGCTCGGCAGCTTCGTAGCCGAGGTATCCGGCATCGAAATATCCGCAGAGGAAGAGAATGAACTCTACGTCATTCCCAAATTTCGCCCGCAACTGGTGTGCCTTGGTTGCCTCTTCCTTCTGTCGCTTGTTCGTATTGGTAAAATCGCCAGCGGATTTCGCTTCAACGAGAATCGGCAGGCGGCTTTGTCGCAATTTGTGCGGCTGGATGACGGCGTCTATTGGGATTCTGACCGGTCGCGGAGCCTCGCCGACCAACAGAATCATGCGAAACGAAAATGTTCCTGACTCCATGTCGGTCAACGGTAAGCCGGCGGAGTGCTGTTTTTTGCGGTAGCGCTTTGCGATCAGAAACTTCTCGATCATCGCAAGCTGCCGCTGCTCCTGGGCATTGCGAATGATCGGATTGGCAACGGCATTGCAGAGCCGGTCGGCAACAATCGTCGCGGCGCGGTGCCTGACCTCGGTAGTCGGTGTGTTCTTCCCAGCAAGCCAAGGAAAGATATCGCGGTCGAGTAGCTGGTCGACAATCGCAATCATCCGGTTGAGATTAACGGTCACCTCGGCTTCCGGCATTCTCGGCGGCAGTTTCCCTTTCTCCATGTTGCCGACGAGATTTTTTTTCGCATTGGCAAGCCCGATCAGGCGATCAACTGCAAGCGGCGGACAACACGCCATTCGGAGCGTCGGCAGCACGCCCGGGCGATCGCGGAGTATTTGCGGCGTGATGGCGGAGAAATCACTTGTCGCCGTCAGAGTGCTTTCGACGTCTTTGATCGCAGTAATCCGAGTCTCGCGGAATGCCTTCGGCGCGCTGGCCATGAACCAAGTGTTGAAAAGGTCGACTGATTTTGCTGTATCCGCTTTCCAGAGATGCGTCTTGTCCCGGTTTACCGGCATACGCCCGACTCAGTTCGCGCGATAGGATGATCGACGTGGAGAGCAAGTTCTCCCGCCCTCTCGACAGCATAACGGATAGGTGAATCAAGAGCTACCGGCAAACACACGTGCGATGGCCTCCTGCTGGGTCGAGGGGTACAATCGGGTGTAGCGGCGTGACATCTCTGCCCCTAAAAAAGGGACCAAAGAAAAGGAAGAAAACGGTCAGGGAAAGCGCCGGTGAAAGCCGGAGGAGAGTAGCGGATGAAACAGCCGCACGGAGAAATCAAAGGGTTCAGGACTCTTTGATTTACTCCGTACGGCGCGACGCTCACGAATTCGGCGGTCGCGACCAGCATTTTGCTGCGGCAGGCGCAGTACCCCGACTCGGCCGGCGGGAGCGACGTCGTGCTCTACGAGTACAACCGCCAGTCGCAGACGACGAAGTGTACCGACCAGTTGGGGACGGTGCATCAGCAGGGAATTTCGGGGCCACCCGGATTTGAACGAACCGGGCGCGGCGGCGGGCCGCTTTGTTTGATCTCGGGCTCATTGAACAGCGAATTCGGTTGTTGCGCTCCTTCAGAGATGGCGTCGATTATTGCTCGTCACCCGGGGCGGCGCTTTGCGGCGGTTGCCGCGGCGCTCTGCCCCTGGCTGATATGGGGTTGCCCCATTCGGGGCGGACGGAACGGCGCTGGTCCTGCCGCGGTTGTGACGCGCTTCCCGCCGGAGCCGTTTGGTCAATCGCGGCGCCTTTTTGCTTTGCGGCAAACAATCCTGAAGAAAACGTTAACCACGAATCGGTCGAATCACACGAATAATACAGGAGGAATCGGCTCATTCGTTTAATTCGTAAGATTCGTGGTTCCCGGCTTTGGCTGCGGCTCAAGGCCGCCCTGTGATCTCTGCGCAGCAAACGTTCGAATTCTTGTCGCGACACGCAAATTTCCGCCATCACGTGGAAGACCTGGGAGCCGCAAATGGACGCGGATGAACGCAAATATCATTCGCGTGCATTCGCGTCCATTTGCGGCTGCCACGACTTTCGAAAGTTATCCATTCATCGTGTCGAGCCGCGGCGGATCAGGTTGGGTTTGCGGGCAATGCCCGTGCCAGTTCCTCTGCTCGCTCCTGTTCGAATCCGTCATTCGTGTGATTCGTCCGATTCGTGGTTCCGTCTCTGGTTGCGGCCGACGGCCGCGCCAGGTTCCCCGCGTCTCCGCGTGAACCAATCCGAAACCGCCAGCATCACGCCCAGCCGCGGAGTGCGAGGAGAGCCACAGAGGAGACGAAGTTCGCAGAGAAATGCGCTTGATGCGCGGGTGCGATCAGGGAATCACGCTCGCCGGGTAGCGCGATGCCTCAGGCGCCAGGCTGCCGGAAGTCGGGTTCACGTAATGTTCGATCGCGCGGCGTGGTTCCGATCGCTGCACGTCCATTTCGCGAGGGCGCTCGACCATCGGCCCGCTGCGCTGTTCGGGATAGGGGTCGTGGACGTCGAACGAGCGCCGTTCGGCCCGCGGGTCACCGTAAGACAGCGTCGGCAGCCGCGTCCGTTCCGACGAGACGCAGCCCGCCAGCAGCAACACGGCGCAACCCACAATGCGGATGTTCACCCGGACTCCTTTCATACTATGATCCTCTTCCTGCGAGCGCTTTTGACCGCGAGAATTCTGTCTCGCGGGGGTGGGTCCGGGGTGCATTCCACCGCAGGATTATAGGTCAACCGCAAAAATGCGGAAAGATGGATTCCCGACCCGGCCGGCATGCCGCAGACCAACGGTCTTTGACATGCTGCTACGGAGGGAATCGGCCCCTGCGACTGAAAAGCTGAATTCAACCCCGTTAACCGGAAAAATCGACAGACGCCGCAAAGTGGCAGTGGGAAACGACCTTAGCTTCCCCCGCAACAAGCGTTGACATTGTGAAAGTTGCAAAGGGGATTCGGCCGCGACTGGCTGGTTTTCAGCCCGATTCGGCACAGAAACCTCTGGGAGGGGGCGGCACGCGATGTGCGGGCATCGAAATCACGACCCGAACCTCCGTCCGTGGAGCAACTTGTTGCGTGATGCAGCGCGGGATAAGATGGATTATCCAGCCGGCATTCGCCGGTCGAATCGCGTCAGCCGTTTCCGAGTTTTCCAGTCGCGGGCCCTTTGTGGCCCAGGTAAGATGAATAAACTGCGTTCCCTGTAGCTATTCCATCAGGCCCGGAGCCATCCCGTCATTATGCCAGAGACCTCATTCGCTGCCGACAGCGCGCAGTCGATTCAGAGACTGAAGCAGGCCTATGATTCCATCAAAGCCCAGATGTCGCAGGTCATCGTCGGGCAGGATGAGGTCATCGAGCAGCTTCTGATCGCCCTGTTCAGCCGCGGGCACTGCATTCTCGAAGGCGTTCCGGGCTTAGCCAAAACGTTGATGATCAGCACGCTTTCGCGCTGTTTGTCGATGACCTTCAGCCGCGTCCAGTTCACCCCCGATTTGATGCCCGCCGACATCACCGGCACCGAAGTGCTCGAAGAGAACCGAACCACCGGCCGCCGCGAGTTCCGATTCATCGAGGGACCGTTGTTCTACAACGTGATCCTTGCCGACGAAATCAACCGAACGCCGCCTAAGACGCAGGCGGCATTGCTCGAAGCGATGCAGGAACGGCAAGTGACGGTGGGGCGGGTGCGGCACCAGTTGACCGACCCGTTTTTCGTGCTGGCCACCCAGAACCCGATCGAACAGGAAGGAACCTATGCGCTGCCTGAAGCGCAGCAGGATCGCTTCATGTTCAAAGTCTTCGTGAATTATCCCTCGTTCAAAGAAGAGATCGAAATCGCCAAACGAACAACCACTTTGATGAGCGACGACATTAAGCCGGTTCTCAGCGGCGCCGAGATTCTCGAGTTGCAAAAAATCGTCCGGCAGGTGCCGGCCAGCGACCACGTGGTCGAATTCACGCTGGCCCTCGTGCGGCAGACGCGTGTCGGGACGCCGGGCAGCCCCGATTTCATCAACGACTGGCTGAGCTGGGGCGCCGGCCCGCGGGCCGTGCAGTACCTGCTGCTGGGGGGTAAAGCCCGGGCGCTGCTCAATGGACGCAGTTACGTGTCGACCGATGACATCGCGGCACTGGCGGCACCGGTGCTGCGTCACCGGATTGTGACGAATTTTTCGGCCGAGAGCGAAGGGATTTCGGCCGACAAGGTGATCGGCCGGCTGATCCAGGAAACTCCCTCGAAGGAAGGCGAGCTGACGCGTGACCCGCGATTCCAAAAGATTTTTGCAGCCTGAGGCGATTGCTCGCATCTCGCGGCTGGAACTGCAGGCACGAAACGTCGTCGAGGGGTTTCTGTCGGGCCTGCACCGCAGTCCGTATTTCGGGCAATCGGTCGAGTTCGTTCAGCACCGCGAATACGTCGCCGGCGACGATCCGCGGCGCATCGACTGGAAGGCCTGGTCGAAAACCGACAAGTACTACATCAAGCAGTACGAAGAAGAGACCAACCTGCGTTGCACGCTGCTGGTCGACGTCAGCGAGTCGATGCAGTTCGGGTCGAAAGACCTCACGAAGTACGAATATGCCTGTGCGATTGCCGCCAGCATTGCCTATCTGCTCTTGCGCCAGCAGGACTCGGTCGGGCTGATCAGCTTCGACGCGGGCATCAGGGCCAACGTGCCTCCCCGCAGCAGGCGCAATCATCTGCACGCGGTGCTCGTGGCGCTCGACGCCCAGAATCCCGCCGAAAAAACCGACATGTACGGGATTCTTGCGAAAGTCGCCGACGCCCAGACGCAGCGCGGGATGATCGTGCTGGTTTCCGACCTGTTTGCCCCGCGCGAGGGGCTATACAAGGGACTGAAGCTGCTGCGCCATCGCGGGCACGACGTGCTCGTGTTCAATGTCATGGACGACGAAGAAATCGACTTTAACTACTCGGGCACGACCCGCTTCGAAGGGTTGGAGGACATGGGCGAAATCGCATGCGACCCCCGCTCGCTGCGCGAAGGGTATCTGGTCGCCGTGAAAGCATTCCATGACGACCTGCGCCGACAGTGCGCCCGACAGACGATCGACTTTCAGACGATTCGCACCAGCGACCACCTCGATGCGGCGCTGGGGTACTACATCGATCACCGCATCGGGATGCGACAAAATGCGCGTGCGTGAAACGTGACGTTATATCTATTGCGGCTCGGCTGCGCCTCGCGACTAAACGAACTGTTGAATTCGACGACTCATGCCCGTTTGGCTTTCCAGTTTGTTCTGGCATCCGGAATTCATCCTTCCCGGGGCGGCGCTGTTGTCGCTGCCGATCGTCATTCATTTCATCAACCGGCTCAGGTACCGGCGCGTGAAATGGGCGGCGATGGAGTTTCTGCTGGCCAGCCAGAAGCGCAATCGTCGCCGCATTCTGCTCGAGCAATTGCTGCTATTGCTCATGCGGTTGCTGGCGGTTGCCGCGCTGATCATGCTGGTCGCGCGGCCCCTGATCGATCCCGAGCAGTTTTCGCTGTTCCACAGTCAAAAGACGCATCACCTGGTGCTGCTCGACGATTCGGGTTCGCTCCGCGACCGGTGGGGCGAGACGACCGCCTTCGAATCGGGAAAGGCTGTGATCCGCAAGATCGCTGCCGAAGGCGAACGCAAGCCCGACACCCAGACCTTGACGCTGCTGCTGGCTTCCAACCCCGATCAGCCGGTGATCACACTCGAGAACTTGAACAAAGAGTTTTCGTCGCGGCTGGAAACCGCCCTCAAAGCGATCAACTGTTCGCATCGCAGCGTCGATCTGGCGGTCGGAGCCGAGGCAGCCCGTCGCCTGCTGGCCGAGCAAAAAGGGGCCGCCCGCAATTTTCACCTGGTCTCTGACTTTCGCCAGACCGACTGGAACGACGAATCGCCGCTGACAGGCGTCTTCAAGGCTCTCGAAACCGACCAGATCGCTGTGAACCTGGTCAAGACCGTTCCCGAATCGCACGCCAACCTGGGCCTGACCGATTTGACCGGCGCCGTCGACGTGGCGGCCGCCAATGTGCCGTTGCGGCTCTCAGTGAGCGTCCGCAACTATGGCGAACAGGTTGCGAAAGAGGTCCGGTTGTCGGTGCTGATCGATGGCAAACGGCTTCCGGCGACCGAAACGATCGACAGTCTCGATCCGGGTCAAGAAGTCTCTCTCGAATTCGACGTCGTGTTTCCGACGACGGGTCCGCACGACGTCCAGGTCTCGCTGCCGGCCGACGCCCTCGAGCAGGACAATCACCGCTTTTTGGCGCTTGATTTGCCCGATGCCAACGCGGTGCTGATTATCGACGGCAGCCCCTCGTCCAGCGAGGCGTTTTACCTCGCCGATGCCCTGGCCCCTTCGCCGGGAATCACGGGCTTCGCCCCCTCGATCGAGTCGCTCGACTACCTGCGGCGCAGGCCGATCGACAAATTTCAAAGCATCTTCCTGCTGAATGTCGCCGAATTGCCGCCCGATGCGATCCGCACCCTCGAGCAATACGTCGCAGCCGGCGGGGGGCTGGTCTGGTATCTGGGCGACCAGGTGCGTGCGGCCTACTACAACGACAAGTTGTACGCCGACGGGAAAGGCTTGTTTCCCTGCCGGCTGACGACCGCCGCTGAACTGCTGGTGGATGAAACCAATCCCGCTCCCGACGTTGACTTTGGCGAGCATCCGATTTTTCGCGTGTTTGAGGGTGAGTTGAACCCGTTTCTCGACCTGGTGAAAGTCGATCGCTATTTCGCGGTCCCGCGCGACTGGACGGTGCCCGACGGCGTTCAGGTGATCGCCACGCTGCGGAACAAAGCGCCGCTGATTTTCGAGCATCGGCTGGGCAAGGGAACGATCGTCACCTGCCTCACGTCGCTGGGGACCTCCTGGAACAACTGGCCGCGCATTCCCCCCTCGTTCGTCTCCATGCAGCTCGAAACCGCCAAACACGTCGCGCGCAGCGATCGCTCGCTGGTTCGCAAACTGGTGGGCGAGCCGATCGTCATTTCGCTCGCCGCCGCCGAGTATTTGCCGCAGGTCGAGATTCGTCCACCCGATGGCGGCCGCGTCCCGATCGCGCTGGGCATTCGGCAGCCGGTCGCTGCACCCGCTGACACACCGCCGGGAGCCGCCGCAGGCGAAGGCCCGTCGCCGGCCTTTCCCTCACCTGACAATCGTGCGACCGACGGTTCGATCAAGTATGAAGACATCTATCGCAAGACCGACGAGCCGGGGTTGTATACGCTCACGTTGAAACGCCAGAATGCCGGCACCGAAACGCGGCGATTTGCCTACAACGTGCCTGAAGCCGAGAGTCGGTTGAAGCTCGCGACGACCGAGCTGATCCAACGGCGGCTGGGGCCGGGTCTCTCGGTTCAGATTCAGGAGCCGGGAGATTTTTCATGGGTCAAAGGTCAGGAATCGACCCGCGAACTGCATGATTTCGTCCTGATGTTTTTGATGGTGCTGCTGCTTGCCGAACAGGCCCTGGCGCTGCGGCTCAGCTACCATCCCAAGCCGGCCGCGCAACAACCGGCCCCCTCGGCCTCGTCGAAATCGCAACGTGCCGTCGCTCAACTTTCAGGGAGCCGCGCATGAAAGAGTGGCTCACGAGATTGTTTCCCGAATGGCCCGCCTGGGGCGAGTTTTGGAGCACTTTCGAGTTCGGTCGCGAAACCAAGTCGTGGTGGCTCCTGGGGTTCATCGGCCTGTTTCTCGCGGCAACCTGGCTGTACCGCCGCGACACGCGCGATTTGCATCCGTTCTGGAAGGTCTGGCTCTGGTCGCTGCGGTTGTTGACGCTGCTGGCGCTGCTGATCGTGGCGCTGGCCCCTCAAGAGCGAAAATCGCAAATCACATCGCAGTACTCGCGGGTCATTCTGCTGGTCGATACGTCGGTCTCGATGAGTCGCCAGGACAAAGATGTCGCGGCTGGGTCCGCTGCCGACGGATCGGTTCCGTCCCGCGCCGAACTGGTACGGCGCCTGCTCGAACAATCGCCGTTGCTCGACACCCTGCGCGAGACGCACGACGTGAGCGTCACGGCGTTCGATTCACAACTTGCCAAAGTCCGTTTGTTGCCCAAGCGGGTTCCCGATTCGACCGGGCAACCGAACGCCGAGGGCCCCGCGGCCGCCGGCGCGGCAACCGCGAAACCCGGCGATGCGTTGTCGAGCTCGCCGAGCTGGGCTGAAATCGTTCGCCCGCGGGGCGCCGAAACGCGACTGGGCGAAGCGCTGCTGCAAACGATCCGTGAAGAGGCGGCTGACACCCTCTCGGGAGTCGTGCTGATCACCGATGGCGGCAACAACGCCGGCGTCGACCCGCTTGCGGCCGCCGACGCGGCCGTCGCGGGCAAGGTGCGGGTGATTCCCGTCGGCGTGGGCAGCACGAAAAAGCCGGTCACGCTGCAACTGGCCGAGATTCAGGCGCCGACGCACGTCCACATCGGCGACGGGTTCACCATCACGGCTTTCGTGAGCGGCCAGGGGATGGCCAACAAGCCTTTGAAGATCGACCTCTTGAGCAAGCTCGATCAGGACGAAGGCGAGCCAATCGAGATCCAGACGCGCGAAGAGCAATTGCTCGAAGATGGCGTCCCGATCACGGTCGCCTTCGATTACTCTCCCACCGCAGCCGGCCGGCGGACGTTTCTGGTCCGCGTGGCTCCCGTACAAAAAGTCGCCGACCTCGCCGACGACGTCGTGCAGGACGAGGTCGGCATCGAAGTCATCGACCGCAAGACCCGCGTGCTGCTCGTTGCGGGGGGGCCGATGCGCGATTACCAGTTCGTTCGCACGTTGCTCAATCGCGACAAGACGATCGACGTCGACGTGCTGTTGCAAACCGGCGTCCCCGGCATCAGTCAGGAGTCGGACAACGTGATTTTCGACTTTCCGTCGTCCCGCGAAGAGCTGTTCAACTATGACGTGATCGTGGCGTTCGACCCCGATTGGCGAAAAATTGCCGGTGAGAACGGCGAGACGCTCAAGCTCTTGAGCGAGTGGGTCTTTGCTCAGGCCGGCGGCCTGGTGCTGGTGGCGGGGGATGTGTTCACGCCGCAACTGGCATCGGCCGACGAAGCCGTGCAACAGGAATTGCAAAGCCTGTTGGAGTTGTACCCCGTCGTGCTCGACAAGCAGCGCCTGATCGAAGACGAAGAATTTCAGCAGCCGTGGCCCGTCGAATTCACCCGCGACGGGATCGAAGCCGGATTTTTGCAATTAACCGACAACACCATGACCAGCGCCGCTGCCTGGAAAGAATTTCCCGGCATCTACCGGTGCTTCCCCACCGATGGCCCCAAGGCGGGCGCGACGGTCTATGCCCGTTTCAGCGACCCGCGTTCGGCTGCCATTTCCGACCAGCCGATTCTGCTGGCGACTCAGTTTTACGGCGCGGGGCGCGTGCTCTATCTGGGCAGCGCCGAATGGTGGCGACTCCGTTCGCTCGACGAAGATTTCTACGATCGGCTGTGGATCAAGCTGCTGCGCGAAGTCGGCCAGGGGCGGCTCTTGCGGGGCACCAATCGCGGGATCCTGCTGCTCGAAAAGACGCAATACGCGCTGGGGGCGACGATTCAGGTCCGGGCCAGGTTGCTCGATCCGCAGTTCAAAGACTATGTCGCCGACAAGGTCGCCATGGAAATCTACGATCCCGCCGGCAAGCCGATCAGCCCCTCGCCCGTGCTGCTGGCCGACAAGACGCGGCCGGGGCATTTCGGCGGCGCGTTTCTCGCGGGCCTTCCCGGCAGCTACAAGCTCGAACTGCCGATCCCCGATTCGACCGACCAGTTGAAAGGCTCGATCTCGGTTCGGTTGCCAAACCTCGAATTCGATCATCCCGAGCAAAACGAACCGCTGCTGCGGGCGATGGCCCGTCGCGAGACGGGGGGCGTCTACCTGTCGCTCGACGAAGCCGCCGCGAAACTGCCGCAATTGCTGCCTGACCGCACGACGCAGAAGATTCAATACGACCGCCCCCAGGCGTTGTGGGACCGCGAATGGGTCATGTACGCGCTGGTGGGCCTGCTGTCTCTGGAATGGCTGACCCGTAAATTACTGAAACTGGCTTGAAATCGCGCCGGTGCCGCTTGCTGAGTGTTCAATTCGTATTCATTCACCTTTCTGACCCGCGCGAAGTTCGTGTAGAATTCGGGAAGGCAGGTTCGGGCAACTGGTTATGGCTGTAATCGATAAATCAACGCTCCCCCCTCAGGTGCTGGACGTGCTGCGCGCGCTGCGCCGCCGGATCAAGCGCTATGTGGCGCTGGAAGGCGCGGCCCTTGTGCTGGTCGTGCTGGGAGTCGCGTTCTGGTTCAGCCTGGCCGGCGACTACTGGTTCGAACACTCCCTCGGCGTGCGCCGCGTCCTGCTGCTGGCGGCAATCGGGGCCGTCATGGCGGTGGGCGTCTGGTATCTGCTGTTGCGCCTGGTTCGCGTGATTCGCAATCGCGCTTTGGCCCTGGTGCTCGAGCGACGGTTCCCGCAACTGGGAGATCGGCTGATCACCTCGGTTGAGCTGTTGGAAGCGGGCAGTGCCGAACCGCTGACATCGGCCATGCTCCAGCAAACCGCGGCCGAGGCGGCTCAACTTTCAGAAAAGCTCCCGCTGCGCGAGGTCTTCAACCTGGCCCCTCTGCTGAAAGCGACCTTTGCCGCGCTGGGCCTGGTCTTGTCGATGGGCGCGTTCGCCTGGGCCAATAGCGAAGTATTTCACACCTGGTTCCGTCGCAATTTTTTGCTTGCCGACGACCAGTACCGACGCGACACCGACCTCGACGTGGTTGTGCTGGCCGATCCCGGCGAGCGCATCGTCGAGTTTCGCAATGGCGTCTACAAGCACCCGCGCGGCGCCGACTTCACGTTTCTGGCAACGGTGCCTGACGAAAAGAAGGTGCCCGACCAGGTGCAGTTCAGTTATCGCAACACCGAACATTCGGGGGGCGGGGGCGATTACATGACCCGCATCGGCGGCCGGCAGTTCCGCCAGCGGCTGATCGGTCTGCATGAAGGGATCCGGCTGTGGCTTTCCGGGGGCGACTTTTCAACCCGCACGCCGTTCGTCGTCGAAGTCGTCGAACCCCCGCAAATCGATCGCGTCGTGCTGCACGTTTTGTATCCCGAATATACGGGATTGAACTCACGCGACGAGCCGTCGCTGGCGCCGGTGCGGCAGGAAATAACCGTACAAGGGACGCAGGTCTCGCTGCCGGCCGGCACCGATCTGATCATCGAGGCCCGCACGAACAAACCCCTGACGGCCGTGCGCATGCAGACCGATGCCTGGGAACTGCGGCTGACTCGCGCGGGGGCACAACTGGCGCTGCCGACCGAAGGCGCGGGTCCCCTCACCTGGATCGACCTCCCCTCTTCCGAATCGTTGCTGGCCGCCGACGGGCGAAGTTTTCGCGTCCCCTGCCTGCTCTCGGCGACGCCCGTTCTCGAGGTGGTCTCGGCTTCGGGGCAACCCCACCTGCCGCTGCGGCTGGCCGCCGACTCGCTGTTGCGAGTCACCCTGCACGACGACGATGACGTGATGTCGGCCGAACCGGTGCGGCTCACGATCAATTCCATCGCCGACGAACCGCCGCAAATTGAAACTCGGCTCAAAGGGATCGGGACGTCGATCACAAGGCAGGCGACGATTCCCGTCGTGGGTGAGATTCAAGACGTGCAGGATGGCTCGAAACGCTATGGGGTCACCGACGATTACGGCATCGCCGAGGCTCGGTTCGAATACAAGCTTGAGAACACTCGAACCGAATCTAAAGAGAATGGTTACCAGCCGGCCCCGTTCGCCAGCCGACCTGAAGGCCGCAAACAGTTTCCGGTGGACGAGAAATTTGCCGTGCTGTCTCTGGATCTGACGGTCGGAGTGAAATTGACGCTGAAAATCGTCGCGGCCGACGCCGACGTTTTGACCGGCCCGCACCTCGCCTCCGGTCAGCCTTACAACTTTCAGGTCGTTTCCGATGATGAATTGCTGGCCCTGATCGCCGTAAAAGAACTGAACCTCAGGCGGCGTTTCGAGCAGATTCTCGACGAAGTCAAAGACACCCGAAAGGATCTGCTGTTGGGGCGCACCCGCCTGGACGAGGTTCGCGAACTGCGAAACCAGATTCCTGCCGGTCGTGAAAACGAGGTCCGCGAGCAGCTCGCAGCGCTCGATCTGGCCCTGTCGACCTCAGTCGAGCGGGCGATCAACGGCATCCGCAAGAATGCCAACGAAACGCAGTCAATTGAAGAAGAATTCCGCGATATTCGCGACGAATTAGAGAACAACGCCGTCCCCGACGTTCGCTCGATGCTCGATCGCATCGACGACGGGATCGTTCGCCCCCTCCATTCGGTCAATACCCATGATTATAATGATGTCGATGATGCGCTGATGCTGCTTCGCAAGGCGTTGGAAGACCGCGAGGGTGTCTTATCGCGGTTCGAAGAGCCGGTCGATCGGCTCAACCTGACCGTTGAGCACCTCGAGGCCGTTTTGGCGCAAATGCTCAAATTGGAATCGTTCAACGAGGCCCTGCAGTTGTTGCGCGACATTATCAAGACACAGGAAGACCTGCAGGAGAAAACCCGCCAGGAACGGAAAAAGAAACTGATTGAAGGGCTTCAATAAAACCCGGTTCCTGTTCCGTGGTTGGAACCGCGAGGCAAGATCCTGATGGGCGGATTGATTCTCTGCCCGGCGAATGCGAAGGAGACAATTCCATGTGGCGTCGCTGGTTTACGTGCCTGAGTTTCGTCGGCCTCGTTTTCATCGGCTTCGGGACAGTTCCCTGCCTGAAGGCTGACGATGCGAGCAACGATTCCGGCAAAGCTGCGGCTGGCGTCGACGATGCGGCCCCCCTCGCGAAGGAAGATCCGCTGTCGACCTCGCAGGAAATGATTTCCCGCCGCTACAAGCGGTTCGAGGACACGCTTTACAAAATCGCCGAGTCGATGCGCAAGACCGACCCCGACCGGGCCGATCTGCTGCTCCGCGCCATCGGGAAGAGTAAAGAAGACCGCATCGGCGCCCAGATGTCTGAACTGGTGCAACTCTTGCGCGATAACAAGCAATTGGGAGACGCCATCGAGCGTCAGGGGGACGTGGTCGCTCAACTGCACACGTTGCTCGATTTGCTGTTGAGCGAAGATCGCGCGCAAGAGCTCAAAGAAAAGCAGGCGCGGATCAAAAAATACCTCGCTGAATTGAACAACATCATCGCCAAGGAAAAGGGAAACCGCGCCGACAATGAACGGGGTGCCGCAACCGACGACGTAGCCGCGCAGCAGAAAAAAATTGCCGATCAAACCGGCAAGCTGGGCAAAACGATCGATAAAGACGATCAGGCCCAACAAGCGAAAGCCGGAAAATCCAAAGCGGGCGACGAAGGCAAGCCGGGCGAAAAGGGTTCAAAATCGGGCGATCCGAAAGCCGGTGATCCGGACAAGGAAAAATCCGGTGAAGGAAAGTCACCCGAGGGCGATCCGAAGGAAGCCGACCCAAAGGAGGGCAAGCCGGGTGAAGGCAAACCTGGCGAGGGGGATTCCAAAGAAGGCGATCCCAAGGAATCCAATCCGGGCGAAGGGAAGCCCAGTGAAGGAAAGCCCAGTGAAGGAAAACCCAGTGAAGGCGATCCCGGCGAAGGGGATCCGCAGGAGGGGCAACCTTCAGAAGGCAAACCCGGTGAGGGCCAGCCCAGCGACAGCCAGCCCGGCAAGAACAAACCTCAGGACGACCAGCAGACCCCCGGTCGCGACGAGTTGCAAAAGGCCAAGCGCGCCATGGAGCAGGCGATCGAGAAGCTCAAACAGAAACAGCGCCACGAAGCGTCGGACGAGCAGGACGAAGCCATTGCCAACTTGCAGAAAGCCAAAGAGAAACTCGAAGAAATTCTGCGGCAGCTTCGCGAAGAAGAGCGCGAACGCTTCCTGGCGATGCTCGAAGCCCGCTTTCAGCGCATGCTGGCGATGCAATTGCTGGTCTACGACGGAACGCAGAAGCTCGCCAGAACTTCTGAAGGCGATCGCAGCCCTCGGCATTCGACGCGCTCGTTGCAATTGGCCCGTGAAGAAGACCTGATCGCGATCGAGGCGACCAAGGCCATCACGCTGCTGCGAGACGAAGGGACTGCCGTAGCCTTCCCTGAGGCCGTTGAACAGGTGCGCGACGACATGCGCATCGTCGAATCGCGGCTCGAACGCACCGAAGTCGGCGAGCTGACGCAGTCGATCGAACGTGAGATCATCGACGCTCTCGAAGAGATGATCGAGGCTCTGCAGAAGGAAATGGAAAAAAGCAAAGAACAGAAAGACAACCCGCCCCCCAAGGACTCTCAGCCGCAGGACCCGGCACTGGTCGATCAACTCGCCGAACTCAAAATGCTGCGGACGCTGCAATTGCGGGTCAATCACCGCACCAAGCGTCTGGGCCAGATGGTCGAAGGCGAACAGGCCCTCGAAAATGATCTGGTCGGCCAGTTGCAAAACCTGTCAGCGCGTCAGGCTCGAATTCAAAAAGCCACCCATGACATCGCCACCGGGAAGAACAAATGACCGGCGCATGTTGACAAATGGCCAAAAACCAAATGTCGAAAACCAAATGTCGAACAGTGGGATCTGTCGACTGCGGTGATATCCAGACTTTGTTGTTCGTGCTGAGGCGGCTTGCGAGATCTCGACGGGAGACGATTGATGATGCGAGTTTCAAAACGGATGACGGCGTTGCTCCTTTGCAGCGTGGTGCTTCCCGCTGTCGCCCGCGCCCAGGCCGAGCGCGTCATCGGTCCGGCACGAAATGTGGCCCCCGAAGCCGCGCGGATCCTGCAACTGATTGGGCCCCCGCCGGCCGACGTCGTTCGCACGCGGACTCTCGAATGGGTTGCGCAACGCGCAGCCGGCGACCCGGCGCGGCTCGAACAAATCGGCAAGCTGTGGGGCCTGGGCGACGAACAGCCCTCGCCCGAGCAGTTGTTCGAGTTGGCGATTCGTTCGTTTGGTCTCGCCGATCCCGCCACGCAGGCGTTCATTGAATCGTGTGCGTTGCAGCGGCCCGCTCTGACAGCACCTGAAGCCCAGGTGCTCGAAGTGGCTGACGCAGGGTTGTTCTATAGATCCAACCTCGGGTTGTTTTTCGGTCGCTACCTGGTGCAGCGGCAGATGTTCGAAGAGGGTCTGACCGTACTCGAACAGGTTCCCGTCGGCGACGTGGTCGATCCCGCTGGTTTTCTGTTTTACAAAGCGGTCTGTCAGCATCATCTGCTGCTCAAATCCGACGGGTTGGCGACGATCGAGCAGTTACTCAAGGCGACCGAAGGGGTTCCCGTGCGCTATACGACGGTTGCCACGCTGATGCAGTACGACCTCGAAGCCTTGCAGGATAAATCGCTCGACGAGATTTCGCGCAAGATGTCTGACGTCGAGCGCCGGCTCAATCTGGGCCGCACCGGCCAGAAAGTTCAGAAGAAAGAAGACGAGATCATTGCCACGTTCGATGAGATCATCAAGAAAATCGAAGACCAGCAAGGGGGGGGCGGCGGCGGTGCCGGCGGTCAATCGAATCGTTCGAACTCGCCCGCCAACGACAGCGTCGTGAAAGGCTCGACGGCCCCTGGAACCGTCGATAACAAAAAGCTCAAGAACGGCGCCGAGTGGGGCGATCTGCCGCCCAAAGCCCGTGCCCGAGCCAAAGACCTGATCTCGCGTGAGTTCCCCGCGCATTACCGGGCCGCCATCGAAGAGTTCACTCGCAAGGGCGCCAGCCGCTCTGCGAGTTCCGGAAAGTAATCTCCATGTCCATCCTGCCGCTGGTGCTGCTGGCCGTCCTGATTGACCTGCCGGTGGTCGAGGTCGAGACCTTGAAGGGCGAGCGGCACAGCGGGTCGCTGGCCGCGATCGGCGATTCGTCGCTGCGTTTGCAAACCGCCGACGCCGCGGTCGATATGCCGCTCGCCGACGTGCTCGACATCCGTTTTCATGGGGCGGCAGTTCCCGATCCTCTGGTCGGACCGCGAGTGGTCTTGATCGACGGGACGCGGCTCACCTGCCAGGACTTCAGCATCCAGGGGGGACAGGCGCACCTCGCCGAGACCTCGCAATGCGGGACGATCGACGTGCCGATCTCTTATCTCGCCGAGGTTCGGTTCGGGATCTCGACGGCCAAGCTCGACGAAGGCTGGAAGGAACTGTCGGCCAAGGAATCGAAGACTGATTTGCTGGTTCTGAAAAAAGAAGACGTTCTCGATTTTCTGGGGGGGGTGACCGGCGACGTGGGCGACAAGATTGATTTCCTGCTCGACGGCGACGAGGTGCCGGTCGCGCGCGAAAAGGTGTATGGCATCGTCTTTCATCGAAAGACACCGAAGCTCGCTAAAGCCGCCTGCCAGATCCATCTTAGCGGGGGCGATGTGCTGCAGGCCTACAAGCTGAACTGGCGCCCAGAAGCGCATCAGGTTCGGCTGGCGGCCGCGATCGATGTCAAACTGGGTCCCAAAGACGTAACGAGCATCGACTACAGCGCCGGGAAGATCCGCTACCTGTCGCAGCTTGAGCCGCGCGATGTGAAATTTGTCCCGTTCTGGGATCCGATGTCGTACCGCGAATATCGCCGCGACCGCAGTCTCGACGGCACCCCCCTATCGCTCGGCGGAAAAACCTACGCACGGGGTCTGGCCATCAATTCGAAAACGACGCTGCGCTATCGCATCGCGGGCGAGTACTCCCGCTTTCAGGCGTTGATCGGCATCGACGACTCGGTCCGCATGTATGGCAACGTGCGGGTCGTGATTTCCGGCGACGGCAAGCCCCTGTTCGAGAGCGAAGTCAAAGGGACCGATGCGCCGCGCAAACTCGATCTCGACGTGGCCGGCGTGCGCGACCTCGAGATTCTTGTCGATTTCGGAAACCAGGAAAATGTCGGCGACCACCTCGACCTGGCCGATGCCAAATTGCTGAAGTGAGAAACACGCCGATGATGCAATCCAGACCGGGCCTTGTGAAGTTCCTGTCGATCGTCCTTGGGATGAGCCTGAGTGTCGGCGCGGCACAGCGGCCGGCCATCGCCGCTGACTCGACCGTGACGCAATCCGAAGCCGAGCGGGTCGCGGTCGTGGCGAAAGTCACGCCGGCGGTCGTGGCGATTTTCTCTCCCGGCGGGGCCGGCGGCGGTTCGGGAGTCTTAATCACTGCCGACGGGTTGGCGCTCACCAATTTCCACGTGACCAGTGGCGCGGGCAATTTCATGAAGTGCGGCCTCGCCGACGGCGTGCTGTACGACGCGGTGATCGTAGGCATCGACCCCACCGGCGACGTAGCGCTGATCAAGCTCGTGGGGCGCGACGATTTTCCGCACGTCGAGATGGGCGACAGCGATACCCTGCAGTCGGGCGATTACACGTTTGCGATGGGCAATCCCTTTCTGCTGGCGACCGATTTTGCGCCGACGGTGACCTACGGCATCGTCAGCGGCGTCCACCGTTATCAGGAACCGGCCGGCACGTTTCTCGAATACACCGACTGCATTCAGGTCGACACGTCGATCAACCCCGGCAACTCCGGGGGACCGCTGTTTAGTGCGACCGGGCTGCTGGTAGGCATCAACGGCCGCGGCTCGTTCGAGAAGCGGGGACGCGTCAATTCCGGAGCAGGCTACGCCATCTCGATCAATCAGATCAAAAACTTCACCGACGCCCTGCGCGGCGGGTTGATTGTCGATCACGCGACTCTCGGGGCGACGGTGGCCACCAAAGACGACGGGTCGGTCGTCGTGGCGAGCATCCTCGATAAATCGGAAGTGTATCGTCGGGGTCTGCGTGAGGATGACGAGATCGTTTCGTTTGCCGGTCGCCCCATTCGCAGCGTCAACCAGTTCAAAAACGTACTGGGGATTTATCCCAAGGGTTGGAAATTGCCGCTCGTTTATCGCCGCGACGGCAGAAAGCAAGAGGTGTTTGTCCGCCTGCGAGGCCTGCACCGCCAGTCGGAGTTGACGCTCGACAAATCGAAGAAGGCGCCCGAAGTACCGCAACCGCGCAACCGCCCTCGTCGCAATCCACCCGGCGGCAAGCCCGAGGGCCAGCCCGGCCAGCCCCCCGGGCCTAACAAGCCGCAGCGCCCCGCGGCACCCAAGCCCCCCGAGCACGTGGCGAAGCTGTTTGCCGAGCGTCCGGGCTTTGCCAACTACTTTTTCAACGAGATCGAACGCGACCGCGTGTTGAAGGGCCTGGCGGCGCTGGGTGACTACTCGAAAGAGACCGGCGTCTGGAAAATCGGCGGCACCATTGCCGCCGACGAATCGCCGTTCGAGTTCAAACTGGGCGAAAAACTGGCGGGACTGACGCTCGACGATGGGAAAAAGTTCTTCGTTCAAGAGTTGGGTGTCGGCGAGTTCAAAGACGAGCCCCCCGAGACTGGGGGCCTGATGCTGGCGATGCATCAGTTTCGGCAACTTCTGATCTACGGCCATCAGGGATTCAGCGAGTTCTATTACCAGGGAAGCGAGCCGCTCGACGGCAATGGTCCTATGGTTGACGTCCTGTTCTGTGAGCGTTACGGCGCGCGATCGCATTGGTACTTGAGCCGCGAGACCGGTCTATTGGTGGGCTTCGATACGTACCGCGACGACGACGTCGACCCGTGCGAGGTGCGTTGTGAGGGACTGGCCGAACTCTCGGGCCGCCGTCTGCCGGCGGTGATGACGGTCGTCCACGCCGGCCGTGAATATGCTCGTTTCAAACCCACCGCCGCGAATTTCGGCGTCCCGCTGCCTGATGCCGTCAAGACCGCCGAGCCGTCGGGCGACACTTCGGCAGCCGAATCCAAAACGAACACTCCGGAATGAATCTCGCATCCGTTTCCCTGTATCGTGTCGATTCCACGAACGAATCAAATCAGTCCGGTGGTGACATGACGGTAAAGCGACTTGGCATAACCCTGGTTTTGATCGCGGCATCGATGGCTGCGATCTCGCCGGTCAGCCCCGTTTACGCCGCCGATGGGCCTGAGCGGGCGATTGAACGAGTCAGTCGGCGCGTTGTCAAGATTTTCGGTGCCGGCGGGATTCGCGGACTGCACGCCTACAGCACCGGGTTTCTGGTCTCGCCGCAGGGACATCTGGTGACGGTTTGGAGTCACGTGCTCGACGACCAGTCGGTGACGGTGGTGCTGCACGACGGTCGCCGGATGGAAGGCAAGATTGTGGCGTACGAGCCGCAGTTGGATCTTGCCGTCCTCAAAGTCGACGGCGACGATCTGCCGTACTTCGACCTCGACGACGCCGTCGCCGCGCCGGTGGGGGCGCGCGTGCTGGCCTTCAGCAACATGTTCAAAGTCGCCGCCGGCGACGAGCCGGTCTCGGTGCTGCACGGCGTGATTGCCGCCCGGACCAAACTCTCGGCTCGCAAAGGGAGCTTTGAGACCCCCTACACCGGTCCCGTTTACGTGGTCGATGCCATTACCAACAACCCCGGCTCGGGCGGCGGCGTGCTGACCACGCGCGACGGCACCCTGGTGGGCATGATCGGCAAAGAACTGCGAAACACGCAAACCAGCACCTGGGTCAACTACGCCATTCCCATCGGCGAGCTAAAAACGGTGATCGGTCAGATCATCGAAGGCAAATTCGTGGCCAAAACCGAAACGTCCGACGATGCCGCCAATCCTCGGCGCTACGCGGCAATTGATTTCGGGATCGTGCTGGTCCCCGATGTGCTGTACCGCACGCCGGCGTTTGTTGACGGCGTCATTCCCGATTCGCCCGCCGCAAGAGCCGGTATTCGCCCCAATGACCTGGTCCTGTTCGTCAACGACGAGCTGATCCAGTCGTGCCGCATGTTTCGGGAAGACCTGGGCCGCCTGGAAGCCGGCGACACGTTGAAACTCGTCCTGCGTCGCGGCAACAGCCTGGTGCCGGTGGAATTGCCGGTTGAGAAGAAGGAAGTGCCAGAAATCAAAATCGACACGTCCTCGTCAGGTGAGACGGAAGAATGAGGTGTTCGATGGAACTGGAACGACGGACCCCGACACGCACTGCAGCTATCAGCGTGTTGAAAAAGGGGTCAGACCCTCCCTGGATGTCGGTTTCTAATGGAGAATTCCATGATCTGAAATGGGCTGACCGCATTGCAGCTTTCAGCGTGTTGAAAAAGGGGTCAGTCCCTCTCTGGTTGGCTTCTGATGGGGAAGTCCACTCTCTGAAAGAACACGTCCACTCTCTAATAGGGCCTGACCGCTTTTTCAACAGCCTGCTAGTCCTGATACCTATGAGTAGATCGGCCCACGACCTGGTGACTCCGCGTGGCACCAGTACTCAAATGCTCGCCGCGGTCAAAGTTCTGGACCCGCTGGGAGCTGCCCGAGCTTTGCGGGTGCTTTCTCAAAACGAAATTGATGGACTTGAAGAAAACGCCAGACGAGTCGCATTAAAATATTGGGCGACAAAAGGACAGCGGACAGCGGCGAGCCTTCAGAATCAACTGAATCGAGGCAGGTGGCATTACATTCAACAGGCACCGTATGCAATGGTCGTTCTGACCGAAATCGAGGCCGATTCCGGAATGAACCTGCAATTCTATCCCTGACGATTTGTCGAAGACTGTGATTACGAAAGCAGTGCCCATGAAACTGGTCCAACTAATGGCGCTGGACGCGACGGAATTCACGTTCCAATCGCTGCAAATCGCGGCTGCTCCCGGCCTTGATTGGTGTTCGGGATTCATCACTGATCGTCCCGAAGGGCGAAACGTATCCGAAGTCTTTCGAAGTCCCGAGTTGAGCGAGTCGGCGCAACAGGTGTTCCCTGATTCCTGTCACACCCGGTTCAGCGATTCGATTGTCATTGCGTTCAACGAGTTTCTTGCCAGGCGTCGAGAATTAACTATCGCCCGCCCGCGTTCCACGCTGAACACAGTCTTCGGTTGCGGTCCTGGCGTGGCCACACGAGAACTTGTGCGCCAAAAATCGCTGCTTGTGACGGATTGGACCGCTTCACTGTTCGACGGAGCACTGTCTCCCGAAACCGAAGGGTTTATCGATGAGAGCGCCATGCCCCCCTGGGATACCTGGCTATGCCTGTTGCAAGTCAGCGACTCTCACGGCCAGGTTTGTCTTTTGAGTTGGGTTCCGCATTGGCTCGCCGACAAAGTTGACTTCGCGATCCGCGTTGATGCTGCGGAATGCCTTTCATGGCTGATTGTCGGCGACAATGAAGAGCTGCAGTTGCATGGCTGGGGAAAGTGCTGGCAGGCAGGTGGAGTTCCGGTTCACGGTCATTAGCCGGCTGTAGTTTCGTTCGTCTTTGTATGAAAGTATCCGTCGAGTCAACGAGTTCGAAATGCAACCCCTAACCACGCGACGGCGAATTCTGATGCTCGTTGTCGTCCTGACCGTTGCGACGCCCGTGCTTTGCCCCGCCCAGTCCGCCTCAAGCGATCTGGAAGCCCAGGAAGAGCAGGCTTTCAAACAGGCGGCGGCCCTCGTGGCCCCTTCGCTCGTGCGAATCGAAACGGTGGGGGGGCTCGAGCGCGTCGATCAGGTGCTGACCGGCACCGGTCCGACCACTGGCGTCGTGATCGCTGCCGACGGATACATCATTTCCAGCGCTTTCAATTTCGCCTCGAAACCCGCGTCGATCCTGGTCACTCTGCCCGATGGCCGGCGGTTGCCTGCCGTGCAGGTGGCGCTCGATAAGGTCAAAATGCTGACCTTGATCAAGGTCGAGGCCGACAATTTGTTGCCTCCGCAACCGGCGCCCAAAGACAGTTTCAAAGTCGGGCAATGGGCGCTGGCCCTTGGCAAAACACTCGACGAGACCCCCAGCATTTCGGTGGGCATCGTCAGCGCCCTGGGGCGCATCTGGGGCAAAGCCATTCAAACCGACGCCAAGGTCTCGCCGGTCAACTACGGTGGAGCACTGGTCGACGTTGAAGGCCGCGTGATGGGTATTCTCGTCCCGCTTTCGCCACAGGCCTCAGGCGAGGTCGCCGGAGTCGAGTGGTACGACTCGGGGATCGGCTTTGCGATTCCGCTGGTCGACGTGTTTGCCGCGCTCGATCGGCTCAAGCAGGGGAAGGACCTCTTTCCCGGTTTGATGGGCATCACCATGAAAGGCCAGGACATCTACGAAGGACAGCCCACGATCGACCGCGTCCGCTATGGCTCGCCGGCCCAGCAGGCGGGACTCAAAGAGGGAGACGCGATTGTTGAACTCGACGGCAAAAAACTCGTGCGCCAGGCGCAACTGCGGCACGTCATGGGCAACAAATACTCCGGCGAATCGATCTCGATCAAAGTCAAACGGGGTGACGCCGAGCACTCCAGCGAACTGACGCTGGTCGACAAACTTGTCCCTTATGAATCGGCGTACCTGGGAATCCTGCCGGTCCGCCCCGAATCCAGCCGACCGGCCAAGCCGGGGGCGACGATTCGCTATGTGATTCCCGAAAGCCCGGCGGCGATCGCCGGTCTGGCGCGTGGCGAACGAATCGTCCGTTTCAACGGTTTGGAACTGGCGACTCCCGCCGCGCTGCTCGATTTGGTCAGCCGCCAGCGTCCCGGCGAAAAGGTGACGCTTTCGGTCGTCGCGGCCGAGGGAACCGCCGACCCGCGCGACGTCGAAGTCACGCTGAGAAGCATTCCGCCGACCGTCCCGCTCGAACTGCGGCCCGCCCCGATGGCGCCGCGCGAGAAAGAACTGGCCGACAAGGCCCTCGCGCTGGGGCACTTCAACGAGAAGATGCCCGCCCACGAGCACGAATACTGGGCCTATGTGCCGCAGGATTACAATCCCGACTACAAGTATGGCCTCGTCGTCTGGCTGCACCCGGCCGGAGACACGATGGAGGCCTCGATGATCAAAGCCTGGCAGACGCTGTGCGACGAACGAGGTTTGATCTTGCTGGCGCTCAAAGCGGGGCAGATCGCCGGCTGGACTCCCGACGAGTCAGAGTTCATTCACGACGCGGTCGAAGAGTTCGAGAAGAAGTACTCGATCGACAAGTCTCGCATCGTGCTGCATGCCTTTGGCAACTCCGGGGCGATCGCCTACCAGACGGCGTTCAAGCACCGCGAGATGTTCAAGGGGCTGGCAACAATCGCCGCGCCGTTGCCGGCCCCGCCTCCCGACAACGAACCCGAGTTCCGTTTGCAGTTTTACCTCGCCAGCGGCGACAATGACCCGCTGCACCGCGCCGTCGCAGGCAGTGTCAAGGGGCTGCGCGACATGAAGTATCCCGTCGTGCAAGCGACGATTGCCGACGGCAGCCACAAATACCCGCCGGCCGAGATCGTGCAGGAAATCGCCGTGTGGGTTGATGCGCTCGATCGAATCTGACTCTCGTGCGGTGAGCCGCCGCGCGTGGGCCTGACGTTAAGGATCGACGCATCAATCATTGTCGCCTTTCGCTCCGCGAAAGAACGCGTCCTTTCGCGGAGCGAAAGGCGACAATGCGACAGTTATTGATGCCCCGGTCCTAACGCGGCCGATCGGCATCGTGCGATGCCGTCGGATCGGGCGCTCGGCCCCCGGTCGCCGCGCCGCGCCGTCCCAGCACGACGATCCCTTTTCCCTCTTTCAAAAACCAGGGTAAGCGTTCCAGAATCTCGGTGTCGGGGGGCAGGTGCGGCGCCAGCGTCGGGTATTCGTCGGTCGAGGTCAGCAGATACCGCGGCGGGTCGCCCTTGAAAAAGGCCACGGCGTCTTCGGGGCGGATGTGCTTTTCAATCGGCTCGCGGCAATAAAACGTCAGGCCCGGCCTGTAGTAGTGAAAGTGGCCGATCCGCGGCCGGTCGCCGCCGGCGTGACGGCGAATGACGTTCGCAATCAGTTCGCTGTTCTGGTGTCGGTCGATCTCGACGGCGGCCATGGCGAATAATCCCACCAGAAACACACCGGCCGTCACCGCCAGCACCGCCACAGCCTCGGCGACTTTGCCGCGTTCGGTCAGGTACGACCCCAGCACGGCGGCCACGATCAGCGGCACGCCGATCAGCCCCGCCATGCCCGGCTCGTGCAGGTAAACCTGCTCGACAATCGGCATGACCACCATGATCGCGATTCCGACGGTACCGACGGTCAGCCACGCTCCGCGGCGGGCCAGACGGCCGTAAATGTCGGTTCGGGCGATCCAGCGGTCGATGAAGGCGGCCGTCACGAGGGCCAGCGCCGGATACGCCGGCACCACATAGTGCGGAAATTTCGTGCTCGCCAGCGAAAAGAAACCGAACCAGACGACGAACCAGGCTCCGCACAAAATGTCGGCCGACGACCACGAGTGCGAATCGCGAATTCGGCGATAGCAGCCGATCAACGTCGGGGCCAGAAACACAATCCAGGGGAAAAACCCCACGCACATCGCCGCCAGGTAGAACCACGAGGGTCCGGGGTGGTTGTCCATCGGGTTCAAAAATCGTCCGAAATGGTGTACTCCGAAAAAACCGGCCAGAAACTCGCCGTGCGTTTTCAGTCCCACCGCCAGGTACCACGGCCCGGCCACCAGCATCACCGCCGCCAGCGCCGTCAGCGGCCGCATCGACCAGATCGTCTGCAAAACCCGCCGCGGCGAAACAATGGGCCGCACCACCCCCGAAACAAATCGTCCCATCGCCGACGTCGTCCTGGTCGCCGACCCGGACGAGTTGTCTTTCGAATCGCCAACCCGCCCCGCACCAACCGCCGCGTCTGAGTAGTCCGTTTCATCAGTTCGGATCGGGTCCGTGCTTGTAACTCGACCCTCCCTGCCCCCCCTTCGTAAGGGGGGGAAAATGTCCACGCCATTCGGGCAGCCGAAACCACCAATTGCGCCGCCGGCAGCACCATGTCTCCACAGCAAAAACAACCCCAGCACACTTGCCGGCAGCAGCACGCCGATCGGCCCTTTGACCAGCACCGCCACCCCCATCGAGGCGTACGCCAAAGCAAACGTCCGCCATGACGATTGATTCAGCGCCGATCCGCGGACAAAGAAGTAAATCGCCAGCGTGCAGAAAAACGTCAGCTCGGCATCCGACGTCGCCGCGCGGGCGATCACCGCGAAGTTCAAACTCGTGGCGAGAACGACGGCAGCCCAGAACCCGACCCGCGGCGAATAGAGCATTCGCCCCAGTCGCCAGACCAATAAAACCGTCGCCAACCCGAACAGCGCCGAAGGAAACCGTGCCGCGAATTCGTTCACTCCGAACACCCGGTACGCGCCGATCATCATCCAGTACATGAACGGCGGCTTGTGAGCGAACAGCTTCTGGTTGAACCAGGGAACGATCAAGTCGTCGCGCTCGTGCATTTCGCGCGCGACCTCGGCGAAGAATGTCTCGTCATCATCCCAGAGGTGTGTCGCACCCAGCCGGGTGACAAACACGACCGCCGCGATGACGGTCAACAACATCCCCTGACGGACCTGACTTGGCATCCGGGCCTCGCGCGTGCATAATCATCGCTTGTTCAAACGGCGGCGGAGTTTAGAGAAAACAGCCCAGCCCGGCAACGGCAGTTCGCGAGCGAGAAAACGCCTGCTCGACCGCTTCGATGCCCGGTCCCGGGCAGGCAAAATTCGCGCTCCGCGTGGACCGCTCAGTTTCCAGCCGCGGCTGCCTTTGGCTTGCCGATGCAGTACAGCGCCGCCTCACTGCGAATGAAAAGCTGCCCGTGGCTGATCGCCGGCGAGGCGAAGCACTGGTCGTGCAGCTCGTTGACCGCGAGCGTTTCAAACTCGGGACCCGGCTTGACGACGGTCGTGACTCCTTCGTCGTCGAGGAAATAAACATGGCCGCCGGCCGACACCAGCGAGGCGCTGTAATGCCGGCTCAATCGTTTGGACCATTGAATCTTGCCCGACACGGCATCGAGGCAGGTCGCGAAGCCGCTGTCTGAGGCGACGAGAAAATAATCGCCGACCGCCACCGGCGAGGGGACGTACGACGCCAGGTCTCCTCGATGACGCCAGACGATGTGCGAAGCCGTGATATCTCCCTTGCCGAAGGGGTTGATTGCCAGCACGTGCTTCTCGGGAAAGCCGCCGGTGACGAACAGCAGGTCGTGGCTGTACACCAGCGACGCCACGAGTTGCTCCGTCGGCCCGTCGACAATCCAGTGCCGCGATCCGTCGCGCGGGTCGTAGCTGGCGACGCACTTGTTTCCCGAGAGGAGTAACTGCATACGCCCGTCGATCTCGCGGATAATCGGCGTGCAATAGCTGCGGGTCTTGTTCTCGCGCGGCGTCTTCCAGAGGGTTTCTCCCGAAGCACGGCTCAGCGCCACGAGATAGGCATCGCCGTCGTGGTCACCGTTGACGATGACTTTGTCTTCGAACAGCACAGGCGAACTGCAATAGCCGTGGACGCTGGCGAATTCTCCCGGCCGCGCCTGCCAGCGCTCGTTGCCATTGAAGTCGTACGCCGCAATGAACATCTGTTTGCCGTCCAGAAAACTCACGTAGACCAGTTCGCCGTCGGTGACGGGGGTGCTCGAGGCAAAGCTGTTGAGTGGATGCTTGCGTTCGAGCGGCGACTTCAAGACCGCGCGCTCCCACAGTGGCATGCCGGTCATGCGATCGAGGGCCGTCAGAAACCGCGTCTCCCGATCGGCGTCGTTACCCAGGAGGAACAGCCGATCGCCCCACACAACGGGGGACGAATGCCCCGCATGCGGAACCGCAATTTTCCAGGCCACGTTGTCGGTGTCGCTCCAGTGCAGCGGAACGTCGGTTTCGAGGCTCGTTCCGTCGCCGCGAACGCCGCGCCACCCCGGCCAGTCTTCGGCGTGCGTGTCGGCCGCCACCATTGCAACAAAGAGCACCACGACTGCCGAACCGATCAATCTGTGCATTTCAGTCTGCCTGCGCTGGTGTCGTTGAAAGTCTGCCGGAACGCCCGGAACTGTAAGACGAGTCTACACGGATTCACCAGACAAGATAAGCAATCGCTCCGACGCAGAGTCACTGGGTCGCAGAGTCACTGACTCGCTGCGATCGATCGCCATCCACCATCCACCATCTCACAGCCCCTGCGTAACCACGCGCCGCACCGCTTCCAGACACCCTTCGGTGACCCGAGCCAGAAAATCCAAATCGAGCGTGTCGATGGTGTCGCTCGGCAAATGATAATGCGGGTTTCGAAGGAAGGCTGTGTCGGTGATCATCAGGGCGGGGTAGCCGGCGTCCCAGTAGGGGCTGTGATCGCTCAGCCGCGTGGCCTGCAGCAGGTTGCCGTTCTCGGGAACCTGCAGCGTCTCGACCGGCAGGCCGTCGACGCTTTTCAATCCGTCGCGAAATGCCGCGATCAGATCGGTCGAATTCTGGTTGCCGATCACGGCGATCCAGTTCCCGATGTCAGGATACTTCCCCACCAGCGACCGAGGCAGCCCCTGGCTTTTCGGAGCGCTGTCGCAATACCCCAGCATCTCCAGCGCGACCATCCCGCGCAGGTCGATCGAATCGCGGCGACACGTTTGAGCACGGTGGGCACTTCCCAGCATGCCGTGCTCTTCCAGATCGAACACCACCAGTTCCAAATCGAGTGCGGCTTTTTCAGGCCAGTTCTCGGGAAGTAACCGCGCGATCTCCAGCAGCGCGGCAACGGCGCTGCCATTATCGTCAGCCCCCGGGCTGTTTTCGGTCGTATCGAGATGGGCGCCCAGACACAATCGCGGCCGGCCCTCCCACCGATGATCGCCATGCTGAGCAACGAGGTTGACGCCGCGCAGCGAGGTGCCGCCGGTCTGCGATATCGCTGAAAACTCCGACGACGCCACCTGCCAGCCCGAGGCCGCCAGACAGTTCATCACGTAGTCACGTGCCGCCGCCAGTTCGGGGCTGCCGGCCGGTCGCGTCGTCGTCGCGATCTGCCTCAGGTGTTGATTCAACAGTTCGCGATCGACCGGCATAACTCAACCCGCACTGCCGGCGATCAATTGAAAATCGGGGTCCCCCCGCAGCGGGTCGAAGTCGGTTTCATTTTCGATCAGCCGGCGTAGCGACTGATCCATTCGCAAGGCCCGCCCGAGCCACGACAGCGTCTGCGTTTTGTTTCCTGCCAGCGACCAATAGCACGCTAAATTATAGAGAATGACCGGCACTTTCGGCGCGATGCGATACGCCTCTTCCATCGCGGTGATTGCATTGGGCAACTGCTGCGTCCGCTTGTAGCACCAGGCCATTCCCATCAGCAGGTCGACGTCGTTGGGCTTTTCAGCAAAAGCGCGGCCGTAGGCGACCAGCGCCTCGTCGTGCCGCGCCAGCATCCTGAGCGCTTCGCCCCGCAGCCGGTTCGCCTCGAACAAAATCAGGTCGGGATCATCGATTGCCCGCAACTCGCGCAGGGCGTGCTCGGGCATCTCGAGCGTCAGGTATCCCTCGGCCGCAGCGAGCTGTTTCTCTCGGTGATTGCGGGGACTGGTGCTCAAGATGCCGAACCTTTCTCTGACTCAACTCGGTTCCGTCGCAGCTTCCGTTTCGCCGAGCGGACTTCGACGTGCGAACTCTTCTTGATACGGGAAAATTGCCGTTTCAATCTTGTTATGCTTCTCTTCCTTTTTTTTCAATTGCGTCTGAAGGCCTGTAATATCATCCGAGTTGCCCGTACCTTGCGAGCGAAGGGAATGAATCCGCGTCTCAAGTGCTTGAATCTCCGTGGCAATCTTCAGCACGTCGCGTTTTCCGAAACCAACAACGGCTGTTAGATCGTCAGTTGACAACCAACTGTGATCATCAAAACCGAGACTCGCATACGACCGAAATATCCGAAGATGCAGGTCCTTTGCGAATTCCGGGGTCAACCGTGCGATGCGTCTGTCGGCAATGAACTCCGCACGCTTCGGCTTTACCTTCGGAATGTCGATTGTATGCAACGAATCGAGATGTGCGCAAAAACTCCCTTCGAAGCCTTCAACCTGTCCAAGATAAAACAAATCTGGAGATGAGTGACCGTCTCGCAAGTCCTTATAAAACTGCATCGCCTCGTCAAAATCCTCGAATGGAGTTGGCTTTCGGTGGGTGTATTGTTCGATCGCGGAAACGACAACCGCATTCGCATGCATGGCCACACACGGACGCGATATCACGATACAAAGGCGGTGCTTGAGAACAGAGGTGCTCAGCTCGTCCGCATTCCACGGCGCTCTGGTCGACCTAAGCGAAACCTCCTTGAGAAGGTCGCCCTGACAGAGTGGTTCCCACGGCTTGGAAGGTTCAATAATCGGCATTGGTAGCGCTGCCGTATTCCGCTGCAAGCTTCATCGCCCGGTAGCTGGACCTGTTCCACCCAATTGCAACGGCCAATTCGTCGGCATCGTCTGCCTGCGACGTGACATGTGGGAATGAAGCTGAAAGCCCCAGGCCTTGGGGCAAGTTCACGGGTCGCGAGTTTTGATCGTCCGCCTCAAGTCGAAGGCAACCTATTGCCAAAGCCATTGTTGTGGCACCGATTACGAATGCACTTGCAGCGATCTGCGCGCTTGGAATTGGATGGACACGCAATCCAAATCCGAAAAATGCCGTTTCTGGCGCGGACAATTCTTCCTCCCATGCGGAGGGAACGCCAAAATGCAATGCGCGCTGCCGACACGGATCAAGCATTCCGATACAGAACCCGCTGGTCGCCACCGAATCATTCATTCTTCATCTCCGATTTCGTCAATTATCGCCTCGGCCTCGTTACGAGCAGCATCCCATCGGCCAAGAACTGCCTCAATTTGCTCGACCGTATTTTCTGAAGTCAACAAGTCCAGATGAAAGTTGAACGCAAACTTAACCCATTCTTGCGTATCTCCAATTGGCATGCTCCGAGTGGTCACGGGCTTGATGTCGAGCTTCAACCGACATCCCAGGATATCGCGACTCAGGTAAGCACCAAAGCGGGGATTCTCGGCGTCAAATCGATGATAAAGCCGTCGGTTTGGTACGAAGAACATCCTGCGACAGAACTGTTCAACTGACATTTCGCTCGGCGTCACCCGCCAAGAGAAATTCAATCCCATCGCCGTAAATGGCGTGTGGGGGAGCACGCGTATGATCCGACCCACTTTGTCCGAAACCAATTGCTGCTGTTTCTCTGGCTCAACGCGAGGAACAAACTGCATCTGGTCGGGTATGACCAGAAGATTGAATTCTCGTGACGCAACATTTACCAGTGGCTCGCTGAACAAGCACGACGGCTCAAATTCGTCTTCGGCGACTATCCCGTGCTTTGCCAGCCAAATCTGCCCGAAAACGGTCGGGTTGAAATGGCGCGCGGCAATTACCACGGTTGTCTCGACGAGGGCCGAATCAATCAATCGATGGCTCCAAGAAAAATCGCGCTATTATGCACATTATACGTACCTTATCCGAGACCAGTGTAAACGTTTCAATGCGGGATCGTCCACGAACGCAGGAAATACGACGCAACTTATTGTCGCAAAATGGATTACGGCAAAACTCGCACCATTTTCCTGGCGGTTTGGCTCTTCAGCGATGTGCGGAGATGGCGGCGATGGACCACAGGCGACCGGCGTAATGCAGTTGTCCGGGCGGTTTGGTTCGTATTCGTGAGACTGAACACCTGCCGTTCGTCATCGGCAGACCCACGTCAATCAGCAGTTTTCACAGAACGTCGGCGGGCGAGTGGTCCAACGCGAGCTTCCAAGGGGCAGAAAAAACGGGTAGCCACTCAGCATGTTTCAGCTTCATGCTGCGTGGCTCGCGGGGGAGATTGCGCCGACATGCCGGGAAGGACACCGGCAACCCGTTTCGTGTTTGCTTTCCTTTGTTGGGAGATAAAACAGCGAGAGCGGTTTGGGCGCACCGCAAAGATGCCACTCGCTACGAGCTCCCGCTCTCGCTGTATACTCACGTTTTGTTCCGCCACTCAGCCCAATTACAGACTGGCAACGGCAGTTGCAGAATCATCACTCTCGTCTGCGTTGTGGATTCCGACGGCTTTGTGAGAGCCGCAGTGCTGTTCCTTTCTGTGGCGTTGAACCGGCCCAGCGGGGCTGCTAAACTCTTCCCGGTAACGACCAGGAGAGGTGGCAGAGTGGTCGAATGCACCGGTTTGCTAAATCGGCGTAGCGGGAAACCGCTACCGGGGGTTCGAATCCCCCCCTCTCCGCTCTTATGCCCTACGACCACCTTTCCGAATTCCTCAACGAACTGCAGGATCGGGGCGAGCTGATTCGCATCTCGGCCGAGGTCGACCCGGCTCTCGAAATCACCGAAATCACCGATCGAGTCAGCAAATCGCCCGCAGGCGGGCCGGCGCTCTTCTTCGAACGCGTCAAAGGGAGCACGATGCCGGTGCTCACCAACCTGCTGGGCAGCTCGGCACGAGTGTGCCGCGCGATGGGTGTGACGAGCTTCGACGAAGCGGCCGACCGCATCGCCGGCCTCATCAGGCCGCAAGCCCCCGAGGGGTGGCTTGAAAAACTGAAGATGGTCCCGCAGTTCGCCCAGACGGCGAAATTTCCGCCGCGCGTCGTCCGCAACGGTCCCTGCCAGCAGGTCGTCAAGCTGGGGCGCGATGTCGATTTGAGTGAATTGCCGATCTTGCAGTGCTGGCCGCTCGATGCGGGGAAGTTCATCACCTTCGGGCAGGTGGTCACCAAACACCCGGTCAAGGGCGAGCTCAGCGTCGGCATGCACCGGGTGCAGGTTTGCGACAAGAACTCGGCGTTCATGCACTGGCACCTGCATCACGCCGGGTATCGGAATTTCACCGAGTATCACAAGCTGGGTCAGCAGATGCCAATTGCCGTCTCATTGGGAGGCGACCCGGTCTTTGCCTGCATGGCGAGGGTGCCGCGCCCCCCCGGACTCGACGAATACCAACTCGGCGGTTTTTTGCGCGGCCAATGCATCGATCTGGTCAAGTGCCGCTCGATCGATCTCGAAGTCCCCGCCAGTGCCGAGATCGTCATCGAAGGGACGATCGACCCGACCGAGCCGTGGGAAGCCGCCGGACCCTTCGGCGATCGCACCGGCTTCTACAACCTGGCCCGCCAGTTCCCGCGGCTGCACATCACCGCCGTCACCCACCGGGCCAACCCGATCTATCCCGCGACGATCTTCGGCAAGCCGCCGATGGAAGATTACTGGCTGGGCAAAGCCGCCGAGCGGATCTTTCTGCCCATGCTCAAATTGCTGGCGCCCGAGGTGGTCGATTACAACATGCCCCGCGCGGGGGCGTTTCACAACCTCGCATTCGTCAGCATCAAGAAGCAGTACCCGCAGCAGGCGCGCAAGGTCATGAACGCGATCTGGAGCGCGGCACCGACACTGTGTACGAAAATCGTGGTCGTCGTCGACGAGCACGTCGACGTGCAGAATGAAGAGCAGGTGTGGTTTCACGTCGGAGCCAACGTCCACCCCGGCCGCGACGTGGTCTTGAGCGAAGGCCCGACCGACATCCTCGATCACGCCGCCCCGACCTGCGGCATCGGCCACAAGCTGGGCATCGACGCCACCCGCAAATTTCCGGAAGAAGGCCACCCCCGCCCCTGGCCCGAAGAAACGACGATGTCCCGCGAAGTGAAAGACTTCGTCACGCAGCGCTGGGCCGAGTACGGGCTGGGCAATTTGCTGCCCGAGACATGGTGACGACCGTCAGGCGACGACAACACGTTGTCTCAACCCGTTTCGCCGCCGAGCTTGCTCGGCGCGTGTAACGTGTCACGTAAACGCGCGTCGCAAGCGACTCGGCGAAACAGAAGGCCAACGGCCATTCGAGAACCCCGGTTAACGACATCAGTCATTTGTCGGTTTCGACTCTGTCGCCTGTGTCGCGTATACTCACGAAGGCGAGGTGCGTCGATGCACCTCGGGCGATCAAACCGGTTTTCATCAGTCGTATCGAATTCGTCATGTCTGCCGCCGCTGCTCCGCCGCCGCTCGATAAATCTGAACAGCGGATCCGCCAGATGTTTGGCGAAATCTCGCCGCGGTACGACTTTCTCAATCATTTTCTCTCGGGGGGGGCCGACTGGTACTGGCGGTGGCGCGCGGTACGGGCCGCGCCCCCGGCCGGCGATTCGCCCATTCTCGACGTTTGCACCGGGACGGGTGACCTGGCCATCGCCTACTGGAACAAAGGGCGCGGGCGAGTGCCGGTGGTCGGGGCCGATTTCACGAATGCGATGCTGGTCATTGCCGACAGGAAGGCGGTCAAATCGCAAGCGGCGGGGAAGGCCAGCGGCGTCGAGTTCGTTTTTTTGCAGGCCGACACGCAAACCTTGCCATTCCCCGACGAAACGTTTCAAATCGTCTCGGTCGCCTTCGGGCTGCGGAACGTCACCGACACGACGCGGGGGCTTCGCGAGATGATTCGCGTCTGCCGGACGGGAGGCCGCGTGGTCATCCTCGAGTTCTCGCTGCCGGGCAACCGGCTGTTGCGTGCCGCCTACTGCTGGTACTTCAAAAACATTCTCCCGCGCATCGGCCAATTGCTGGCCCGCAACAGCCAGGAGGCCTACAACTACCTGCCCAGTTCAGTTTCCGAATTCCCGCATGGCGAAAAACTGGCTGCGATGATGCGCGACTGCGGCTTGGCGAGCGTCACGTTTCAGCCGCTGACGTTCGGTGTGGCGACGCTGTATGTGGGGGTGAAGTAAGTAGGTCAGGCTTTCGAGCCTGACGCGGATGGTCGGATAGCGAGGTGAACACAGCCGGATTGGACGCGACTATTGCAAATCGACCCCCCCTGCCCCCCCCTTCGTAAGGGGGGGAGTTGGCGCCGTCTCAGGTGGCTCTGTCGAACTGAATTTGAAATCTGAAACTCTCATGCGTGACCTCGTTGTGGCCATGACCGGTGCCAGCGGCTCGATTTATGCCGTGCGGCTGCTCGAAGTGCTGCTCGTTGCCGGGCGCAGGGTGCATTTGACGATCAGCCCGTCGGCGGCGACGGTTCTCAATAAAGAGCTGGGCCTCAAGGTGAATCTGCAGGACTTCGATGCCCGTCAGCTTCTGCCCACCGAAGAAGAGCTGATCTCGCATCCGCTGCTGCAGGGGCTGGAAGGAAGTCATTCGGGACTGTCGGACTTCAGCTCGGTGTTCAGCGACCCGCAGCAGGGAAAGATCATCTATCACCACCACAGCGACTTCATGGCGGGGATCGCCAGCGGGTCGTTTCTCACCGCGGGGATGGTGATTTGTCCCTGTTCGATGGGGACGCTGGCCAGCATTGCCGGCGGGCACTCTGAGAATCTCATCCAACGGGCGGCCGACGTGCATCTCAAGGAACGCCGCAAGCTGATTCTGGTCCCCCGCGAGACGCCGCTGTCGAGCATTCAACTGGGCAACATGCAGCGCCTGTCGGAAGCCGGGGCGACGATTTTGCCCGCCATGCCGGGCTTCTATCACACGCCGCGGACGATTCAAGATCTCGTCGACTTCGTCGTCGGACGGATCTGCGACCACCTCGAGATTGAGCACAAGCTGTTCAAGCGCTGGGGCGACGCGACGATCGAAGGCGATTGACGCGGTGCATCAGGCGGGACAGGCGACGCCGCGTTGCCGCCCAGCCTCTGGTTGCGACCGAAGGTCACGGCCTGTTGAATCCTGTTCGGGCAGCGAAGTAAGTCGACAGTCCGCACAGCACAAGCGCCACCGCGAAGATCACCGGGAATCGAATCCGCCAGGCCTCCTGTCCCGGTTCAAATGCGCAAAGGAATCCCCAGGGGCAGTACAAAGCGACCAGACCACAGACAGCCGCAATGAGGCTAAATAGAATTCCGACAAAATTCCTGATCATCTGCTTCACCTCCGAGATTTGCATTCCAAGTCGGCGTCACGCGGTCGCTGTCGTCAAGGCGAAAAGCGACGCGGAATACAACACAAGCTGTTCAACCGCTGGGGCGATTCGACGATCGAGTTTTTCGTGAGGACAAAAGTCCACATTACGACGGCTTCTCTTTGTCCGTCTTTTTCGCCGGTGGCTTTTTGGGAGTCTCTTTTTTTGTCGGCGCCTTTTTCGCAGGTGGCTTTTTGGGCGCCGTCTTTTTCGCCGCGGCTTTGGGGGTTGCCTTGGGCGCGGTCTTACGCGACGGTCGCGTCTTGCCGCCGCCGCGGGCGGCGCGCTCGTCGATCAGGGTCAGTGCCTGCGCGAGCGTGACCTCTGCGACCGGGGTTTCCTTGGGAAGGGTTGCGTTGATTTTGCCGTGTTTTACATACGGTCCGTATTTTCCCGAGAAGACCTGAACCGGCTGATTGTCTTCGGGATGCACGCCCAATTCTCTGAGGGGCGTGGCCGCGGCCCGGGTGCGCGCCTGCTTGAGCAACTCAACGGCCGCCGCCAGATCGATCGTGAACAGATCCTGATCTTTGGGGATCGACTTGAATTTGCCTTCATGCAACACGTAAGGGCCGAAGCGGCCGATCCCCGCTTTGACCGGTTTGCCCAGTTCGGGATGCTCGCCCAGCGTGCGCGGCAAGCTCAGCAGCGCCAGCGCCTGATCGAAGGTAATGTGCGCGGGGTCGATGTTGCGCGGAATCGAAACCCGCTTGGGTTTGTCGCCATCGGGGACGGCTTCGCCCAGTTGCAGATAGGGCCCGAATCGGCCGACCATCGAATACACGGGAACCCCGGCGTCGGGGTGCATCCCCAGCGACTCAGGACCTTTTTGTTTGGCTTCGAGAAGTCGATCGGCAATTTCATCGGTGATTTCGGCCGGACCGATGTCGTCGGGCAGCGACGCGGTGATGCTCTCGCCGTTGTGCTCTTTGACAAGATACGGCCCGAATTTGCCGACGCGGACTTTGGAAGTCAGCCCTTCGAGTTCGATCGTGCATGCCTGGCGCGGGTCGATATTCGCTTCGTGCGACTTGACCTGCTCGTCGAGCCCGTCTTTGCCGAGGTAAAACTGCTTCAAATAGGGAGTCGACTGCGCCTGGCCGGCGGCGATGTCGTCGAGCGTCTGTTCCATACCGGCGGTGAACTGTTCGTCGACCAATTGCGCGAAGTTCTGCTCGAGCAGCTTTGTGACGGCCATTGCCGTGAATGTGGGGCGCAACTGATTTCCCGCCTTGACGACGTACCCCCGATCCTGAATCGTGCTGATGATCGAGGCGTAGGTGCTGGGCCGCCCGATGCCATCGGCTTCGAGCGTGCGAATCAGCGTCGCTTCGGTAAACCGCGCGGGGGGTTGGGTCTCATGCGAGACCGTTTCGAGTTCGCGGCACGTGAGCGTGTCTCCGACTTGCATTGGCGGGAGTGCCGCTTCCTGGTCGTCGAGCGCGGCATCGGGGTCGTCGACCCCTTCGACGTAGGCTCGGAAGAAACCGGGAAACTCGACGTGCCGGCCGGTCGCCCGGAACTCGGCGTTGCCGACGGCAATGGTCACCGTTTGAAACCTGAGCCGCGCTTCGGCCATTTGCGTGGCCATCGTCCGTTTCCAGATCAGCGAATACAACTGCATCTCGCGGCCCGAGAGGCTCAGCTCTTCGCCGGTTTTCATTTCAGTTCCGGCGGGGCGAATCGCCTCGTGCGCCTCCTGGGCGCCCTTCGATTTCGTCTGAAACCGCCGGACGTCGGGACTGAGGTAATCGCGACCGTAGCGCTGCTCGATTCCCGAGCGTGCGGCGCCGATCGCCTCTTCGGACAGCGAGACCGAGTCGGTTCGCATGTAGGTGATCGTGCCGTCTTCGTACAAGCGCTGCGCGACCTGCATCGTTTCGCGGGCCGACATGCCCAGTTTGCGGTTGGCTTCCTGCTGCAGGGTGCTGGTGGTGAACGGAGGCGACGGGTTGCGAACCTGCTGACGCTCTTCGAGGTTGGAGACTTTCCACTGGGCCTGTTGCAGTTCGGCGCGCAGCGTCCCGGCGGTTTCACCCCCCAGGAGCAACACGTCGGCGCCGGCTTTGAGCTTGCCGGTGCTTTCGTCGAAGTCTTTGCCGGTGGCAATCCGTTTGCCCCCGACGGTGACGAGCTGTGCCTCGAAGCCGGCGGCGGCGGCGGTCGTCAGCGCGGCTTTGAGATCCCAATAGGTACCGGTGCGGAAGGCGCGACGTTCGAGCTCGCGCATTACAATCAGCCGCACGGCCACCGACTGCACGCGGCCGGCCGACAGCTTGGGTGCGACTTTCTTCCACAGCAGGGGGCTCAAGCGATAGCCATAGAGCCGGTCGAGAATGCGCCGCGTCTCCTGGGCCGAAACCAGATTCTTGTCGAGTTCGCGCGGCGACTGGATGGCCAGCTTGATGGCGTCTTTGGTGATTTCCGAAAAGACCATCCGTTTGACCGGCACCTTGGGCTGCAAAATCTCGGCCAAATGCCAGCCAATGCTCTCGCCTTCGCGGTCTTCGTCCGTCGCCAGAATCAGTTCGTCGGCATCCTTGAGAGCCGCTTTGAGCTCGCTGATGATTTTCTTCTTCTCTTTGGGAATCACATACAGCGGCTCGAACCCGGCCTCGACGTTGACCCCCAGCGAGGCCCAGGATTCTTTTTTGACATCGAGAGGAATGTCGGCGGCCCGAGCCGGCAGATCGCGGACGTGCCCCATGCTGGCCAGGACTTTGTAGTCGCTGCCCAGATAGCTGTTGATCTTACGCGCCTTGGCCGGCGACTCGACAATCACGAGGCCTTTGAACTTTTTCTTGGCCACAGGCAGCAGGCTCCAACCAATGCACGAGATTGGCCCCGCGACACGGGTCGCGCAAGCCTGGACCGCAAAATGAGGCCGATCGATCAGGGGCCTCAACTGAACCCCCCCCGCCCCCCCTTCGTAAGGGGGGGAGTGTAAATTCTGTTGGCCTTGCCTGATCGGACAACACGGCTACAATCGGCGTCGGCGCAGCGGCTAGAGGACGCCCGTGCAAAACCCATAGTTTATCGTTCCGCAGTCTGTCAAGGCATAACCACTGTTGGGCCTTGACCTTCCCCGCAGTGCAGTCGGCTGATCGCCGTGCCGGGACGAGTGTTTTCTGCGGTCGCGAAAGGTCACTTTCGAATGCAATCACCATTCAAGATTTTCCGTCGCTTTCAAAAGGTGCTGCTGGCGATCGCGGCGCTGATGGCGATTCTTGCCTTCGGTCTCCTCGAACCGCTGACCCAGATGGTTCGCAGTGTCAGTGGGGGACGCGACGGCTCGGTCGTCGTCGAATCGAATGTCGGCAATCTTTCCGAGAACGGCCTGCGCGAATTGAGGCACCGCCGCTCTATTGCCAACCGGTTCGTCTACAGCGCCTTCGTGACGGCCAATCCCAAGTACGCGCAAATCGCGCAGTATATGCCGGGCAAAGTGCAACGATTCGGCAGCGACCAGCCCCGCGACGTGTACTTCGCCTGGCTGATGCGCGCTGAGGCGCGGCGGCTGGGAATCGTCGTCGACAACAATCAGATCGACGCGCTGATTGCCGAAATCAGCAGTCTGCCCGGTGGCGGGGGAGACAAATTGAGCTCCGATCAGTTTCAGAAGATCGTCAAGGAGTTGCAGATCTCGGCCAAACAACTTTATGACATACTGCGCGAAGAAGTCGCGTGGCAGACGGCGTTCAATTTGACCTTTCCCGTTTCCACACTGGCCCCCGAACAGTATTGGAAGATCTACCAGCAGCTCAACGCGCGGCAGACGATCGACGTCGCTCCCCTGCCGGTCAAAGACTTCGTCGCGAAGGTCGACACTCCGTCGGCGGGCCTCTTGACCAGGTATTTCGAATCGCACAAGACGACCTTCGATGCGTCGGTTGGCGGCGAATACAAACCGGGGTTCCGCCAGCCCACGAAGGCGGCCCTGCACTATCTGGAAATCAGCTATGCCGCGGTCAAGCAACAGGTCGCGGAAGACTTTCCCATTACCGACAAAGATATCGAAAGTTACTACGAGGCCAAAAAAGCCATCGACCTGCGGTTTCAGGAAATGGACACCGGGCCGCGCCGGGGGAGCGACTCGTCGCCGATCGACCCCGATTTCGCGCCTCACGAGGGGGGTCGCAAGCGCGGCCCGGCACTCGAACCCGGTGCCGGCCCAGACGACCCGGCAGAATCAGCGTCGGAGGGCGAGAAGCGACCCGAGCCGCCGGCGACACCGTCAGAAGAATCGGCTTTGGACGCTGAATCTGACGCTGAATCTGACCCTGTGGCCGACCCCAAGTCGACCGAGAGCCCCTGCGGGCCTGCGAACGAGGCCGAGGTTCCCAAATCCTTCGACGAAGGTGCGATCGTAACTGACGAAGACCCCGTAAAGGGCAAGCCGGTTCGGCCGCAATCCGAAACCGACGAGCCCGGCGACGCAGACGCTCCGACGGCCGACGATGGGGACTCGACAGACAAGCCCAAAGAAGAGGAAGAAGAGCCCTCTGCACCGGAGGACGACGATCTCGCCCCACCCGCCACCAACTCCGGCAGGAAGCCTCCCAAGGCCCCGCCGCGACCGGTCAAGTACAAGCCGCTCGACGACGCGCTGCGCGATGAGATTCGCGATTCGATCATCCACGAACGGACCGTTCAGCGCATGAAAGATCTGTCGGCGAAGGCGGCCCAGGAACTGCATGCCGCGGGGCTCAAGTTGTCGCAGCGGGCCGATCTCGATTTGACGAAGTTGAAACCCAGGGACGTGGAAGAGCTGGCCAAATCGTCTCGCGACGACATGGAGAAAATTGCGTCGAAATACGGTCTCAAATTCGGTGAAACGGGACTGGTCAGCGAACGCGAGTTGAGCGAACTGCCGGGAATCGGCAAGGCGCAGGAGCCCGACGCCACGCCTTTCATGGATCGCCGCGTCAGGACAATTGTGAACATGGCCTTCGGCAGCGATTCGCTGTGCAGCGTGCAGGAAGCCGAGTCGTCGGTCGCCGCCGAGTCGAGGGACTTGTATGTGTTCTGGAAAGTCCAGCACGTCTCCGAGCACGTGCCGACGTTCGATGAACCGGGCGTCAAAGATCAAGTGATTGAGGCGTGGAAGCTGAGCCAGGCGGTGGACCTTGCCAAAAACCGTGCCGAGCAACTCGCCGAACTCGTGCGTCAGGGCAAGCAGACGATGGGTGAAGTTCTGTCGGGCCAGACCGTCACGGGCGCAGCGCAGGGATTGAAGTTGTCGATTTATCGCTCTCCCGAATTCTCGTGGTGGCGGGAATCGACTGCGCCGCAGCCGGGCATGGGACGACCGGAGGTCGAATTGTCGAATCCCGTGGTCGTCAACAATCCGGGGCGCAAATTCATGGAGTACGTGTTCGACGATTTGAACGACGGCGACGTCGGCATGGCCCCGAACAATGACGCCTCGGTGTTTTACGTCGTGAAGGTTGTCTCCCGGCGCCCCGCCGATCGCGAAGCCTTCAAAAACGCTCCGCTGTTCGGTGAATCGTCGCAATACTCGCAACTGGCCGCGATCGAGCAGCAGGCGACCCGCGGCGAATTCTATCAGGATCTCGAGAAGCGTTACGCCGTCAAATGGCGTGAACCCGAAGCCGCCCCCGGCCGATCGCCGGCCGTTGAAGAAGACGAGTAGTGTGGACTTAGTCCACACGAAGAATTGCGTCCTTTCACCGTGCCACGCGACCCCCCCTGCCCCCCCTTCCTAAGGGGGGGGGACTGATGGCGACCGCTTGTCACACCTGGTCCATCGAGCAACTCAGGCCCCCGGCTGCGGGAACGTAGCTTTCCCGCACGTAGTCCATCACCATTCGATCGGCATTAAACCGCCAGCCCAGCGTGCGGACTGCCCGCTTCATGCGTTTGATCCACCCCTGAGGCAGGTCATCCTGATCGCGTTCGTAAAACAGCGGGATCACTTCGGTATTGAGAATGTGCGCCAGGCTTTTCGCATCGCGGTCGTCCTGAATCTCCTGGCGGACATGGGTCCGCCCGTTGCCGATCGCAAACCCGTTTGAGCCGTCGTACGCCTCGGCCCACCATCCGTCGAGAATCGAGCAGTTGAGCACGCCGTTGAGAACGACTTTCTGTCCGCTGGTTCCTGAGGCCTCCAGCGGCCGGCGCGGGTTGTTGAGCCAGACGTCGACTCCCTGAACCAGATGCCGCGCCAGGTTGATATCGTAATCTTCCAGAAAGACGATCCGTCCGCGGAAGGGTTCTTCCTGGCTGATGCGGTAGATTCTCTGCAGAATCTGTTTCCCCGGTTCGTCGGCGGGATGCGACTTGCCGGCGAAAATAATCTGCATCGGGCGATCGGCGCTGGTGACCCACCCGGCCAGAACATCGAGATCCCGTAAAATCAAATCGGCACGTTTGTAGGGTGCGAAGCGCCGCGCAAAACCGATCGTCAGCACGCGCGGATCGAGCGCCGTCGACATCTGGGCCAGTGCCGCATCGGGCAGGTTGCGCCGCCGCGCTTGCTTCAACAGCCGGTTGCGAGCATAGGTAATCAACCGGCTCTTGAGCGTCTGGTGAGTTTCCCAAAGTTCGCCGGGCGAGAGGTGCTCAACCGGAGCCCAGACTTCGGGCTGGCCGGTGCGCAGATACCAGTCAAGGGGCAGAACCCGGTCGTAAAGCATGCGCATTTGAGCTGCCAGCCAGCTCGCCACGTGGATCCCGTTGGTGATATGCCCGATGGGAATCTCTTCTTCGCTGCGCCAGGGCCAGAGGTTAGCCCACATCCGCCGGCTGACGACACCGTGCAGGCTCGAGACCGCGTTGGCCCGGCGGCACAGCTTGAACGCCAGCACTGTCATGCAAAACGTCTCGTTCTGGTTGGGGGGCTCGACGCGTCCCAGACTCATCAGCGAGTCGGGCTTGAGCCCCAGCTCGTCGCGCAGGGGGCCGACGTGTTCTTCAATCAGGTCGCTGTTAAACCGATCGTGCCCCGCCGGGACGGGCGTGTGCGTCGTGAAGCTGCTCATCGCCGCGGTCTCGCGCAGCGCTTCGTCGAACGACAGGTCGTCTTCTTTCATGCGTTCGCGAATGACTTCCAACCCTGCGAAGGCCGAATGCCCCTCGTTCATGTGAATCACACCGGGCTGAATGCCCATCGCTTTGAGCGCCCGAACCCCGCCGATTCCCAGCATGATCTCCTGGCGGATGCGCGTCCGCTCGTCGCCGCCGTACAAGCGGCTGGTCAGATGCCGGTCTTCATCGCGGTTCTCGGGGACGTCGGTATCGAGCAGGTACAGGGGGATTCGCCCGACGTTGACTTTCCAAACGCGGGCATGAATTTTTCCACCGCGAGTGTCGACGGCGATCAAAACCGGCTTGCGATCGACGCCCAGCGCCGCTTCGAGCGGCAACTTGGCAATTTTCTGATCGGTATACGTTTCCTGCTGCCACCCGTTTTCGTCGAGGTATTGATTGAAATACCCCTGACTGTAAAACAGCCCGACGCCGACCATGGGAATCCCCAGGTCCGAGGCGCTTTTCAAGTGGTCGCCCGCCAGCACCCCCAGGCCGCCGGAGTAAATCGGCAGCGATTCGTGCAGGCCGAACTCAGCCGAGAAATAGGCCGTCGGCCGCTGGCCCAGGACGCCGGCGTGCGTGGCACCCCAGGTGTCGGTGGCCTGCATGTATTCTTGCCAGCGGCGGTACGCCCAATTGATACGGGTGTGCAGCACGGCATCGGTGGCGCGACCTTCGAGCGCATCGGGGGGATACGACTCGAGCAACAGCACGGGGTTGTGTCCGACGTCGGTCCACAGCGTCGGGTCGATATCGCGGAAAATCTGCGTGACTTCCGGCTGCCAACTCCACCATAAATTCCCGCCCAACTCCCGCAATTTGTCGTGGAGCGTCTTCTGTCGTGCCATCAATTCCGTCCTCGCGCTTGCGTCGTGTTGAAAAAGGGGACAGGCACCTCGCGGGGGGGTCGAATTTGCGGGACATTGTGAAGCCGGTCGGAGCCAGTCCCCTTTTTCAACAGACTTGCAGACGGGCCAACGGACCAGCCGCTCACCCCCTGCCGAACTATAGCGACCGTCTGTGCGGTCTGCCATATGTCCGGTTGCTGCCGCCATACCGTGCTTGAGTCTTCCGGGCTCGCGGGCATCGGGAGACACTGTTTCGCCGCCGTGCTTGCACGGCGCGTTTCAGTGTTCCAGGGCATCAGACCTGTGCCTGCGGTACACTGGCGAACTCCCCGTGTGTTCGGTTATGGTATGGCGTTCCGCCCAGATCCACAGTCGAGAGCGCGCTATGATCGACCTCAAACGCATCCTTGTGGCGACTGACTTCAGCCAGCATTCGCAAGTGGCACTGAACTACGCGGCCGCCTTCGCCAAGGCGTTTAAGGCCGAAGTCATTCTCTGCCATGCGCTTGAGAAACCCGACTTCCTGTCGCAGTTACCCCCGGTTGCCGAAGGGTATTTTCCCCCGAACCTCGGCGAACTTCAGGAGCAGCACGCCCGGGTGCAGTGCGAGCAGGTTCTGGCGGCCGCCGGCCTGTCGCAGGCGCGGGTGCTGCTCGTCCACGGCAACCCGGCGGGTGAAATCGCCAGGGCGGCCAAAGACGAGGATGCCGACCTGATAATCGTCGGCACGCACGGACGCGGCGCGCTGGCCCACATCTTGCTGGGGTCAGTGGCGGAAAAAATCGTCCGCTTCGCCCCGTGCCCCGTCCTCACCGTCCGCTCGGGAGAACACGAGTTCGTGACCCCCTGACAGGGCGCGTGAGCCGCAGTGGATTCAGGCTCAGTCTACCAATGGAACAAACGGTGAAGCGATGAAAGGAGGACAAACACAACGCTGAAGCCTACCTGTGCGAGTCCGTACTCGTACAGAAATCTCCGCTCGAACCTCGCCCGCACGCGGC
>SIAF01000267.1 GCA_009691905.1 Planctomycetaceae bacterium | reverse complement strand
TCCAGTTCCTTCACCGCGGCCAACGCCACCTTCGCTTTGAACACCGCCGTGTGCAACTTCCGTGTCCTTCCCATCCTTGACTCCCCTCCTTTCTGAACCTCGGTTTTCTATCTTAACCGCTGGTCCAGTTTCTGGGGTCCACCGTAGACAGACCGACGAATCCAATGCTTCCGACGACCCACGGCCAGATTCGACGGGCAATCCAGAATCCGGCGGTGGGCTTGCGGGGGGTGGGCATGGGGGGAGTTTATCGCGCTGATCAATCGCCGGGAATCCCGGGTCGTACTGCCGTGTGATCTCGACAGAATGGCTGAGACGGCGACGTCAGTACGGATTTCAGTCAGAGACTGCGTATGTTCCGGTCCAGGATGTCGGTTAGCAAACCAAGCATTCCGGGATCGTCGGTTAAGGAAAAGATGAACGGCCGGCTGCCGGAATAGTCAGCGACCACGTCACGAATGGGGTCAGGTGCAGCATTCGCCGCTCGAATGACCGGGCGGTACATCTCAGCAACAAAGTCCAACGAGAGCGATCTTCGTGCGGCAAGCCAACACGCAGGCCCAAAACTTGCCACGTACAACATAAGCACCCCCACAGCAATCCAGAATCCGGCGATGGGCTTGCGGGGGGTGGGCATGGGGACATTTGCACTTTCAGGGCGGGGCGGGGAGCCCTTACTCAATGAAGACCTCCCTGGGGCATAACGATTTTTTTTCTATGAGCACATTCGGCAACGTCTTCTCCAGTTCCCTAAGACCGGAATTCGTAAGCTGTGTTTTTTCGACGCACATAACTTCCAGGTTGGCAATTTTTTTCAGGTGGTCCAATCCGACGTCAGTGATTGGCGTCGAGCTGAGAATGAGAAAGGTCAGTTTCGTGAGCTTGCTCAGGTGGACCAAGCCCGCGTCGGTGACTTCAGTGCCGCCGAGTGAGAGCATTTGCAATCGCGGCAGTTGCGCAAGGTGAATCAGGCCTGCATCGGTGACTTGCGTGCGTGCGAGGTTGAGCCATTCCAGGTGTATCAGACTGCAAAGGTGGATCATCTCCGCGTCTGTGAATCGCGTGCGCATGAAATCGACGCCGACCAATTCGTCGAGCATTTTCATCCGTTCGTCCCCAAACCATGCTCGGAGCCAATCCGGACCACTCGGGCGCGTCTTGAACCTCCCGCCCAGTCTCTCGATCTCCCGAATCGCCACTTGCTGCCGATAGATCGGCATGGCGAATTTCAACGCCAGTCGTGTGGATTCGCGGATTGGGGATTCGCAAATTAGGCAAAGCTGAGCCAATCGCTTGTGTTCGGGCAAACAATCGACAACCTCCCGATCATCATCCGCCAACTCCGGCTCGACACGATTGATCGTCGCCACCCCGGGCACATTATCCCGTTTGCCTCGATCGACGTCGGCCTGTGCCACCTGACTGCCCGCGCTGCCAGCACAGGCATAGAAACAAACCAGCCATAGGACGCTCGACTTGGCAACTGGCATGGTTCGATCCTTGGATTTGTGCTTGCGTTCCATCAGCGCCGTAACGAACTGGCAACTAACCGTTATCCACCAGCACGCCGGTCCGGGGGGTGGGCATGGGGGGAGTTTACCGCGCTGGGCGATGTGCGGGAATGCCGGTATCCGGCAGCCGCATTAGCTGATCTCGACTGAATGTCCGAGACGGCGATGTGAGTGCAAAATGATGTTTACTGACCGGGATTTTCACCCAGCAGTTCGGGCGGCAGCCGATTCGCAAAGGATTTCTCGCGACCACGTGCTGCCAGCTTTAGCAACCTGCCAAACGACGATGATGGAAAATCCCTGAGCGACTCGTATTCTCGTCGAAGTGTCGCGGCGAATTCCCCGGACCGAATCGTGAATGCGACGTCCAACGCTATCTGGCCTCCCTTCCCCTTCGGCTGGAACCTGAATTCGTTGAAACAGCCGGACTCGCCATCCAGAATGTCCTGGACCTCCTCTGAGTTCAGTGTTTTCGAATACCAGCCCACCGGAGTTGCTTGTGGGGGATTACCCAGCGACAACTCCCCGTGAATCGAGAGTTCCTGGTTCTCATCCACTTTCCATTCCACGGAACCGTCGGCGGCATCGCGAATCGTCATCCAAACCTGCCAGTCGGTTCCCGTTCGGGGCGTGTACTTGCTACTTTTATCGTCCGCAGCGCGGCGCACAATCGGATCTTCGGCAAGCCGTTTCCCTCCGGAGAGTTCGACGAATCGCCGAATTCCCGATTGGACTTCAGGACCAACGTCGCCGTCCCTGAACCAGTTGTCGAATTCGAGGCGCCACTGGCATCGTCCGGAGCGCAATGAGACGGTGACTCTCGGCACATCGGATGACCGCTTTGTGCCGGACACGTTCTCGATCGTGAAGTTTTCGAAGGCGATGACGATTGCCTCAAGCATCTTTGCCTTCCGCTCGTCATCGACAGTCCGTGATTGTTCGTCACGCAAGCCTCCAACCCGAGCCTGCCGGCATTGCGTCAAGCGGCCACTGCTGTCTAACACCAACGTCGATACACCGCCATGTCTCGGAACGTCATGAATCCAAGTGTACTCAATTCTCCAGTTGTCCTGGACATAGCCGGCGAACCCGGGATCGACTGCTGGCGGCTTGGACGCTTCCTTTCCCGTGAGCTTGGACTGGTGCTTCATCGGAACGATTGCGCCGGGAACTGCTTCCCGAATCACAAACGGTTGCTTGCCACTGGCAATGATTCGATATAGGCCGACTGCCGCGACAGCGATCACGACCGTCGCCAGGAAGATCCACAGTGGACGCGGCCGGCGAACGGACAATCGGCTGGGCGCGGGTAGCGTCGATTCGTGGCGTGTGGGCATGATCATGCCGTGAGTTTACCGCGACCGGCTCTCGGAATGAATCCTGGTAACCGGCGTGACCGTTCGGCGACCCGGCCGCGCGAAGGCTCGCGTTCCCGCCTCCCGCCCTCCGCGGTACAATCCCGGCATGGACGAACAATATCAGCGCCGGTCGGCAGGAATTAGAAATGGCGGCCTCGTCGCGCGAATGGCGGGATCAACCGCCTTGGCGATTGGCATCGCGTGTGTTGCGGTGGGACCGATGATTGATGTTGTTCCGCGCTCGATCCTCGCGATGGAGGCGACAGCCGGCGTTATTGTCGCGGCGGTTATCGTGCTGTCGATTGTTCGCTGGATAAACTATCGCGCGCGCCGGAACGTCAACCCTCCCGCCCCAATTCAAGACGCCACGTCTGAATCAAACTGACCCACTACCTCCGGTTTGTGAATGCAATCCGCGACTGACCCGACTTACGTCAATTCCGCGCCCCACCACGAAAGGGGGAGCGGGACGCGAAATGTCCCACTACCCCGCCAAGGCTCGCGTTCCCGCCTCCCGCCCACCGCGGTACAATCCGGGCATGAGCGTGCAGCCGATGCGATTCTCCCTGAAACGACGGATTGCGGCCTCGCGACGGATGAGCGTGCTGTTTTATGCAGCCGCCGGGCTGACCGTCGTCTTTAGTTTCTGGTACGTCAATCTGAGGCCGTTTGAGATCCACCGCCGGGACTACCATCGGATAAGCGATTCCGTTGAATCACTGGTGTATCGCCGCCCGGTCGACGTTCCCAGGAATCAATGGAGTTTCATCATCGGCTGGACCATGAACGGAATCGGGAATTGCTGCGGCGTTGATGGATATCTCAACCCCGACGAAGAGTCGCACAAGCGGTTTCTGACGTTGCCCGACCGTTTCGACGAACGCCTCCGCGGCGAGGTGAGCCTTGAGACGATCGACTGGCTCTGGGATGAACTGGAAGCAATCAGCAAGTACGGACCGCGGTATTCCGCGCAGTGGCGGCCGACGATTCCAGAGCGTCTTGCCGACGCCGAATACACGAGCTTTGGGCTGGAAGTCCCATAAAGGGGCATCGTCCACCCGATTCCGACTGAGTCCGACTTACGTCAATTCCGCCCGCCACCCCGAAAGTGCGATCCGCACGCAAAATGTACCACTACCGGCCTCCGGGACGGCTTGACCGTTGTTGACTGACATTCGAAGAACCGGCACTCCCGGGTTATCGTCGCTATGCACGAGTCCTCTCTGGTAAGATCGTTGCTCGGCCAGGTGGAGACGATCCGGATCGAACAGAATGGTCTGGCCGTCGATGAGGTCCGCATCGAAATCGGTCCGCTGTCGGGCGTCGAACCGTTGCTCGTCCACAGCGCTTTTTCGGAATTGGCTCCGGCCTGTGGAATGATCGGCGCACGACTCGTGATCGACGACGTTCCGCTGTCGGCACGCTGCTCGCAGTGTGGGCTGGTCGAGGTCACGCTTGCTCGAATTTCATGCCCGGCCTGCGGGTCGCAGGACGTACGGATCGGCAGCGGCGACGAGGTGCGATTGCAGAGCGTCACCATCCGGCAGGCGCACGAACGGGAGACGACGAAATGAGCCTCAAGACGATTCCGGTGGGACGCGATGTGCTGGCGGGCGCACGCCTTGAGGCGGCCGAACTGCGTACGGAGTGGACCCGCAAAGGCATCCTCGCAGTGAACCTCATGTCGTCTCCCGGCGCGGGCAAGACGAGCCTGCTCGAAGCGACGGCCCGCCATTGGAAGGGGCGACACCGCATGGCCGTGCTCGTGGGCGATCTGGCCACCGACCGCGACGCGCGGCGATTGGCCCCGCTCACTGCGGTCGTTCAACTGACGACCGGCGGCGCCTGTCATCTCGAACTTCCGCTCGTTCGGCGCGGCCTCGACCAATTGGGAGCGCTCGACTGCGAGTTCCTGTTCATCGAGAACGTCGGAAACCTGGTCTGTCCCGCCTCACACGATCTGGCCGAACACCTGCGCGTCATCGTGCTCAGCACGACCGAAGGCGATGACAAGCCGGGCAAATATCCCAAAGCCTTCCGCACGAGCCAGGTGCTGGTCGTCAGCAAAGTCGATCTGCTCCCGTACGTGCCGTTCTCAATCGACGCAGCCATCTCTGATGCGCGGTTGATCCAGCCGGCGCTTCAAACCGTTGCCGTCTCTGCACAAGATGGCACCGGAATCGCCGAATGGTGTGCGCTGCTGGAAACAATTCGAACCGAACTGTTGACGACCCGTCACGCTCCAGTCCACGCTCGCTCGTGAACCGACTCTCCGTATCGCCCGCCGCCTGACGCTGTCGGGTCGGGTGCAGGGTCTGGGGGTGCGCCCCGCCATCGCGCGGCTTGGCGAGGACTGCGGTGTGGCGGGCGCTGTCTCGAATCGATTGGATGGCATCCAGATTGACGTTGAGGGGCCGCCTGATCGAATCGAGCAGTTTCAGCAACCGCTGCTGTTCAGCCTGCCCGCCGCGGCACGAATCGATTTGATCGAGGCCGAGGAGATTCCTGCGGCCGGCCGGAGCGGTTTCGTAATCGAAGAAGTACCGTGCGCAGGTCTGGTCCGCACCCAGGTTCCACAAGACGTTGCCGTTTGCAAGGAATGTCTGGCCGAGGTCGCGACTGCAGGGAACCGCCGCCAGGGCTATCCTTTCACAAGCTGCACGAACTGCGGTCCGCGGTATTCGATCGTCGACGCGATGCCCTTCGAACGCTCGCGAACCGAAATGGCGCAGTTCATCCTGTGTCCGGCATGCTGAGCCGAATATACGAATTCCGCCGATCGTCGGTTTCACGCGCAGACCAATGCCTGTCCCGACTGCGGACCGCAAATCTGGTGTAGTCAACGCAACGGCCGACTGGTGGCCAGGCGAGGCGACGACCTGATCGTCAGCGGTCCGATTGGTAGTCACGGCATCGCCATTCTGGCTTGCCGCGAACATCTCGGTTTCGAACCGGTTCCCCGCAGCGACTGCGCCCCGTTGATCGACGCGGCAGAGACACTGCGGCAGGCCGGCCTCCCGGTGCGCGCCATGCGCGACGCGACGCGCGGTGGCGTAGCCGCCGTGCTGCACGAATGGGCCGAGCAAAGTGGCGCGACGATGGCGATCGACGATCGCTCGATTCCCGTTTCGCCCGAAGTCCGGGGGGCATGCGAGTTGCTAGGCCTCGATCCGCTGCATGTCGCCAACGAAGGGACGATGGTGATCGCCGTTGAGCACCACGTCGGCGAGCAAGCCGTTGCCGCGCTGCGGAAGTTGCGTGCCTGCGGCGAAGCCGCCCTGATCGGGCGGGTGCGGTCGCGGGGCGTCGCGCCCGTGACGGTGCTGCGCTCCCTGGACGTCGAACAGCCGCTCGACGAGCCCTCCGGCAGCCCGCTCCCCCGCATCTGCTGACTGGCCTCGACGAAGAAACCCTTCGATGGCTCACCCGTAATCGGTCAGGTCGCGCGGCAGCATGCCGGCACGCAACGCATTGAGGACGGCGAGCACGTCAGGACATTTTTTATCCAATCTCTCCAAGCGTCGTTAGGCTGTAGTGTGGTATTCGCCCTTGAATCGCGGCCGGACGGTTCTTCTGGTTGTCGCGGAGCGCAGCGAAGCCGGGCCGGGTTCTTTGAACCCTTCTGATCTTTAAACGGAAGGGTGAAAGCCTTTCCCATTGACACGTGTCAGCCCGAACTGTTATGTGGCTGCCACTTCAATTCGCGATGATGGCAGATTTTGCGCGAACTCGGAGACCGAAGGCCTGCCAGCCTGTTGAAAATGAGTCAGGCTCCGCCGAAACACATCAGATTTCCCAGTATTTATCTCTTCGCGTCGAAGCCAGACGCCATTTTCAACAGGCTGCTACCGCCGGTCGACCGGGTTATGGACTTGACCCCTTCTGCAGCGCTGCGTTTCGATTCGAAGCCGCCCGGACAGACGTGGCCTCCATGCCGCGTCAGGAACAATGCCGAACCGATCACATGCACACACCGCAGAAGCAAGAGTTTTTCCTCGAGATCATCAAGCCATCGCATTATGACGACGATGGGTATGTCATTCAGTGGGTTCGTTCGTTCATTCCTTCGAACTCCCTGGCCTGTCTGATCGGGTTGGCGCACGACGTGCAGCAGCGCCGGGCGCTGGGAGACGATGTCGAGATCGTGGTGCAGGCGTACGACGAATGTCACACCGTCATCCGTCCGCAGAACATCATCCGTCGGATCCGGCAGGGAGGCGGCCGCGGCTTCGTCCTGATGGCCGGCGTGCAGAGCAACCAGTTCCCGCGCGCCGCCGATCTGGCCCGCGAATTCCGCGCCGCCGGCATCCCGGTGGCCATCGGCGGATTTCACGTCAGTGGCTGCCTGTCGATGCTCCCCGAGCTTCCGCCCGAGATTAAGGCGGTGCAGGAACTGGGGGTCACCCTGTTTGCCGGCGAGGCTGAAGGACGGCTGGAAGGCCTGCTCCGCGACGCAATGCAGGGGACGTTGCAGCCCGTGTACAACTATCTGCTGGATCTGCCCGACCTCGAAGGGCAGGTGATGCCGTATCTGCCCCCCGAGATCGCCCGGCGGTCGTTCAACTTTACGGCGTTCGACGTGGGGCGCGGTTGTCCCTTCCGCTGCAGTTTCTGCACGATCATCAACGTGCAGGGGCGCAAGTCGCGGCATCGCGACGCCGATGATGTCGAGCGTTTGATCCGGTCGTACGTCGCACAGGGGGTCAGGCGGTTTTTCATCACCGACGACAACATGGCCCGCAACAAGAACTGGGAGTCGATATTCGACCGCTTGATCGACCTGCGCGAGAAGGAGGGCATCCGGCTGAAGATCTTCATTCAGGTCGATACGATGTGCCACAAGATCCCGAACTTCATCGAAAAGGCCACGCGGGCCGGCTGCAAGCGCGTGTTCATCGGGATGGAAAGCGTCAGCCCTGAAAACCTCGCCGCCGCCAAGAAGTTTCAGAACCGGATTTCGGAATACCGGACAATGCTGCATAAGTGGCGCGACCACGGTGCGCTGACGCATGCCGGCTATATTCTCGGATTTCCGGCCGATACGCCCGAGTCGATCGAACGCGACATCAAGGTGCTCCAGCAGGAACTGCCGATCGACATTGTGGAATTCTTCATTCTGACGCCGCTCCCAGGGTCGGAGGACCACAAGATCCTGGCAGAGAAAGGGGTCTCGATGGACCCCGACATGAACAACTATGACACCGAACATGTCGCGGTCAGGCACGAGCGCATGACCGACGACCAGTGGCGTGCCGCCTATGACCGCGCCTGGCATCTGTACTACAGCCCCGAGCACGTCGAAACGATGATGCGCCGGGCCGAAGTCTCGGGGCTCGGAGCCAGGAAGATCAAAGGCGCGGTGATGTTGTACTACGGCAGCTACCGGTCTGAGGGATTGCACCCGCTGCAGTGCGGCGTGCTCAGGCGCAAGGTGCGTACGACTCGGCGCGCGACGTTTCCCAGGGAAAACCCGCTTCTGTTTTACCCCCGCCGGCTGTGGGAAATCGTCTCGACCGCGGTCACGACGGGGCTGTACTACTTCCAGATCGACCGGACCCGTCGGCGGGTCGAGCGCGATCCCCGATCGCAATCGTACACCGATCCGGCACTGACGCCCGTCGTGGAAGCCGAAGAGGTGCGAAGCCCGAAATGCGCAGGTGAGGTACACGACCCCGCGGTCGTGCCGCTCGTCCTGCAGTTTCCGATCGCCCCGGCGCCGGTTCAGCCGAACCTCAAACGGGTTGCCTAGCCAGGTCATGCCCGACCGCCGCAAGCCCACCGCCGGATTCCATCCAAACCGATTCACCGAACGGACAACCGCGTTTCGCGGGCCGCCGCACGGCAGCCAACTCCCGTTCGGTGCGCGGCTCATTCACTTTTTCAACGCAATGGGGCAAGCGTGCGACTGGCCAGGGGGACATCAGCGAAGCCAACGCCACAGCGATCCCCAACGCCACGCAAATCAATGAGTCCTGACAGCTTATCTGCGTCCGAGCTGTCGCCGTTCACGCCGTGAACGACCTGGCCGGGACACCGCCGATTCAATAAATTATCCAAACACCGCAAAACACTCATTTTCTGGCGCGTGTCCAACGAGCAAGGGGGGCGGCAACGCTGGTTTCGCCTCTGTTCGAGAGACTCTCATTTCGAACCGCTGGAACATCGAAAACCCCGAGAAAACGCGGCAAAATGGTGATTTGAGCCCCTTCTCGCCAAGGATGCAAACGCCTATTCCATGCTTCCCAAATTACCCATTCTCGGGATCGTGCTCAACAAGCCGTTGACCAGCGGGGGGAAGTAGATAGTGGATGGTAGATCGTGGATTGTGCATTCCCCGTTAACGCCCCCCGCGCAACCTCCCCCCCTTACGAAGGGCAATAATATACTTGACTCATCACGATGAGTTCGCGGCAATTTCGCGATAGACAGCCGATTTGTCGCTGGTAAAATAAAAAAGAGAAGCGTCCCGGTTTGCGGTGACTCGGCAAATGAGACCGGTCCCGCAGGACAGCAATGGCCAATGTTACCATTTGTCCCCGTGGCGCCACTTCTCTTCAGTTGAAACAAACGGGACCGCTGCAACCAAGCAGTGCGGTCCCGTTTGTTTTATTGCTTTCAAAAAAACAAAGCCGCCAAAAAGGCGGCATATGCACAGTGCGAGACTCGAACTCAGCGTCATCAATTTATAAGAAAGACATTCTCCCAGTTTAACTAACTGCGCGACACAACTCTTTTATCTGTATGTAATTATATCAGAAAAACTCGTTTTGTCAAGGGACGACTTTCGGATTTATCGTACTTTCCGCTTCCGCTTGGCCTTCGCCTCTCCCCTTTCTTGCGGAGCAGTTCCCGCTGCTCCTGCCACTTGCGCTCTTCGGCCTCAAACTCGGCCTTGGGGACTTGGGCAAGCGCCTGCATTGTCCGGTTGAAGTCGTTTCCAGTTGGTTTCTGGGCTTTTGCCACGTTCCTCAACCTCGCTCCGGGTAATGGGTTACGTGCAATGAATTGTAAACATTCGTCCAACCCGTTGTCCGAAGCAATGGACGGACGGTCTCCGGCCGTTTCGGTGGGGAAGATCTGGCAGGACAAAAGAGAGGATGACGCGTGTTGGGGCCTTGTTAGGAACTGTCGGTCGGTTCGAGAGCCAAGTCCCG
>SIAF01000266.1 GCA_009691905.1 Planctomycetaceae bacterium | reverse complement strand
GTGTGGGCAGGCCGGATTGCGGCTGCGGGGCCACAACGAGCCGGGCGGCCCTCCACGCACACCAAATCTCCCCATCACGAACGCACCATTCCGACACCCTTACGCGATTCACCGGAATTCACCCACAAATTCCGGAGAGGAACCTTCTTATTGAACGGCAATCACGTCTCATCCTCGGCTCGCGAAATTCTAATGTACCCTGGCAAGGCAGTTATCGATCTCTCAGGTCGGCTGAAGCCGCGCGGGACTTATCCACAAACCACGAAATTCGGCATCAGGTTTTGGTCGAATGAACAAGCGAAACGACTCGTAGCCAGCTATGTGGCAAAGAAGCTTGTTCGGCGTGGAACCGAAGTCTTCCTTGGCGACGGCAGCTCCGCACTTTGGGTGATGGTTGCGATTCTCGAACTAGATCTTGATGTCACGGTAGTGACGAACAATCTGGCAATCGCCTCAGAAAGGCTGTTCTGGGAGGATCGAAGCGTCAGAGTTTCGATAGCACAGGGCGCGGTCAATCGAGAGTACGCTGGCATCTACGGAACAGATGCGGCGAACTATTGCGAAGATGCTTCGGCAGAAGCCCAAATGGCAATCGTGCCAATCACGTTCTTGACATACGAAAAGGGTCCTTGCGCCGGGGACGCAAATGCAAAGCGAATAAAGAAGCGTGTGATTCAGAATGCGACTGAACTCATCCTGATTTGCGATGCATCAAAGATCGGTAATGAGGAGTATGACTTGGAGAATATGACGGCACCCGTTTTTGGAGGAACGCTCCAGAGATTCTGGGAAAACGTTCGCGACAATGTGGATGCGCGTCATCTTGTTTGTGACGGTCCGTCAACCGCGGATCACGATTTTCTTAGCGAGATCAAGAAATTCCAAGACAACGGCAGATGGACCGTGCATTTGCTCAATCAGCGCTGAGGAATGTGTGGTCATTTGTTTCAAAACTAGGTCACTTTTCGAATTCCGTCGCCTCTATGAGGCTTGTGCTTGACCGTGATTTCCGCCAGCAACTTGAATCGCAGGGCGATGCTCGTGAAAATTGCGATTGTTCTGCATCATCAGAAAAAGTGAGCTGTAATGCCCATTGCGACCCCGAAACAGTACGCCGCCATGCTCGATGCCGCGCAGGCGGGTGACTACGCCTATGCGGCAATCAATGTCACGTCGATCATCACCATCAACGGCGCTCTCAAAGCGTTCGCCGACAGGAAGTCGGACGGGATCATTCAAATTTCGACCGGCGGCGGCGAATTCGCCTCGGGGATCAACGTCAAAGACATGGCCTATGGCGCGATGGTGCTCGCCGAAGCCGCCCATCGGCTGGCGGCGAAATATGACGTGCTTGTCGCGCTGCATACCGACCATTGTCAACCGAAAAAGGTGGACACGTTTCTCAAGCCGCTGATCGCTGAAACGGCCCTCCGCCGCGCCGCCGGTCAGGGCAACCTGTTTGGGTCGCACATGCTCGACGCCAGTGAACTTCCGCTGGACGAAAACCTGAAACTCTCGAAAGAGCTTCTGAAAGAGTGCGCCAAGAACGAGATCATTCTCGAAGTCGAAGCCGGGGTCGTCGGCGGTGAAGAGGACGGCGTCGATCACTCGGGGCAGCCGCGCGAAAAACTGTACACGACCCCCGCCGACATGGTCGCCGTCTACGAGGGGCTGAAGGGGCTGGGGCGTTATATGTTTGCCGCAACGTTTGGAAACGTTCACGGTTCGTACAAACCGGGCGCCGTCAAGCTGCGGCCCGACATCCTGAAACACGGTCAGGACGCCGTCATCGCGAAATACGGCCAACAGGCCGAGTTCGACCTCGTGTTCCACGGCGGGTCGGGAACGCCGCTGGAAGAAATTCGCGAAACGCTGGCGTACGGCGTCGTGAAAATGAACATCGACACCGACACGCAGTACGCTTTCACGCGCCCGATCGCCGACCACATGTTCAAGAACTACTCGGGCGTGCTCAAAGTCGACGGCGAAATCGGCGACAAGAAACAATACGACCCGCGCACATATTTGAAGCTGGGAGAGAAGGGGGTCGCCGAACGCCTGGGCCAGGCCTGCGACGATTTGCTCTCCACCGGCAAGTCGATTTACGGAAAATTGTAGCCGGACCATTGCCGACCCATCGATGCGGCAGGGTGGCGGGGTCAGAGCGTCGATCAGAACTTGGCTTTGATCGCGCCGCGAGGATTGTGCATAAGCCGTCGGGTTGCATGTCAACGTGCCAGCGATGGCCCCGTCGCGCGCAAGTCGTTCCACTGAACCACTCGTTCATTTCCACCCCGACGGGGCCATCGCTCGACTGGATTGCAAGTCTTGTCGCGCGACGCACGAGGCGGTAGCGTGCCAGTCGTGTCGCGGCCACATGCAATCGCTCTGACCCCGCCACCCTGCCGGTCGCTACTTCTTTGCAGTGGGCGACGCGGGTTCGCTCATCCCGGCCAGGCGGACGACCAGCACTCGCTGCACGGTCGTGAGCGGCTGGTCGGCGGGGGCTTGCTCGTTGTTCGCCCAGCCGTCGCCCAGGGCGGCGAGTGCCGCCGGGCCGCGGAAGAACAACTCGCCGAGCCGGCCCTTGGCATCGTCGGCGGCCGTCAACACGGCCATTTCACCGACCGAGAGCCGCACGGCAAAGCGTTGCGGATACAGCGTCGCCTTCCGCTGGCCCGGGATATTTTCCCAAGAACCCGATTCGCCGATTCCCGGCCGCAGCCGTTCGTCGCCGTGGTACATTTGCGGAACGAAATCGAGCTGCACCCAACCGTCCTGGAGTCGTTCGGCAGTGACGAGGTACTTGCACTGGGCGTTCTCGAAACTGTGATGCGTCGATTCGTCCCCCTGCGGAATTTCAAGCGTACACGCGGGATAGACCGGGCTCGCCAGAATCGTTTGCTGACCCCTTGACCGCAGAATATAGCGATGGCCGATCAACTGCTTTGATTTCTCGGCCTCCGGTTCGTAGGCGAAATCGGATTTCAGGCCGAGCATGCACTGCAAGGCCAGCGGCGGATTCGAGCCCACGACCCCCACCCGAAACCCGTTTTGTCGCAACACTGACCGCTGGTCGGTGTCAACGACCGAAATTTCGTCGGCATAGCGCCACAATTCGTCGCCGAGCCGCGCGTCGCCGACAGGCCGCTCGACGTACATCACATCGAGCTGAATCGAATCGGGGGGCAGTTCAATGGCGGGCAACTTGAACGATTTGGTGAAAAGCTGGCTGGGAGGCGTCTTGAACAGTGCGCAGCCGGGCATCGCCAACCCTGCCAGTAGCAGCAGGGCCGAGCCGATTGCAAACCGGAATGAGAGACTGCGACGCATGGGTGAACGTCAATCGCAGGCTGTCCTGCCGCCGATCGGGCATGACAGCCGCATGATCACCCCCCCTGAGAGAAGCGGCGGGAGTGTATGCGCCGCAGGGGTTTGTGTCAATCGGATTTGGATGCGTCGCCGATGCGAAACGACCTGTCGATGTCGTGCCGAGCGGCAGGCCGCCAAATGGCGTAAATCATTTTTAATAAATGACTTACGCCATCACAATGTCGTTCTTTGATGGTTTCAGTGCGCAGAGGTCTCGAATCGACTTGGAATCCTGCGAAAGCTGAGAGTGCAGCTTCGCGACGATCTCGAGATGTTGCGAGGCCACGTCCGATTGGTCCCAGCGATCGTGCGGCTTTTCGAACAACAGGCCGCTGGCCGCGCCTTCGTCTTCATCGGCTGGTGCCGGGCTTCGGGGGCGGACAAACAGATAACCATCGGTTCTCAGGCCCCATTCGTCGGGACTGCCGATGATCGCCTGCGATCGAATCGCATCGACCTCGTCGCGAATCAAGGGGAGCAGGCTGTGCCCGTCACAAAATGCCGGTCGCCGCAGCGCGGGATCGAGGCCATCGTCGGTGTCGTTTGGACTGCCTGCGATAGAGAGTGGGATTGGGTTTGGGATTGCCGCATCGATCGGCCCGTGGGGCAAGTAGGCCTCTTGATTATGGCCGCAATTGGGCCGTGACGACGTGAACCATTCGACGAGCGTCGGTGCCAGATCGACGGTTTGTACGAGTGCCGAGCAACGCGTCGCGTCATGCCCGCGGTCGGGAGTGCGAACGACCAGGGGCGTGTGAATCCACTCCTCGCGAAGCAGCACCCCTCGTTCGCCGAGACGACCGTGTTCGCCCAGCGCCTGACCGGCAGCGGCGGTGATCACCAGCAGCGTCTCGTCCCAACCGGGAGACCTTTCCAATTCGCGGTACAGTTTGCCGATCCAGCGGTCGAGCCACGATACATAGGCGGCGTACAGGGCACGAGCGTACTTCAATTCGAGCAGCGCTTCTGCCTCGGCAGGCGGCAATTGAGCGATCGCGGCCGATCGGCTTCGTGCCCCGTCTTCCGGGTCATCGTCGTAATCGCTGTCTTCAACCGAATCGTCGTCGTCCAGTGCCGACGATTCATCGACCAGGCCGAATTCGTCGAGATACAAATCGGCGAACTCGCGCGGCGGAAGCCACGGATCAGGAACGCCGCGGCACTTGAGCCACAGCAGTGACGGCTGGTCGGCCGAGAGGAGCAGCGGCAATCGCTGGACGACGGTCTGTACGAGTCGCGCGAAGGGGGGCGTGTCTTCAGCGGCTTCGAGGCTGTCGACGCCGCGAATGGTGACGACTTCATCGAAGGCCGGTGCGACGAAGTGCCCGTCACTGCGGTCGGATTCGATGAACAGCCAGGTCTTGACGCCGACCGCTTGCAGCCGATCGACGGCTGTCGGATCGCGGTGCCCGAGGGGGTTATTTGCAAGACACTGGTAGCAGCCCGTCCACCAGGCATGACTGCCGGCGGCCGGGTCGAGATTCTCGGCGAAGTGTCGGTCGAACACGACCGACTGCGTCGCAATCCGGTCGAGATTCGGTGTCTCGATCCAGTCGTTGCCGTAGCACCCCAGATAACCCAGGTGCAGGTGGTCGAACGAGACGACAACGGCGCGGCGAGGCATGGACCCAGGTCGCATTGTCACTTCGGAGGGGCAGGCGGGACCGGTGGCGGCGACGCGAGTCGCGGTGCGAACTGCGGGACTTGTGCTGCCGCCGTCCAGGCCGGCAGGTTGGCGTTCCAGACCAGGGTGCCGGCATTGACCTGGCCGGAGGCGATGCCTTCGGCAATTTGAGCGCTCGTGAACGGGCCGGTGCTCTGGCCTCCGACGGCGACGTGCCAGGCGTCCGAGGGGAGCGGGGGCGGCCCGGCAACAGCGCCCCCGGCCGCGCCCGCCTGTCCCAGATTGCGCGCCATCTGGTTGGCCATACCAAAACCGATCCCCAGGCCCATGCCCTCGGCAGCCCCTCCGCCGGGATTGGCGGCGGCGGTCGTGATGGCCGTCCCCATCTGGTACTGCTGGTACTTGTTCATGTCGCCGATGACCCCCATGCTCGTTCGCGTGTCCAACGCCTTCTCGACCGCTTCGGGGAGGGAAATGTTGACGATGAACAACTGCGGCACGTCGAGACCGTATTCGTCATCGACGCGCTCGACCACGTACTTGCGAAGCTGCTCGGACATTTCGCGGTAGTTCGCGGCCAGATCGAGCGCGGCGATTTTCGATTCACCGAGCATATCGGCGAACGCGGTCGTGATGATCGACCGCATCAACTCACTGATCTCGTCGGCTTCGACGACACCGTCGGTGCCCACCAGTTCTTTGAGCAGCGCTTTGGGGTCAGCCGCCTTGAGCGTGTACGTGCCGAACGCGCGCAAACGGATCGGGCCGAAATCGGCGTCGCGGAGCATGATCGGGTTAGGTGTGCCCCATTTCAAATCGGTGACCTGTCGCGTGCTCATAAAGTACACCTCTGACCGGAACGGGCTGTTAAAGCCGTATTTCCAGCCGAGGATCGTTCCCAGGATCGGCAAGTTATCGGTTTTGAGGGTGTAGTTGCCGGGCTCGAAGACGTCGGCGATTTGCCCGCGATTCACGAAAATCGCCATCTGACCGGGGCGCACGATCAATTGCGCGCCGTTTTTGATTTCGTTCTGATAGCGGGGAAACCGCCAGACCAGGGTATGCCGATCGTCGTCGAGCCACTCAATGATGTCGATCAGTTCATTGCGAAGCTTGTCGAGCAACCCCATGCGAGGTCTCCTTTTCCGGCGATCGTGAACGGGAAAATTCGAGAGAACCAGCGATTCGAAATCCGAGGCGTGATTGTAAGCCTTACAATTCTCCGGAATCAAGAGCGGGGGTCAAAACTCTCGTCTTGGGCGTAATTGAGCCCAAAAACTGCGGCTGAACACACGGTTTGGCCCGGAAAAATCCATTCGTCCCGACGAATGCCGCCGGCGCGGGTTCCGGCCGGCAACGGACCGGGGCATGCGAATTGCTCTCCCGTGGATTTTGAAGTTCCGGTGATGTACAACCGAGGCGAGTTGTTCGTCGAGTCCTGAAGTCGGCAACACAAACCGCGGCTTTCTGTGAGGTGTGCTGATGCGATTGAATTTCGATTCGGTCTTGAACTCCGGGATCCGACCGTTCCTGGGACGGCAAGCGATTTTCGCCCTCGTCGCCATCCTGGCCGCGGTCTCGCCCGCGAACTGCCCGGCGCAGGGGTCGCGAACGCCTGCGGCGAACTCTGACGCCGACGGCGACGAAAAGCACCCGTTGCTCCGAGTCATGGAGTTCGCCGACGAAAGCCGCGAAGCGCTCAAAGAGGTTAAGGACTACACCGCCGTGTTTACAAAACGGGAGCTCGTGAAAAACCGGATGGTCAAGCAGGTCATGGACGTCAAGCTGCGTGAGAAGCCGTTCAGCGTCTATTTCAAATTCCGCTCGGGCGATGAGGCCGGCCGCGAGGTGATTTACGTCGCGGGAGCCAATAACGGGCGGCTGCGCGTTCACGAGGTGGGGATCAAAGCCATCGTCGGGACGCTGGACCTGCGGCCGGACGACCCCCGCGTCATGGCCGAGAGTCGTCACCCGATTACTCGCGTCGGCATGGCCAACCTGCTGGAAACGAATTACAAAATCTGGGATGCCGAACGAAAGGTCGATCCGGCGACAGTTGACGTCAAACTCTTTCCCGACGCCAAATTGGCCGACAAAACACCCTGCCAGGCGCTGCAGATCACGCACGCCCAACCGAATCGTGACGTTAAGTTTCACATCTCCAGAATCTACTTCCACAAAGAGACCAAGTTGCCGATCCGCGTGGAAAACTACGACTGGCCCAGGCGCTCGGGCGAGAAGCCCCCGCTGATCGAAGAATATGAGTATTCGAACATCAAGACCAACGTGGGGCTCAAAGACATCGACTTCGATACGCGTAATCGCCAGTACGGGTTTTGACGAGGAGCCGGTCATGCGTTCGCACTCGCACTTCATGGCGGCAGTGGTCTTGCTCGTGTTGGTCGGCTCGGCGCGCGTCAGAGGCGACGACGCGGCGAATTCCGTGGCAGCGCCGCCGCAGCACGTTGAGGTCGCCCCGTCGGGCACGATCCGGTTCAAGCCGGCGGATTCGGCCGACGAACTGCTGGTTTCCGAACGGTTTCGCCTGCTGGAACACGAGTTTCCCTACCAGTCAAAGACGTTTCGACGCTCGGGCAAAGTGTTGATGCACAAGCTGACGTTTCCTTCGCCCGTCGAGACGAGTCTGGCCGAAAACAACACCGTCTATGCCGAATACTTTCAGCCGTCCGGTCCCGGCCCGTTTCCCGCGTCGGTCGTGCTGCACATCCTCGGGGGCGACTTTTTGCTGTCGGAAACCATCGCCCAGCATCTGGCGCAGCGCGGGATCGCGGCACTGTTCGTCAAGATGCCCTACTACGGCGAGCGCCGCGGGAAAGACTCGCCCCGGCGCATGATCTCGCGCGTTCCTGCCGAGAGTGTTGCCGGAATGACGCAGGCCGTACTCGATATCCGCCGCGCGACGGCCTGGCTGGCACAGCGCCCCGAAGTCGATGCGACGCGCCTGGGAATTGTCGGCATCAGCCTCGGAGGGATCATGTCGGCCCTGGCGGCTACGGGCGAGCCGCGTCTCAAAAACGTCGCCATCGTGCTGGGAGGCGGGAAACTGGCCGACATCCTCTGGTCAAACGAGATTCGCGAAGCGCGCGACTTTCGGGAACAGTGGCTGGCCGAGGGGGGCACCCAGACATCATTCCGCGAGGCGTTGGCGCCGATCGACCCGGCTACGCATGGTCACCTGCTCAAAGGCCGGCGAGTGCTGATGGTTGCCGCAAAAAATGACGAGGTCATCCCACCCGAGAGCGCCGTCGCGCTGTGGGAGTCGATCGGCAAAGAGCCTGAACTGGTCTGGCTCGATGCCGGTCACTACACGGCGCTGCGCTACCTTCCCCGAGAACTCGTGCGGCTCGACCGGTTTTTCAACTGGCGCCCAGTAGCGGGTGCCCAGTAGCGAAATTCCCGCCGGCATCACTCGTTGGGGGTTCCTTTGGTCTGGCCGCTCTTTTTGAAACTGCTGGCGCGCCCCTTCTCGGGCATCGTTTTCGGTTTGTAAGCGTGATCGCGCTTGCGCAGCACTTTGGCCGATTCGATCTTGTCCCCCGGCCGAATCGCCAGTGCCACGTCCAGGCCCTTGATGATGCGACCAAACACCGTGTGGTTCGAGTCGGTCTTGCCCTTCGTGTAGTTGAGGTGCGCCGTCGGCCGATGCGTCAGAAAGAACTGTGAGCCGCCGGTGTCCTTGCCGGCATGGGCCATGCTCAGGCTTCCCTGAAAATGCATGCGGGTCTTGTCGTTATAGCATTCGCAGGCGATCGTGTAGCCCGGTCCATCGGAAGGATCCTTTTCGCGCGTGCTGAAATCGCCTCCCTGGGCCATGAAGTTGGGCAGCACGCGGTGAAAGGCGATGCCATCGTACTTCTTAGCTTCGACGAGGCTGACGAAGTTCGCCACCGTGTTGGGGGCTTCGTTCTCGAACAGTTCGAGCACAATGTCGCCTTTGTTGGTTTTGAACAGCACCCGCGGCAGGTCGTCGGCCTGCTTTTCTTTTTCGCGTATCGCCTGCTCGTGCTCCCAGTAGTCGACGTACTCGTCGCACGATTCGCGATACCGCGCCCCCAGTTGTGCAAACAGTTGCGGGTCGGCCTCCTGGGCTTCGAGCAAAGTGGCTTTCGCGGCTTCGAAATCGTGAACGGCGAACTGCGAAACACCCCGGATATTCAGAAAGGCCGGGCTGCTTTTGTCGGCATCGAGCAGCTTTTGGGTCATGCCGATGACGTCCTGGTAGCGATTCTCCGAAAAGGCAAGGTTGATGACGATCTCGGCCGCTTCCAGGTCGGTCGGATCCTTCTTATAAATCTCCGGCGCCAGCTCGATCAGGCGCGGCATGACTTCGGTTTTGCACTCGGCATCCAGCCCCTGGAATTTCTCGAACAGCTTCTGTTTCCCGGCCTGATCGGCTTTTTGGGCCTGCTTCTGCAGCGACTCGACGGCCTTCATGAACTCCGCCCGGCGCGCGACCAGTTCTTTCCACTCTTCGGCGGGAGGTTTTGCCTTACCGGCCTGACCGGCTTTCTTCACCCCGTTTTTTGAGTCGGCGTTTTTGGAGTCGGCGGGCTTTTTGGTGCCGGCCGGCGGGTCGTCGGCCGCCCGGCCGAAGTGCGGGCCTTGCCCCGTCAGGAAAGTGACCAGCGTCAGGGTGAACAGCAGGCGAAATGTTCGCATGAAACGCTCCGAAAAAAAGCAGTCGGCAGCCGCACGGGTCGCAGTGAAGCACGGTTCGAATGAATTGACGGTTGTAGTTTAGAAAGCCCGATCCGAATCCGGTAGCGAAGCAACTCGACAGATCCCGCCTATGTCCTGCCCCTCGCCCCTCGCGGTCGATTGAAAATAGGGACCGTACTCGTCGCGAAGAGATAAATACTGGGAAATTCGATGTGTTTCGGCAACGCCAACTCATTCTTCAACAGGCTCAGACCTCCTGATCTAGGGTTGTGAGTTTCTAGCGTTGGGAGTGAGCGAAGTGGCTTGATTCGTAGGGCATTCGTGGTCTCGCGGATGGAGAAGGGGAATTCAGTCCTGCGGAAAGAAAAATGGTACCTTCAACCTCT
>SIAF01000265.1 GCA_009691905.1 Planctomycetaceae bacterium | reverse complement strand
CGTGGCCAATTCTTCCTCCACCCAGCTTGCAATCATGGCGCTCCATCCTTGGAACTGAATGAGTTTCGATCCTCCGAACCCCGGAATTCTCAAACAAATCAGTGTTCCTGTCGAGATGTGTGTAACAACGAGGGCGTCAGCCCCCTGAATCCTGCACCGAAAACATTTCAGCCCCGGCAGGGGCGGCACAGGACGACTCATGTCGCCCCTGCCGAGGCTGAAAACAAATGTGGACGTTTTCCAGGGGCTGACGTCCCTGGCTATTCCATGCCGCCCTCCGGGCTTTCTTCTTCGACACGAAATCGCTCTGACTTCGGCACCCGACGCCATAAGTCAAATCACGTTCGCCCCCCCCATCCCCGGCCCTTCCCCCGCCAGGGGGGAAGGGAGAAAGAATCGCGGCTACGCCGCGTTGATCCCTCCCTCCCGAAGTCCCAGCCGTGACGCCGACACACTCCGCGAGTCTGGCGGCACGCGATCTGGTTCTGGTCGGGGCCGGGCACACGAACCTGCACGTCGTCCGCATGTGGCGGATGCAGCCGATCGCCGATGTGCAGTTGACGCTGATCAACCCGTATAGCCGCGCGACGTACAGCGGCATGCTGCCCGGCACGCTGGCCGGTCTCTATCGGCCCGGCGATATGGAAATCGACTTGTGGCGGTTTTGCGAAAGCTGCGGCGTGCGGCTGATCGTCGCTGAAGCGATTGGACTTGAGCCGCAGCAAAACCGTGTTCTGCTCGCCGACCGGCCGCCGGTCCGTTACGACGCGGCATCGATCGGCATCGGTTCGGTGCCGGGACAACGAGAACTGTGGTCGGGGCGGCGGCACGTGCTGGCGATTAAACCGATGTCCACATTTCGGCAGCGGTTTCAGGAGGTCTTGGACGGCTTGCTGGAAAACGATCGCGTGGCAGCCGTCTCGGACCTTCCGGCGAGCGACGTGCCGCACGGCCCCCGTTCGAGTCGCACTCGAACAGGGGGAAAAATCCGGGTCGCCGTCGTCGGAGCCGGGGCGGGTGGAGTCGAAGTCGCCTTCGGCCTGGATGCGTCGCTGCGCCGCAGCGGGATCGATGCCGAGGTAACGATTGTCGAAGCCCACACTGAAATTCTGCGGGGCTATTCGGCAGGGACTGTGCGACGGGCACAGGCCGAGTGTACACGGCGAGGGATCGCGCTGCGTCTGGGTCGGAAGGTAGTCGCCATCGACGACCAGGCGAGGATTGTTTTGGACGATGGTTCTTCGCTGACGGTTGACGTCGTGATCTGGGCCACGGCCGCTTCGCCGCCGCCGGTGCTGGCGACGTTCGCGTTGCCCAAAACCAACGACGGGTTTCTGGCGGTGCGGCCCACTTTGCAGACGACCGCCGACTTCCCGGTGTTTGCCGTGGGAGACAGCGCGAGCTTCGAGCAGGCCCCGGTCCCCAAGGCGGGGGTCTTCGCCGTCCGCGAGGGACCGGTGCTGTGGGATAACATCCAGCGGCTGTTCGCCGGCCGCGAGCTGCGGCCTTACCTGCCGCAACGCGGGTTCCTCTCGCTGTTGTCGACCGGCGACGGACGAGCGATCGCCGACTACAAGGGCTTTTCGACTCACAGCGCCTGGGCCTTTCGCTGGAAAGACCACATCGACCGCAAGTTCATGCGGATGTATCAGGACTACAGGCCGTATCAGGCGATGTCGCGACCGGAATCATTAAAGTCAGCAAGGTGGCTCGGCCGAATAGGGCGCTCGGCAAGCGATGCACAAACCGCGGCCATGCGCTGCACCGGCTGCGGCAGCAAGGTCGGCGCGAATGTTCTGCGAGCGGCTCTCGAGCGGCTCGAGCGACCCGCCGACTCTCAATCGCCACCGGGCCACGAGGCTCCCGACGATGCCGCCCTGCTCGATCGCCACACTTCCCCGGTCGACGCGCTGTCGGTCGATTTCTTTCCGGCGTTTCTCGACGAGCCGTACCTTGTCGGGCGCATCGCCGCGCTCCACGCGCTGAGTGACTTGTGGGCGATGGGTTCTGCCCCGCTGGGGGCGATGGCGCTCGTCACACTCCCCGCCGGCTCGCCGGCCCAACAGACCGAACTGCTGTACCAGTTGCTGGCGGGGGGGCTGGCCGAGCTGACGCAGTCGGGGACCGCGCTTTGGGGAGGGCACACCACCGAAGGTCCTGAGCTGACGGTCGGCTACACGGTCGCAGGGAAACTCGACGACCGACTGCCGCTCAAAAAAGGAAATCTGCGGCCGGGCGACCGCCTGATTCTGACGAAACCCCTCGGGACGGCGACGCTGCTTGCGGCCCACCGCGAATCGCGCTGTGAGGCGCGGTGGATGGACGCGATGCTGGCCTCGATGCTCGAAAGTAATGCGGCCGCCGCTCGAATAGCTCGCGAGTTCGGCGTGACGGCCTTGACGGACGTCACCGGCTTCGGATTGGTGGGGCACCTGCTGGAAATGCTCGACGCCAGCGGCGTTTCGGCATGCATCTCGCCGGCAACGATTCCTCTGCTCGCGGGCTTTGCCGAGCTGTGTGCCGCCGGCTACCGCAGCAGTCTCGCCCCGGCCAACCGCGAGGCCGAATCGAGAATGCGACTGCCCCACGTCGATTTGTCGGCCTTGGCGGGCTATCACTCGCTGTTCGATCCGCAAACGTCGGGGGGGCTGCTGATCGGCGTCGAAGCCGAGCAGGCGTCCGGCTTGTGCCGACGGTTGCGGGCCGAAGGCTGCCCGAGCGCCGCAGTGATCGGGCAGGTGCTGTCGTACGTCGACGTGCCGGTCGTGGCGATCAGCGGGTAACAGCCTGTTGTTTGTTCCACACGACGACGCTCAGGCGGCCGTCAGACGCCGCGGGAGAGGAAGATCAGCACGCCCAGCACGGCCAGCATGAAGCCGGCAATCGTGACCGAGATTCGGCCGGCCCGCCGCAAAATTCTCGGAGGCGATTCATAGCGACTGGCGCTGTACACGAGGCTGATGACGACGATCAGCGGGATGGCGAACCAAATACGAGACCAGGCGCCGTTGCCGACGGCCAGCAGAAACAGACTGTCCATTGAAGACTCCTCGATCGTAATTGCAGCCACTGCCCGACTGCCACATTCCCTGGGGACGCTCAAGTCACGGCCGGCAAAGGATCGGGGGGAGGTCGGCTGGCTTGACTCTCTTCCTCATCGTCGTCGTAGGCGGGACCCTCGAGCGCGTCGTAGATTGCCAGAATGTTGAGCAGCCCGGCGATCATCGTGAAGACGACCCCCAGTTCGAACCGTGAACCGAGTTCGAGGTGCGCCCGGTCGAGGTCGGTTTGTTCTCCGGCAAAATCATTCAGCCGCGCGTCTCGCAAGGGAGCGCCGTACGAATCCCACAGCGACCGGGGAATGTGCCCTTCGAGCGTCCCGCGGACGGCACGTCCCGGTTCGCCTTGCACGTTCCCCTCGAAGGTCCCGACCAGATGGCGCTCGCGCGAAGGGGCGACTTCGGGCTCGAGCGAGCGCGGCTCGACCTGCCCCTCGATGGCCAGCGGTCCCTCGGCCGTCGTCAAGGTGGCAGTGAGTTCGCCCAACCACAGGTGTGGCATGTCGGGCTGTTGTGGCTTGAGGTGGATGTGACCCGAGATCTGACCGTCCAGGTCGCCGCTACCTGCCAATTTGCCAGAAAAATCGGTCTCGAAATGTTTGGGGACGTAGTTCACGTCGAAGGCGGTCGAGGCCCGCATTTGCGATTGGGCCAGGGCCGGCAGGGCCGGCAACCCGACCCAGAACTGACACAGGTATGCATACGTCCGGTTCTCGGACGATTGCCAGTTGAAGTACACCGTCTGGCCGTGACCGATACTCAGGCCGGTGAAAAATGTTCCCAGAATGCAGACCGAGTACAGCACCCCTTTGAAAATCCGCCGTTGATAAAAATGTCCCAGCCCCGGCACCAGAAACGCCAGCGCGGCGGCCAGAACCGGGTTTTTCAGATTGACGCGAGGGGTTGTCATAAGCGGGCTTCAATTCGCAAGAGCTAAACACCAAGGCCGACCCGATTCACGAACGAGAGCCGGCCGGGCACAGTTCACGAGATTCTACGGAATTTACCGAATTGGGGAAAGCCGCAAATCGACGGCGAACCGATCGATCGGCGGCTGTTTTTGCGGTCGTCACGAGCTGCCATTGCGATGCCGGCCGCGCAGTCGATCAACTTCGGCTTCGAGTTCGCGCCGCTGGCGGGCCAGGGTCGAGAGGGCGACGCGCGTCTTGCGCACAAAGACGCGGGTTGAAAGCCAGTCGACCGCCGCAAGCAACACGATCCACAGCGTGATCAACAGTACGATGATCCAGTAACCGGCAAACATCGCCTGATAGCGTTTTTGCAGGATCTGGTCATCGGCGGCAGGGACGTTGTTTCCCAGCCAGGTCATCACCGCGTCGCCCGCCGGAATCATGATTCCCAGCAGAATCAGCAGGGCCGAGACCAGCATCCGGCGGAAATACTGGCGGCGAAAATGCCGCATCTCGCGCTCTTCGAGCCCCGGATCAGTGCGGTGGCTGCGCCACATGACGGCCTGCCAGCGGATCAGATATCCGCCGACGAAAACCAGCCCGATCCCGAACGCCAGCGACGCGTAGATGTCAGACACGTTGAGAATTCACCGGACTTTTTGGCGAAGATCGAGCCAGCGCTATTGTCGCCGCCGTGAGCCGCCGCGTCAAACTTCAGTCCTGGAAATGGGTTGCGGACGATTTCCGCGACAAGTGACTCTTCCACTCAGCCACTCCGCGACTCCTCCGCCGGAAACCGGCCCGTGGTCGCAATGCGGTCGCGGCGGCCACCCCGTTGCGACGCCGGGACGCCGAAATTCACCAGTTCTTCATTTTTTCAATTTCGATAACTCCGTTTTGAGATTGCCGGTTACGACGCAAAACCAACCGATCGTGCATACCAATCCCGTCGAGAAAGCTTGACAAATCGGACGGCCAATTTATAGTAGCGACTCGTCCCGGCCACAAATTGTTGGGGGTTACGAACTTTCAACCCCAACAGCTTGTGTATCACCGCCTTTCAAGGGACTTGCGTTTTTAACTGTTCAACCGTATAGTTTGTGGAGGGGAATTGCCGATAGGTTTCGGCAATCGACATGGTTTTGCGCACGAAGGATTCAATAAGGAACGCATGATGCGAACAAAGCACGGAAAAGCTGCGAACGGTCGGGCGGCGACCAACGGTGAGTCCTCGGCGAAGAATGGGGCCAGCAAAAATGGGGCCGCCTCCCAAGAGCGGCCCCTTGAGCGGCCCCTAGAGCGGAACGGTCACTTGTCTAACGAAGCTGCGGAATCCTTTGCCCGTGTTGTGACCCGTGATATCGATGGCGTCCCCGCCATGAAAGTTCCGCCGTATTTCTGTCCGGAAGGGGTCGATCCGTTCGACACGGTCGAATGGGACAAGCGATCGGCCCAGATCAAGGACGAAAGCGGCAAGGTGCTGTTTGAGCAGAAGAACTGCGAAGTTCCCGTGACGTGGAGCGCCCTGGCGACCAACGTCGTGGTCAGCAAATACTTCTACGGTGAGGTGGGGACCGCCGAACGCGAGCAAAGCGTGCGGCAGGTGATTCACCGCGTGGCCCGCACGATCGCCGACTGGGGTCAGGCCGACGGCTACTTCGCCACCGCCCTGGACGGCGAGCGGTTCTATCGCGAGCTGGCGTGGCTGTGCCTGCACCAGCACGGGTGCTTCAATTCGCCGGTGTGGTTCAACGTGGGGCTGTATCACCAGTACGGCGTCAAGGGTGGCCGCGGCAACTACCGCTGGGATACGGCGACCAGCTCGATTCAGCGCCCGGCGACCCCCTACGAGTATCCGCAGGCGTCGGCGTGCTTCATTCAATCGGTCGAAGACAACATGGAAGACATCATGCGCCTCGCCACCAGCGAAGCCATGCTGTTCAAGTTCGGTTCGGGCACGGGCACCGATCTGTCGACGATTCGCAGCGCGAAAGAGAAGTTGTCGGGGGGGGGCATTCCCTCGGGGCCGCTGTCGTTCATGCGCGTTTACGACCAGATTGCCGCCGTCGTCAAATCGGGGGGCAAAACCCGTCGCGCCGCCAAGATGCAAAGCCTCAAAGACTGGCATCCCGATGTGCTCGAGTTCATTCAGGCCAAGGCTAAGGAAGAGCGAAAAGCCCGCACGTTGATCGCCTCGGGCGAATACGAGGCCAACTTCAACGGCGAAGCCTACAGTTCGATCATGTTTCAGAACGCGAATCTCTCGGTGCGCGTCAGCGATTCGTTCATGCAATCGGCGCAGGACGACGGCGTGTGGCAGACGCACTGGGTCACGGCCCCCGATCACCCGGGGCCGAAATACCAGGCCCACGATCTGCTGCGGCAGATCGCCGAGGGAACCTGGTTCTGCGGCGACCCCGGCGTGCAGTACGACACGACCATCAATCGCTGGCACACCTGCCCCAATTCGGGGCCGATCAACGCCAGCAACCCGTGCAGCGAGTACATGTTTCTCGACGACACGGCCTGCAACCTGTCGAGCCTGAATCTGAAAAAGTTCATGACCGACGACGGCTCGTTCGACGTGGCCCGTTACCGTCGTGCGGCGGCCATTTATCTCACGGCGCAAGAGATTCTGGTCGATCATGCCAGCTATCCTACGGCGTCGATCGCCGAGAACAGCCATCGCTTCCGCCCGCTGGGGCTGGGTTATGCCAATCTCGGCAGCCTGCTGATGACGATGGGCATTCCCTACGACAGCGATGCCGGCCGCGGGATCTGCGGGGCCTTGACGGCCCTGCTCAACGGGCAGGGGTATCTCACGTCGAGCGAAATTGCCGGCAATGTCGGCCCGTTCGCCGGATACCGCGAGAACGAGCAGCCGATGCTGCGCGTGATGGAGATGCACCGCGACGCGGTCGACCACATCAACCCCGCCTGCCCGGCGTACCTGCGCGACGCGGCCCGCAGTGTGTGGAACGAATGCGTCGCTTCGGGACGCCGCCACGGCTATCGCAACGCACAAGCGACGGTGCTGGCACCCACCGGGACGATCGCCTTCATGATGGATTGCGATACGACCGGCATCGAGCCCGACATCGCCCTCGTCAAGTACAAGCAGCTTGCCGGCGGAGGGATGCTCAAGATCGTCAATCGCACCGTCCCGGCGGCCCTCAAGACGCTTGGTTATCAGCCGCCGCAGATCGATGCGATTATCGCGTACATCGATCAGTGCGATACGATCGAGGGCGCGCCTGATCTCAAGGCCGAGCATTTGCCGGTGTTCGACTGTGCGTTCAAGGCCCAGAACGGATCGCGGACGATTCACTGGCGCGCTCACGTGGGCATGATGGCCGCTGCGCAGCCCTTCTTGTCCGGGGCGATCTCGAAGACGGTCAACATGCCCGAAGAATCGACGGCCCTCGACATCGAGAACGCCTACGTCGAGGGGTGGAAGCTGGGCCTCAAGGCTCTGGCGATCTACCGCGACGGCTCGAAGAGCAGCCAGCCTCTCGCAACCAAGAAAGAGGGAGACCGCAAAAAGAGCGACGACCAGCCGCAAGCCGAGACACTGCCGGTCGCCGTGGCCGCACTGGCCGCGGCACTGGCCGCGGCACTGGCGCCGTCGATGGCGGGTTCTCCCTTCCGGCGACACTTGCCGGCAACGCGGCACTCGCTGACCCACAAGTTTTCGGTCGGCGGGCACGAGGGGTACGTCACGGTCGGCCTGTTCGAAGATGGCCAGCCGGGTGAACTGTTCATCACCATGGCGAAAGAAGGGAGTACGATCGGCGGGCTGATGGACACCATCGGCACACTGACGTCGATGGCCTTACAGTACGGCGTCCCGATGAGCGCCCTGGTCAGCAAGTTCGCGCATATGCGGTTCGAGCCTTCGGGCTGGACCGGCAACCCTGAGATCCCCAACGCGAAAAGCGTTCCCGATTACATCTTCCGCTGGCTGGGGATGCAGTTCATTCCCGGTTTTCGGGAAGCCAATGCCCCGCAGCGTCAGGCGGCCGCCGGGCACGTCGAGCACGCCGCCCAGTCAGGCGCTGCGTCAGTGACGGGGGCTGCAGCACCTGCCGCCGACCGATCTCAAAACCCGGCACACGCCGTGAGTTCGATGGCGCGGGTTGCCGACAGCCCGCACGTCCGCAGCTTGCAATTCATCAATTTCCAGGCCGATGCCCCTGCCTGCGACAACTGCGGGTCGATCACCGTTCGCAACGGCAATTGCTACCTGTGCCACAACTGCGGGAACAGCATGGGATGCTCGTGACAGTCGAGGGGTGCGATTAGGAATCAGCACGGAGGCTCGCCCCCGCATGAAACGCCCCGGTCCCCCACCGGGGCGTTTCTGTTCTTTGCCGACTGTTCTTCTCGTCCCCACATGGCTGGCCCCTTCAATTCCGGTACAGCCACGAGGTGCCCCACGTCTGACTGGTGTTCGTCGCACGCGCACATGCTGAGCATCCTCAGATCGGTGCCGGGAATTGCGTCGAGTTCGATAAAATGTCGATTCGAAGAACCGCATACGGCACGCGAACGTAACACGAATTCCAACAAACCTGCCGGGCAACCACCGGGATTTGGCTGACGCGAACAATCTGGTAGAATCGTAAAGCGAATTCACGATTGATCGCCTCAGGTTCTCGCGGGAAGGATCTGGTATTAGGGAACTTGCCGCCATCGGTTCGGGGGGTCGTAACCATGTACGTGCAAAATCAACCGCGTTTGTCGGACGGAATTCCCCACGGTCGCAATGCGTTCACGCTGATCGAACTGATGCTTTGTCTCGTCATTCTCGCAATTCTTTGGTCAATCCTCTTTACGGACAGGCCGGCACAAACGCATCAGGAAATCGAGAAGGGAATTCAGAACTGGAAACCGTCTGATCATCCGATAGTCCAACCGAACGCGGAATGGATTCATCCCGACATGGACATTGTGGGCAACTGGTCGGTGCGCCGGCGGCTGGACAGCAGCGCCCTGGCGATCGAAAAGCTCGACTCGGGCGAGTATCGGGTGAAGTTCAAAACGAGCGGATGCCTCGGTGGCTACGATTCCGAGCGCATCGGAGAATGCCGCGATGGCGTTTTATCGCTCGACAAGCCGCTCGCCGAGTACTTTCCGGGCACGTACCAGAAGCTTTATGCCGTTCGCGTGGATGAATCCGACTGTCTTCTGCCTGCCGCCTTTGTTCCTCAATTTCAGGCCGCGGTATCAACCGACCCGTCGAGATTGAACTGGTACGTCTATCGGCGAGCTGACGAATCGCGGTGAGTGTGGACCGTGCCCGTCGAATATTGCAGGTTGGCCGCGACAGCGGTTGTTCGTCGTTGATTGATGCAACTCATCCAGACCGATAGCCTCACGCTCGAGCCACAGGTTGCCGCTCACGCGGACGAAATGTTCGCCGTGCTGAGCGATCCGGCGATTTACGAATACGAGAATTCGCCGCCACCGTCGCTCGAATGGCTGCGCGAGCGATTCACGAAGCTCGAAACGAGGCACTCGCCGGATGGTCGGGAACAGTGGTTCGACTGGGTCATCCGCCTGCCGCCCTCCGAACTCATCGGTTACGTTCAGGCCACGGTGGATTCCAACGGCAAAGCGGCCATCGCCTACGTGCTGTCGAGCCGGTATTGGGGTCGAGGGCTGGCGCGGCAGGCCGTTCAGGCCATGATCTCAGAGCTCGTCGACTACCACGATGTACATAGCCTGTCCGCCGTGCTCAGGCGCGAGAATTTCCGCTCGATGCGTTTGCTCGAGCGACTGGGTTTCTCTCTCGCCTCACCTGAGCAGTACCTTCAGCATCGAGTGGAGCCGGGTGAACTGTTCATGCAGTGCGAGATCCAGCGCCCATGAACGAAACGCGCCCAGAAGTGCGTGACAAACAATGAACCAATGACTATGGTAAAACTCACGGCAGCATGCCGCGTGCGCGTCGGGCCGAAACTCTGCGAGGCACAGGCTCAGACCTCCTGATCTAGGGTTGTGAGTTTCTAGCGTTGGGAGTGAGCGAAGTGGCTTGATTCGTAGGGCATTCGTGGTCTCGCGGATGGAGAAGGGGAATTCAGTCCTGCGGAAAGAAAAATGGTACCTTCAACCTCTG